>JAAYNM010000055.1 GCA_012520815.1 Clostridiales bacterium
ATTTTATTAAGCTCTTTTTATAATCAGATGGATATAACGGCGGTGGGACTTGCATTCGGCAAGGATGAAGCAATTGAACTAACGAATTCTATAATAAGTGATTGTTACTTCACAAGGAATGATTTTGATATAAAAACATTTATAGCAGAGAGGTAGAATAGTGTTACATATTATTTTAATGATATTAAAGATTATCGGCATTATTTTACTTATACTATTTGCTCTGGTTTTACTAATAATATTGTCAATCTTATTTGTTCCAATTAGATATAAGAGTAATGGCGAAATTAGTAAAGATAATGTGAATCTAAAATTTCAAGTTGGTTGGTTTGGAATTTTGAAGTTTAGAGGAAGTCTGATAAATGGACAACTTCGGTATAAAGTTAATATTTTGTTTAAAACTATAATAACTAGCGATTCACAGGTGAATAATACCAGTGAAGAAGAAGCTAGTAATAAGGTGACTAGTGATAAAATGACTAGCAAGAAGCAAGTTGATAATAAATCCACTAGTAAAAAAAGACCTATAGATATTGTGGATAAAGAGACAAAAATCCATGAAAGCCGAGAAAAATCAAGGGATTCAATAGAAGATAAGGAAGTATTTATTCAATCTGTTGATGAAACTATTAATGAACATGAAGAAAAAATTTCTATACTAACAAAAGTAAAGAAAATAATAATCGGTAAATTTACGAAAATAAAATTCAAAATTCGTAAATTTTGTGATAAACTAAAGCAGATTAGAAAAAGAAAACAGGAATATATAGACTTTTTGACAGCAGACGAATCAAAGAAGGCTATCAAGAAGTTGAAAATTTTAGTAATAAAGGCAATAAAGCATATACTTCCTACAAAGATAGAAGCAAAAATTCGTTTTGGATTCGAGGATCCCTCAACTACTGGAATGGTATTGGGATTTGCTTCAATTTTATATCCCTTGCATAAAGGAAGGGTTGAATTAATTTCAGAATTTGAGAAAGAAGTATTTGAAGGCTGGTATAAGCTAAAAGGAAGAATTAGATTAGTTACACTTTTACTTATAGCCTTAAAAATATATAAACAAAAAAGATTAAGACAATTTATTAATTTTGTGAAACAGAAAGGAGTTCTATGATGTAGAACCTACATCATACGTGATTTTTATGGCAGAGAATAACTTTGAATCAACGGCATCAGCATTATTTAATGGGGCATCAGAATTAATGTCTACAAAGACAGTTGTAGGAGATGCAGTTCATATTGGGGATACTATTATTTTACCATTGGTAGATGTTTCTTTTGGTATGGGTGCGGGAAATATGGCAGGTGGTTTAGGCGGTAAGATGTCGCCTAGTGCTGTGCTTGTTATCAACAACGGCTCAAGTAAGATTGTTAATATAAAGAATCAGGATAGTTTATCAAGAATTATAGACATGGTTCCTGACATTATTAATAAATTTACAAAGTCAGACAAGAAAAAAGAAGAGGTTAGTGATACAGTAATAATCGCTGCTGCGAAGGATTCTGTAGATAAGATGTAAATAATATAAGATATTTCCGCCTACTTTCATATAATAAACTAAAGGATTGATTTTAGTTAACAACACATAGTGTGCTGTTATAATAACGTCAATAGAGGTTTGTTATGAAGAAAATGTGCGGATTTATTTTGGTTAGGAATTGGTATAGCAAATGGATTATATCTTGATACCAGTTTCATTTCTATATGCATAATAATAATGATAATGATAATTATTGGATATAATTTGTTTTCATCATGCTAAAAAAAGGAGAGAAAGATGAAGATATCAGAACTTTTTAAAGAGAAGGACAAGCAGGTATTTTCCTTTGAAGTTTTTCCACCAAAGAAGGATTCAGGAATTGAAACTATATATAATACATTAGAGGAATTAAAGGATTTAAAGCCGGATTTTATTAGCGTTACATATGGTGCAGGAGGTAGGGAGGCTGGAAACAGTAAAACCTGCGAAATTGCTACAATTATCAAAGACAAATATAACATTACACCAGTGGCTCATCTGACGTGTGTTAACAGTTCAGTTGATGAAGTGGATGCTGAATTAAATAGTTTGAAAGAACATGGAATAGAAAATATATTGGCACTCAGGGGTGATATTGCAAAGGATATTCCAAGAAAGACCGATTTTAGATATGCCAGTGAATTAGTAGAGTATATTAAAAACCACGGAGATTTTCACGTATCGGGTGCTTGTTATCCAGAGGTTCACGCCGATGCAAATAGTATGGTTGAGGATATTTTAAATCTTAAAAAGAAAGTGGATGCAGGAGCAACCCATCTTATATCACAGTTATTTTTTGATAACTCGAAATTTTATGATTTTAGAGATAAGGCAAGAATTGCTGGTATAAATGTTCCAATTGAAGCAGGTATAATGCCAGTAATAAATAAAAGCAATATCGAAAGAATGGTTACTATGTGTGGAGCTTCATTAACACCTAAATTTGTTAAAGTATTGCAAAAATATGGAGATTCACCAGAAGCACTTCGTGATGCAGGTATTGCCTACGCGGTAGACCAAATCATAGATTTAGTTTCAAATGGTGTTGATGGAATTCACTTATATACAATGAATAATCCATATGTGGCAAGAAAAATTTATGAATCCGTTAAGAATTTATTCTAATGCATCTTAAAAATATCAGGAGACTATATGAACAACATTAAATTGTCAAACCTAAATAAAGAAGAATGTGCAAGATATCTAGGATATAAAGGCAATAGTCCGGATGAAAGAGTAAAAAATATTATGGATGATTGTGAAATGGATATTATAAACACAGCAATTCCAAGATATTTATATAGGCAGTTTCCTATTGAGTTTAAGGCAAACGGTGTAGAGGTTTTAGGTACAAGTCTATTACTTACAGGGAATTCTATAAGAAATCACTTAGAAGGATGTTCAAAAGTTTTTATTTTAGCAGCTACTCTGTCTGGTGAGATGGATAGGTTAATCGCTAGAACTCAGATTAATGATATGGCAAAGGCGGTCATACTTGATGCAATGGCAGGCGTAGCAATTGAGCAAGTATGCGACAAAGCGGAAGTACAAATGAAAAAAGAAATAGAAGGTAAGTACTTTACTTATAGATTTGGTATTGGATATGGGGATTTACCTATTTTCTTAGAACACGAAATTCTTGATGTATTAAATGCTTCTAAGCTCATTGGATTATGTTCAAATGAAAGTTATATTTTAACACCTCGTAAATCAGTATTGTGTATTATTGGAATAAGTGATAAGGAGATTAAGTCTATGAGAAGAGGCTGTAGTACATGTAAATTGAGTAACAGATGCGAATTTAGAAAAAGAGGTGACCGTTGTGGATTTTAAAGAACTATTAAAGAAAGATTATATAATTTTAGATGGTGCGATGGGTACGATGCTTCAAGCCAGAGGCCTTAAACTTGGTGGAATACCAGAACTTATGAATTTTGAAGCACCTGAAATAATAGAAGAAATATATAAAGAATATCTAAATGCTGGTTCAAATATTATTTATACAAATACATTTGGGGCCAATAGATATAAATTAGCTCATTGTGACAGAACAGTTGAAGAGGTTATCACTAAAGCTGTAAGCATAGCTAAAGAAGCAACAAAAGGTGGAGATGCTCTAGTAGCTCTGGACCTAGGTCCAATTGGTCAACTGTTAGAACCAACTGGAAGTTTATCATTTAATGACGCATATGAATACTACAAGGAAGAAGTGTTGGCAGGTGTTAAAGCAGGAGCGGATTTAATAGTGTTAGAAACACAAACAGATCTTCTCGAAGTTAAAGCTGCACTATTAGCTGTTAAGGAAAATTCTTCGCTACCAGTACTTGTTACGATGACTTTTGAGAAAAACATGAGAACATTCACAGGATGTAACATTTCTTCAATGGCCCTTACATTAACTGGACTTGGGGCAGATGCAATAGGTGTCAACTGTTCATTAGGCCCTGAAGAATTATTACCAATAGTGGAGGAAATGCGTAAGTGGACGAACCTACCTTTGATAGTTAAACCAAATGCTGGATTACCAGACCCGCTTACAGGTGAATATGATGTTTTACCAGAGGAATTTTCAAAACTTATGGAGCCTATGACAACTCTTGGGGTTAAATTTTATGGTGGATGTTGTGGAACAAATGAGAAATATATTTCCTCATTAAATGAGATGTTGAAGAAAGCAGAATTTACATCGCCAGTATATGATAATGTTTGTGCGATATGTTCAGCTACTAACACTGTAATGATTAATGAACCTAGAGTTATTGGTGAAAGAATCAATCCAACAGGAAAGAAAAAATTTAAAGAAGCCCTTTTGAATAATGATATTGATTATATTCTAAATCAGGCAATTACTCAAGTAGAGGCAGGAGCTGAGATTTTGGATGTAAATGTTGGGCTTCCTGGCATAGATGAAAGAAATATGATGATTAACACTATTACAGCACTTCAGGGTGTGGTTGATGCACCACTACAGATAGATTCCACAATCCCAGAAGTTTTGGAAGCGGCGCTTAGGGTTTACAATGGTATTCCAATTGTAAATTCATGTAATGGTGAGGAAAAGTCAATGAATGCAGTACTTCCTTTAGTCAAAAAATATGGAGCCTGCGTTGTTGGTTTGTGTTTAGATGAAAACGGCATACCAAAGAGCTGTGATGAACGCTTTCAAATCGCAAAAAAAATATTAAATAAAGCAATGCAACTTGGGATACCAAAGGAAAAAGTCTTTATTGACTGTCTTACTCTTACAGCTAGTGCTGAGCAAGAAGGAGTGGTTGAAACACTTAAATGTCTTACAAGAGTCAGAGATGAATTAGGTCTAAAGACTGTTCTAGGTGTATCCAATATTTCCTTTGGATTGCCAAATAGAGAGTTAGTGAATCAATCATTTTTAACTATGGCATTGTATGCAGGACTTACATTGCCAATAATCAATCCTAACATTGCAGCTATGATGGCGGCCTTTAGAGCATATAAGCTCTTGGCGGGAATTGACAGTAATTCAGTGGATTTTATTGAAAATTACTCGAATGTAATATTGAAAATGGATGTATGCGATGCAAATAGAACATTAACTGATGTGCCTCCTTTAAATAAAAATGACATAATTTTAAAAGAAAATAGCAATACGGATAAAAGTGATATTGAAACTATAGAAAACAACTTAAAACATGCTGTTTTTACGGGAATGAAATCAGAAGGAGCTGTACTTACTAGAGAACTTCTTGAAGTTGACGGATACGAACCAATGACTCTTGTAAATAAAATTCTTATACCTGCTCTAGATAGTATTGGGGATCAATTTGAAAAAGGTACACTCTTTTTACCTCAATTGATTTTATCAGCAAGTGTTGCTCAAAGTTGTTTTGAAGTTATAAAAGATAAACTACGTAGTGAAAACAAATCTCCTATAAGTAAAGGGAAGATTATATTAGCAACAGTAAAGGGTGATATTCATGATATTGGCAAAAATATCGTAAAAGTTTTATTGGAAAATTATGGATATACAGTCATTGATTTAGGTAAGGATGTAGATTATCAGACTGTAGTTGATGCTGCAATAGAGCACAAGGTAAAACTTGTGGGATTATCAGCATTGATGACTACTACACTTGTGTCAATGAAAGAAACAATAAAGTTGCTGAGAGAAAATAATGTAGATTGTAAAGTAGTCGTAGGAGGAGCAGTTCTTACTCCAGAATACGCTAGAGAAATTGGTGCTGATTATTATGCGACAGATGCGAAAGAATCAGTAGATGTGGCAAAAAAAGTAATATAAAAAAAGACTGCATATGCAGTCTTTTTAAAATTTTGATTTCTAACTTAAGCTCTTTCAACTAATCCAGATTTAAGGCAAGAAGTACATACGTTCATCTTCTTTGAACCACCGTTCACCTTAACTTTAACTGATTTTACGTTGGATTTCCATATCTTGTTTGATCTTCTATGAGAATGGCTCACAGCATTACCAAAGTGAGTAGCCTTACTACAAATTGCACATTTAGCCATAATTGCACCTCCTTAAATATAGTTGGTCACAATCTATGACCACAACAAGAGATATTCTATCAGAACATGGTGAATTTTGCAAGTACTTTTATAAAATAAATTATTTTTCAGTTTCCAAATTTGGTATAGTGTGATATAATACCTTTCGTATATGACAAGACTCAATATTAGAAACGATAGGAGGTTTTCCCGATGAAAGGTAAAATGTCCACCGAATTAGGTGAAGTGTTAATTGACGAAGACGTAATAGCAAAATATGCAGGAACGACCGCTGTAGAGTGCTTTGGTATTGTTGGCATGGCGGCTGTTAGTATGACTGATGGTCTTGTAAAGTTACTTAAAAAAGATAGTATAACAAAAGGTATAGATGTTCAAATTGATGAAGGCAACGATATTACTATTGATTTTCACGTAATTGTTTCTTATGGAGTGAATATTTCCTCAGTAGCAGACAATCTTGTATCTAATGTTAGGTATAAAGTAGAAGAATTTACTGGACTTAAGGTACAAAAGATTAATATTTATGTAGAAGGCGTAAGAATTATTGACTAATGATTCTTAAGTTTAAGGAGGATATTGTTGTGGTAAAGACAAGCATAGATGGTGCATGTTTAAAAAAGATGTTTTTAGCAGGCGCTAAGAATCTTGAAGCAAAGAAAGAATGGATAAATGAGTTGAATGTTTTTCCAGTCCCAGATGGTGATACTGGAACAAATATGACACTTACCATTATGTCAGCAGCCAAGGAAGTGAACAATGTTTCTAAGGATTCATTTGAACTGATTTGTAAGGCTGTTTCTTCAGGGTCTCTTAGAGGTGCTAGAGGTAATTCAGGTGTTATTCTTTCACAATTATTTAGAGGATTTACTAAAGAAGTAAAAGAGGTAGATGTGATAGATGCAAAAGTTATTGCAAAATCATTTGAAAGAGCAGTAGAAACAGCATATAAAGCAGTTATGAAACCTAAAGAAGGTACCATCCTTACTGTTGCTAAGGGTTTAGCAGATAAAGCTATTGAGATGGCATCAAAAACCAATGATTTAGATGTGATTTTTGCAGCAGTTCTTGAGCATGGTGATTATGTTTTAAGCCAAACTCCAGAGATGCTTCCTGTATTAAAACAAGCAGGAGTTGTTGACTCAGGTGGTCAGGGCCTTATGGTTGTACTTAAAGGTGCATATGATGCATTTTTAGGTAAAGAATTAGATTTATCCTTTGAAAGCACTGGTTCATCAAACATTACAGTTGAGACTGGCAATGTAGATGATATTGATATAAAATTTGGATATTGTACAGAATTTATTGTAATGGTTGAGAAAAAATATACAATAGAAGATGAAAAAGCGTTTAAAGCTTATCTTGAATCAATCGGTGATTCTATTGTTGTTGTTTCTGATGATGACATTGTAAAAGTACATGTTCATACAAATGATCCTGGTCTTGCAATCCAGAAAGCATTAACGTATGGTTCTCTTACAAATATGAAAATAGATAATATGCGTGAAGAGCATCAAGAAAAGCTAATTAAAGATGCCCAGAAACTTGCGGCTGCCGCAAAGGAAGAACCAATGCCACATAAAGAGGTAGGTTTTATTTCAGTTTCTATTGGCTCGGGCGTTAATGAAATATTTAAGGGCTTGGGTGTTGACTACCTTATAGAGGGTGGCCAAACAATGAATCCAAGCACTGAAGATATGTTAAATGCCATTGAAAAAGTTAATGCAGATAATATATATATATTACCAAATAATAAAAACATCATATTGGCAGCTAATCAAGCACAGAGCCTTGTTAAGGATAAAAACATTATAGTTATACCATCTAAAACTATTCCACAAGGAATCACAGCATTAATTAATTATGTTGCAGATGACTCAGCAGATTCAAATTCTGCAAGAATGATTGAAGAGATGTCAAAAGTTAAGACAGGTCAAGTAACATATGCTGTTCGCGATACTGAACTTGATGGTAAAGTTATAAAAGAAAATGATATTATGGGTATAGGCGACCATGGCATATTAACCGTTACTCAAGATATTAAGGAGACAACAGTAGAGATGCTTAAGGAATTGATAGATGAAGATTCTGAAATTGTTAGCATATACTATGGTAGTGATGTTACAGAAGATGATGCAAAGGAAATTGCAGAAGAAGTTTCATCAATTTTCCCAGATGTGGATGTAGAAGTAAACTTTGGTGGTCAGCCAATATATTACTATGTTGTATCTGTAGAATAATATTTATAAAGTGAATATGAAGAGATAAACGAGGATTCGTTTATCTCTTTCTTTAATAAAAATTCAATTATTTTAGAGAGTGAATCAAATGAATGTTAATGAAATAAAAGGAATCGGAGAAAAAACAGAAAAACTTTTTAATAAATTAGGCGTGTTCCAGGTGTCTGATTTATTAACTTTATATCCTAGGGACTATGATGTTTTTAGGGATGCAATTACTATATCACAGATTGATAATGAGGCAGTTGCTGCTGTAGAAGTAAAATTACATAGCAAGCCTGTTTTAAGAGCCTCAGCTAAGTATAAGATTGTATCTGCATTAGTTACAGATGTAAATGGTGATAAAATCCAATGTGTTTGGTATAATATGCCATTTTTAGCTAAAACACTATTACTTGATGAGGTATATATTTTTAGAGGAAGATTCAGAAGAGATAAAGTAGGAAAAATTATAAAACTGGAACATCCAGATGTATATACTGTTGAAAAATATAGTGAAAAATTATCGACAATGCAACCAATATATCCACTTACCCATGGACTTACCAATAATATGGTGATAAAGGCTATTAAACAGGTATTTTCTGAAGGTATTGATTTTTCTGCTTATGATTACCTAACAGAATCATTGATGGATAAGTTTAATCTCATCTCCTATGGGAGAGCAATGGAGCAAGTTCATTTTCCTGAGGATATGGATAGTGTCATTAAGGCAAGAAAGAGATTATGTTTTGATGAATTTCTTATTTTCACCTTAGCGCTTAGATATATGAAAGAAAAAACTGGTGATATTAGCAACTCATATATAATACATACTTCTCCTGAAACTGAAGAATTCATAGACTCTTTGGATTTTAATCTTACAAGTGCACAGATGAAAGTTCTCAGAGAAATAAATGAGGATATGGAATCGCCTACACAAATGAATCGTCTTATACAAGGGGATGTTGGAAGTGGAAAGACCATTATTGCCATTATTGCTCTTTTAAATACGGGTTTTGCTGGATTTCAAGGTGCATTGATGGCACCCACAGAGGTTTTGGCTGTCCAGCATTATGAGAATATATCTGAATTGATTAGAAAGCACAATATCAATCTATCAGTGGGTTTACTTACAGGTTCAATGACTGCTGCTGATAAAAGAGAAATGTATGCAATGATAGAAGATGGTAGTGTGAATATTGTTATTGGAACTCATGCTTTAATTCAAGAAAAGGTTAAATATAAAAATTTGGCGTTAGTAATTACTGACGAACAACATAGATTTGGAGTTAATCAACGAAGAACTTTACAAGATAAAGGTTATAATCCGCATATAATAGTGATGTCGGCAACACCAATTCCAAGAACCCTCGCTATAATATTATACGGAGATCTTGATATTTCTGTAATAGATGAGCTACCATCTAATAGATTACCAATAAAAAACTGTGTTGTTACGATGGATTACAGACCGAAGGCATACGACTTCATTTCTAAGCAGGTTAAAGAAGGCAGACAGGTTTATGTTATCTGTCCAATGGTAGAGGCCAGTGAAAGTATTGAAGCTTGTGATGTAATATCTTATGCTAAGAATCTTAAAGAAAACTTGGATCCAAATATAAATGTAGAATACCTACATGGAAAAATGAAGGGTCAGATTAAAAATTCTATAATGGATCAATTTGGCAAAGGTGAGATTGATGTGCTTGTATCTACTACGGTTATTGAGGTAGGTGTAAATGTTCCTAATGCTACTGTAATGATGATTGAAAATGCAGAGAGATTTGGTCTGGCAGCACTTCATCAATTAAGAGGTCGAGTAGGCAGAGGAAAGTATCAGTCTTATTGTATTTTTGTGAGTGGTTCTAAAAGCAAAGATAAGTTAGAAAGATTAGATATATTAAATAAATCAAATGATGGTTTTTATATTGCATCCTGTGACCTGAAGTTAAGAGGCCCGGGAGAAATGTTTGGAATAAGACAAAGTGGCGATTTAGTGTTTAAAATCGGAGATATTTATGGAGATAGCGATATGTTAAAATTAGCATATGAATTTGCAAGACAATTAGAAGACGAAAAAATTAGCCTTCCAGAGGATAAATATAACATTTTACAGAATAAAATAAATAGATATATAAGTATAGCCAGTAAAACTGTTAATCTTTAATTATATAATTGCATTTTTAATGCTATTTTAGTAAAATAAACCTATTGTATGCCAAAAGCGCATACTTAAAATAAATCGTTTATAGTTAGGAGAAGATATGAATATTGTTGTATTATGCGGTGGAACAAGTACTGAAAGAGAAGTTTCCCTATGGACAGGTGAAAATGTATGCAGTGCATTAAGATTAAAAGGACATAATACATTACTATTGGATGTTTTCATTGGCAGAGATGATATTAAGCCAGAACAATTTTTTGAATTAAAAGAATCCATAGAAGATGAATTAGTATATATTAAAGAAAAATCAAAGGATATTGAAGAACAGAAGAAAATCAGAAAGTGTTTTTTTGGAAATAATGTTTTAGAAATTTGTATGAGTGCAGATATTGTATTTATGGCACTTCACGGTGAAAATGGTGAAAATGGAAAAGTTCAAGCTACATTTGATTTGTTGGGTATAAAATACACCGGTGCAGATTATCTTAGCAGTGCTATGGCAATGAATAAAGCAGTATCTAGAAAGATTTTTTTGGCAAATAATGTACCAATGGCAAATGGTACATCTCTTTATGCTGGTGAGGAATGCCTATCAGCGAAGGACTTGAACTTGAATTATCCTGTGGTTGTGAAACCAAGTTGTGGAGGTTCCAGTATCGGTGTATTTTTTGCAAATAATGATTCGGAATTTAAGAACGCTTTAAAAAATGCGTTTGAATATGAAAATGAACTTGTAATCGAAGAAAAGATTATGGGAAGAGAATTTTCTTGTGGTGTTGTTAAATATGAGGCGTATCCAGTTATAGAGATTATTCCTAAGGTTGGTGAATACGATTTCAAAAATAAGTACGAAGCGGGTGCTACAGATGAGATTTGTCCGGCTAATATATCAATGGAATTGACAAAGAAGATTCAAGATGTAGCCGTTTTAGCGGCG
This sequence comes from Clostridiales bacterium, assembly GCA_012520815.1. Lineage (GTDB taxonomy): Bacteria > Bacillota > Clostridia > Lachnospirales > Lachnospiraceae > SVEL01. The sequence goes on from JAAYNM010000055.1 coordinate 11,350, forward strand.
AAAGCGTTAATGCTGGATACATATTGTAGAGTAGATGTACTAACGGATGCTGAAGAAAATTGTTATTGTTTAGAAGCAAATACATTGCCGGGGATGACAAAGACTAGTCTGCTTCCTCAAGAGGCTGCTGCTATAGGAATAGATTTTCCATCTCTTTGTGAGAATCTTATTAATATATCATTATCGGATAGAAAGTAGGTTGCCTTTATGAAAGGATTGTCTTTATTAGTTATTGCTAAAGCTGTGGGTGGAGAATTAGTATGCCAAGGACAGTATATAAATAGAGAAATATCAGGTGCAGTCATTGATAGTCGTTTAGTAGAAAATGACTATCTGTTTTTTGCGGTTAAAGGCGAAAGATGTGATGGACATGATTTTATCAATCAAGTGTACGAAAAAGGTGCACTATGTACAATAGTTGAGAAAAAAATTGATACAGATAGGCCATACATAATTGTTGATTCATCCCTTTTGGCATTAAAAAAATTAGCGGCATATTATAGAAGTATACTGAATATAAAAATAATTGGAATTACAGGTAGTGTAGGAAAGACTAGTACAAAGGAATTTATTGCATCGGTGCTATGTACACAGTATGATGTATTGAAAACAGAAGGTAATTTTAATAATGAAATAGGTGTACCTCTTACAATTTTAAAAATAAGACAAAATCATGAAATTGCAGTTATTGAAATGGGAATAAGTGATTTTGGAGAGATGACGCGACTTAGTGAAATTGCGAAACCTGATGTATGTGTTATAACAAATATTGGTACATGCCACTTGGAAAACCTAGGTGATAGAGAGGGTGTTCTAAGGGCAAAGACAGAGATGTTTGGTAATGCCTCAAGTAATTGCAGTGTGGTTTTAAATGGCGATGATGATAAATTAATTACAATAACAGATGTCAAAGGTAAACAGGTGCATTTTTTTGGACATAGTGATAAATTTAAGTGCTATTGTTCCAATATTGAAAACAATGGAATTGATGGAACAAAGTGCAATATTCATCTATATTCAAAAGAAATTAAGGTGGAAATTCCTATTCCAGGCGAACATATGGTAGGAAATGCTATGGCCGCTTCATTAATTGGATATTTACTTAATGTAACAATGGAAAATATAAAAAAAGGCATTGAAAGCATTCAATCAGTAGGTGGTAGGGTCAATATTATTAGAGGAAAATACACGGTTATTGATGATTGTTATAATGCAAATCCTGTATCTATGAAGGCATCATTGGATCTATTAAGTACAGCTAAAGGTAGAAAAATAGCAGTTATTGGAGATATGTATGAACTTGGACTAAGAGAGAAGGAATTGCATATGGAAATTGGAAATTATGCATCAAATAAAAGCGATTATATTTTCTCTACGGGAAGTTTTTCAGAAGTTATTAAACAAGGTTGTGATAAATCAGCCATTTCTATGGAAAATGTAAATATATTTGAAAATATAGATGATTTGATATATAATATAAAGCAGTTTGTGACTAAAGGCGATACAATACTTGTGAAAGCTTCACATTCAATGCATTTTGAAAAGATTGTGAAAGCGTTACAGTAAAGGGGATTTATAATGGAAAAGATCAAAAAAACTTTTAGCAAATTTATAAAAATTATAAAAAAAGAATTTACAGCTTTATGGCAGTGGGCAAAAAACTCTAAGTTAAATATGAGCGTATTGATGTCAGGAAGCCTTGTAGTTATTCTAGGTATAGTCATTTTTACAATACTTGTTGTTCGTGGTGGCGCAGATAACAAGCTAGTGATTAAAGAAACAACAACATTTGATGAAGATGCTAATCAGAGTGAGACGACGATGCCAAAACCAGCAGATGTAGAGTTGTTTACTACTGAGGTAGATAAAGATGAATTAGGTAATATTGTTACCGCCTCTGTTTTGTTGAATCCGACTCTTAACATTACAAAGGTTTGGAACTCAGATGGTGTTTACTATACACAATATTCATTAAAAATTGAAAACCATACAAATAATGATGTAGATGGATGGGCATTGATTTTAAGGGGAGATAATTCCTTTGAAATTTCGGATAATTGGAATGCTCAGTATGAAACCATTACAGATGGATTGTATATTTTACCATTCCCTGACAATGAAAAAATTGGTCCGGGGGAAACAAAGGCAATGGGATTTGTGATAACATCTTATAAATACATTTATTTAAATTCTATCACAATACACTTGGGTGATAAGTGTGAAACTATTTCGGTTCATGTTAATGTAGTGAAGGACACTACTACACCTCCATCAGCTAACGATTCAGAGACCACTACAAAAAGAAATGAAAACTCATCGGAAACAACAACCCTAAAGGAAACAGCAACCCCAAAGGAGACAACAACCGAACAGGATATAATTACCCCGGCTGATTCAGAAACAACAACACCTAGTGGAGAAATTGATACACAAGAAACGTCAACAGAGCCTGTTTCACATGACGAAGAAACAACTACCCCATCTGAAAACGAATCAACTTCGTCAGTAACAGGGCAGTAGTATGTACAGTGCTCACACGATTTGTGAGAATATACTAAATTAATAGAAATTACTTTTGTTTATTTGGATGTTGTGTTATAATAATTTCAGACGATAGCGCATTTTTGTGTTATGATAGATAGACTA
>JAAYNM010000056.1 GCA_012520815.1 Clostridiales bacterium
AATATATACTCCATAATTATTGCTGCTAAAGAAAAAGACGGATGTTCTTTTTCAAACAATAAAAAAGTTAACTTATGATATCGTCGGTACTCTTTTTTAGCAAAAACTAACGCTTTTTCACTGAATGATACTAACGCTATTTCTTTTCCTGCATCTTCTAATCTACTAATTAAGTCACGTGTCGCTGCAAATAAATTTACATTTAATGCACCACAACAATTTGTATCAGTCCCAAGAACTATATTGAAAGATACATCAAAAGGCAAATAAAATTTAAAAAACAAGTGTATAATATTACTAAAAAATACTTTATTCTCGGATACTTATACTTATATTTATTTATTATGTACTCTAAGTACAATCCAATTAATTTAAGGACCCGCAATATCAGAACACAAAAAAAAAATAAAAACCTATGAGATGCTACATATAAATGAACACTGATTTCTCTGTCAAGTGCCTCCAAGTACTTTAAGTGTTGCAAGAGTTTAAAAAGCTCGAGCGTTTCCAGCTTTGCGCGCTTGACATAAAAGACTGTTGTAGCATACTCAAATTCTAGGTCCTCCATCTTAACGGCCCAATATGTAAAGTCAGCATACAGCTTGATTAAAATATAGAAGAAACACAGATGTACAAATATATAAAGAAAGATCTTAATGTATTTAACAATTGCCATCTGTGCTAGTATATGATATAATGTTACATCACGTTTTTTCAACAGAGATATACGTACTCGCAGCCTCCATACAAAAAGAGGTGCGATAATATATATCCACTGATACATATCCCTTAAAGGGATTAATTTAAAAATTTTAATTTCATAATCGATATACAAATGACCTCTCCATAAGATCGCTATACAGATTATAAATAAACAGGTGAGACACAAATCAAATAGAAAAATTAAATTTTTAAAAAATGCGTTCCACACAAACACTCGTTTTAGTATTTTTTTTATATTATGCATAAAAGCTTACTAAAATGTATAGATTGTTTTATTATGACCCTCTGGGCCGGATGATCTGACCTCAATCATCCTATTACTATGTACTAAGTGTTAACTATTACATACAATGTACTTCTTCGCCCTACCAAATCCACAATTTGCAAAAAATGCAAAACGATTCTCGGATGTTTAGGACAAGTAAGCTTTCCTCTTACGAAATTTCTACCTCCAGCCTATGAAGTAGTAATCTCCTACCATCCTCATAGAAAATTATACGAATTTAGCTTCTCGCTTAGATGGTTTCAGCGATTCTCTAGTCGCGCGTAGCTACCCAGCTGTGCCACTTGTGATGACAACTGGTACACAATAGGCGCACTCCTGTCAGTCCTTTCGTACTAGCCAGAAGAACTCGCTATTTTCTACATCTAACAGAAGATAGGGACCGAACTGTCTCACGACGTTCTGAACTCAGCTCACGTACCACTTTCAATAGCGAACAGCTATACCCTTGGAACCACCTTCAGCACCAGGATGTGATGAGCCAACATCGAAGTACCAAACAACCCCGTAGATTCGGACTCCGGGGGGTTATAAGCCTGTTATCCCTAGAGTACCTTTTATCCGTTGAGCGATAGCCATTCCACTCTGGGCTACCGGATCACTATGACCGACTGTACACTATTATGCCATATTTTATTTATTTGCATATGTGTAAAGCCAAATAAATAAAACATAAAAGTATAATAGCCTGTCACCAGTCCCTGCTCGATCCGTCAATCTCACAGTCAGGCAGACTTGTGCCATTACGCTTTCGAATCTATATTAGAAAGATCGAAGTCTACCTTTGTGCACCTCCGTTACTTTTTTGCAGGCCGCCACCCCAGCCAAACTGCCTTGCACAAACATCTAGTACCCGTGCCTACTGGCATATCCGGCACCTGGAGGTTGCTTGTAGGCTGAGTGGTATTTCATTGCTGCCAATCAATTATAAGCTCCCACATATTCTACACAGCCCACAAAGCATCCTCGGTAAGTGCTAGCAGTAAAGGTTCATAGGGTCTTTCCGTCTACCTGTTAGCACTCTGCATGTTCACAGAAATGTCAATTTCGCTGGGCGAATGTTGGAGACAGTAGAGGAGTCATTACGCCATTCATGCAGGACAGTAATTAACTGCCAAGGAGTTTTGCTACCTTAGGACCCTCAGAGTTA
>JAAYNM010000057.1 GCA_012520815.1 Clostridiales bacterium
ATAAAATCGAATAATAAAAACTTTCCCTTGTAGATACCTCATAAGGGCAAAAACAAGGGAAAAGGATACATATAGAGTGGCAAGACATACCGTCAAGCCGCATAAAACTAAGAAAAGTAAGGATTTTAGTTATACAAATTTAAATTTATCTACTTCACGTCTCAACGTCTCAACACTCTGTTTCGTTCTTTCTACCTGTTGCAGTACCTGATCTGACTTGTCTACAATACCTGTTGACTTCTGTGCAATCTCTGTAGTTCCAATTGCTCCTTCATCTGCTGCCTTAGAAATATCCTGCATGGCTATTTTAACCTCTTCCATGGTTGCAAATAATTGCTGTGCAGCAGCACTGAAGTCGCTTACCAATTGTTGTATATATTTTGCATCCTGACTATATTGTTCCCCAACAACAAGGAAACTTTTATAATCTTCTGACACATCAGTTACTACAAAATCCAACAATCTCTTTGAATTCTCTGATAAATTTCCCACAGCTTCCGTAACACCCTGAGTTACATTCTGAATCTTCATTACTGTTTCTCTAGATTGTTCTGCAAGACTTCCGATTTCACTTGCAACTACTGCAAAACCTTTTCCTGCTTCTCCTGCTCTTGCTGCCTCAATAGATGCATTAAGGGCCAGTAAATTAGTTTGTGATGTGATTTCCATAATTGCATCTGCTAATTCGTAAATCTGTTCTACTACCTTTACATGCTCTAAAGCACTTTCTAAATCCTGCTGTATATCCGTTTTAAGCGAAGCATTTCTATCTATTGCTACAATTACCTTTTCCTTTGTTTCGTCTGCTCTCTGATAGATTTCCGTTGCCTTTTCTGCCCCATCCTGAGAACGCTTTGCAATACTTTGTACTGCCATATGCATTTCTTCTGCCGACTCGTTTACCACAGTTGCAGTTGCTGCTGTTTCTTCCATTCCTGCTGACAGTTCTTCTGTTGTTGCAGACACCCCTTCTATATCGCTGTTTAGCTCAATTACTCTTTCATTTACCAGACCAACTACTTGATTTATAATATTTGATTCTTCCTGCACACGACTAATCAAATCCACAGTCGCATTCTTCATACCTTGCATACATTTCGCAAGCTCTCCAAAATCATCACGTCGATTTAGATATTTTTCTGAAAAATCCTTCGTATAGTCGCCCTCGGACATATTATTGACAAATTTCATAGAAATTTTCAAAGAAGTAATAATATCTTTTACAAGCAAAAGTGCCGAGATAATCAGCAACACTACTGAAACTACCAAAGCAATAATTGCCAGCTTTGATGTTCGCTCAAATGCCTCTTTCTGTGCTGCATTCTTGTCTACTGCAAGCTGTTCTAATTCATCTACATAATTACCTGTTCCCACTACCCATTGATAGGGTTCAAAGGACTTGCTATAGGCACGTTTTGGAAATGCTTCTGTACCACCTTCTTTTGGAAAGTAATATTCTGTAAATCCACCGTCGTCTTTCCTCCCGTTTGCAATAATATCTTTAATCATCTGATAGCCGTTTACATCTGCGGTTTCCATACGGTTGGTGCCCTCTGTATCGCCTCCCAGCAGAACTATATTGTCTCCTTCATATGTATCAATCCAAAAATATCCGCTTTCCCCATATCGAAGTTCTCTCACCAAGTCTGCTGCAAGAGTTTTAGCCTCCTTTTCGGTATATTCCCCTGCCTGTTGTTTCGCATATATACCCTCCAACAAGGTTATTGTATTCTCTATCTGCCCCTTAATCTGCTCATCATAGTCTTCATTTAGAGCTGCTTGCATAGATGCTACTGATTGTTCATATGACTTCTGTATTCTTGATATATTGAATACCTCCATCCCAATCATTACAATCATTGCAAAAGCCACTAAAAAAATTAATTTAGTTTTTACCTTTAAATTTTGAAACATAAACCATCCTCCTTGTCGTGTTGTCTTTTTTTCACTTTGCATTGTATATATTATACATTTTTTTCCATTTTTTACAATTGTTTTCTTCTTGAGTTTCCGTAATTTTATCCACAATCCCTTTTTTTACGGAATTGTTATAAACAACTTTTAGAAAGTGCCTAAAACATAAGGAAATCCTCCCTGTCTTGTAGTAAAATTAAGTCATCACACAAAAACTCACTAAACAAAAAAAGGAGGCTCCCTATGACTTATTCTAATACAAAAACCTACACTTTGAAACGTGATATTTTATCATTTACAAATAAAATATCTAATAAGCTATCCAAACCAGATCGAAAATTCACTGCCGACATAACCTATGGCATGTTAGCTACTGGTAGCTGTCTTCTAACAGACGTTGTAGACCAACTTCATGAAGATACCAAAAAGGATATGCTGTTGCATATCCTCTTTTTTGTCTTATTACTATGATTTGATTATATTTATTTCTAATGCTGTATCATTTTGTTTGTAATGCCATTTTTTTCATCTCTCGGGCATTTTCCATAACTGCATCAGTAATTGCAGCGCCACCAAGGATGCGGGCTAGCTCATTTATTGCAGCCTCATTATCTAATTTTGTTATCTGCGTTTTTGTTATTTCATCCTTAAAATTCTTTTCAATAAGATAATGGTTATCGGCCATAGCAGCTATTTGCGGTAAGTGTGTAATACATATTATTTGATGATTTTTGCTGATAATATTCAGCTTTTCTGCTACCATTTGGGCTGTTCTACCACTAATACCTGTATCAATCTCATCGAAAATAAGTGTTTCAATATTATCAACCTCTGAGAGGATAGTCTTTATACCCAGCATAATTCTTGAAAGTTCACCACCTGAGGCTACAAGTGATAAAGGCTTTACATCCTCACCTACATTTGTGGAAATCATAAATTCCACTACATCATTTCCTCTAGATGTAAAAGTATCATTTTCTTTAAAATCAACCTGAAATTTTACAGATTGAAAATTAAGGGTTTCAAGAACCTTTATAATGTTTTCACTTAAATCCTCTGCTGTTTTTTTGCGAAGGATAGATAATTCATTACATTTTCCTTTTAATTTATTTGTAGCAATTAATATTTTTTCATTTAGAGATGCCAGGGCTTCCTCATAGTGCTTGTAATTAGATAATTTATCTGCAAATTTATCTCTTGCAGACAAAATATCTGTAATAGTCCTTCCGTGCTTCATTTTCAATTTATTAATTTGATTTAAGCGTTCATAGACATAGTTTACCCGCTCCTCATCAAAAGTCATACTATTAATGTATGTACTTAATTCATGATTTAGGTCTTGGCAAATGGAATCCATATCCATAATACTATTATAAAAAGACTGTGTATCTTTGTTGTAGTCGCTAATTTTGCTCAGTATACTGGCAGACTGTGATAATAAGTTTGAAACACTTACATCTTCATTTGATAAGAGATTATATACTTCTCCCAGTGAACCTAGAAGTTTTGCTGAACCTGATATATTTCTTTGTTCTTCCTCTAGTTCATCATCCTCACCAACTTGCAATGATGCATCTTCAATTTCATCAATTTCAAATTCCAAAAAAGAAATTTCCCGACTTCTCGTCTCATCATCCATTGTGAAATCGTCTAATTTTGAAACAAGTTCTTTATATTCCCTGTAGCAAGCACTCACTTCTTCTTTAATAGTCTGCCCTTGCTTATCCAGAAAACTATCCAATATTTCCAAATGTTTGTTCTTATGTAACAATGATTCATGGTCATGCTGTCCATGAACATCTAGTAACAACGCAGCAACATCTCTTAATCTTGCGGCTGTAGCTGTTTCCCCATTGATTTTTATGACACTTCTGCCATTTGTAATCTTTCTTGAGATTATCACAGTGCCATCTTCTTCAACCTCTACCGACAGATTCTTTAATGCTTTAAGAATACTCTCGTCTTCTATTGAAAAAACTAATTCTACCAAAGCATACTCAGCGTTTTTTCTAATAATGTCCTTAGGAATCTTTCCTCCTAATGCAATATTAATAGATCCAATAATAATGGATTTACCGGCACCAGTTTCGCCAGTGAGGATATTAAGTCCTTCTCCAAAATAGACATCTACATCCTCAATAAGTGCCAGATTTTTAACATGCACATTTAATAACATTTCAAGCCTCTTTCTTCCGTCAAATCTGCTATTCTGCAACTATCTTTTTTAATTTATCCATAACTTTAATTGTATCTTCAACATCTCTGATTGCACAAAAAATCGTATCATCCCCTGCTATACATCCAGCAATTTCATTCCATTTTAGGGCGTCAAGTGCTGCCGCAACAGCCATAGCCATACCTGCAGAGGTCTTAATTACAATTATATTCATAGCCATATCCATTGATATAAAACCTGTTTGTAATACCCCAATCAATTTATCATTCATATCCAAATCGCTTGGTGATGTAGTTACATATCTTTGTGCCAAACCTTTTCTTGCAATCTTTGTTATTCCAAGTTCCCTAATATCCCTTGAAACTGTAGCCTGAGTTACCCTAAAGCCAGCATCTTGTAATAATGCAGCTAATTCTTCTTGTGTGTCGATTTCATTGTTGTTAATTAGTTCAATTATTTTTCTCTGTCTGGTTATTTTCATCGCTCATCTTCCTTTTCAATATTTCCAAGAAACTTTCACTGCTTAATTTTATTATATCAGTACTAATATCCGATTTTTTAATGTGTATCCTGTCACCTTCTAATAGTTCAACAGCCCTACCACCATCAAAATATACAAATTTCGAATCTTTTTTATTATTTTTACTTGTACCAATTTCTATCTCTATGGTATCTGTAGGGTCCAATATAATGCTTCTTGTATTTAGTGTGTGCGGACAAACAGGGGTCATAACTATTAAATTAGCTGAGGGTTTGACTATTGGTCCTCCTGCTGACATACTGTAAGCAGTTGAGCCTGTTGGAGTTGCAACAATCATACCATCCGCACGATATTCATTAAGTTTCATACCATTAACATAAATATCAAAATCTATAACTCTTAATGGTCCACTTCTATTAATAACTATATCATTTAATGAGACATTTTGAGAAATGATTTTTTCATCTCTAACAACCTGCCCCATAATCATCATTCTTTTTTCAATTGAATATTTATTCTCTATAAGTTTATCTAATGTATCATCTATTGCTTCTGGTTCGACTTCTGCTAAAAATCCAAGGTTTCCATAGTTTATACCGATAATTGGTATATTTTTACCCATCATATCTCTGGCTGCCTGTAGTAATGTACCATCACCTCCAAGTACAATAGCACAATCGGCATCTATATCCTTGATGTCGTTACCAACATATCCAATATTTGTAGTACACAGTTTTTGGCGATTTGTTAGATAACTCTCAATGTGATGGATAATTTGTTCAATATCATTTTTATCACTGTTTGCAATTACAAAGAATTTATCCATAATCTACCTTTCCAAATTTTCTCCGATTAAGATACCTAAAATCCAGTCTATAAGTTTTCTAAAACTTTATTTGCAATATTTTCAGATGTTAATCCTACTTCAGCTTTTAATATATCAATGCTACCATGTCCAAGGTACATATTAGGTATTCCCACATTTACAACTATAACTGGATAATTTCTATTATTTACATATCTCAATACTTCTTCACCAAAGCCACCCGTTACAATATTTTCTTCTACAGTTATAATGATTTTGTGATTTTTTGTTAAATTCTCAATGCATTCCTCATCTATTGGTTTTATAAATCTTGCATTTATAAGTGAACAATTTATATTTTTTGATTTAAGGATATCTCTTGCTCCAACTGCAATTTCCGCTGTGGATCCGCAAAAGATAATTGCTACATCTTTTTCTTTATAAAGCACTTCACTTTTTCCGTACTTTATTGGTGTCCTATATTCCTTTAATACTTCACTTGCAGTTCCTTTCGGATATCTAATGGCTAGTGGACCATTAAAATAGCTCGAATACTTTAATGCATCTGCAAATTCATATTTATTCTTTGGTGCAAATATATTCATATTAGGGATAGATCTTAGAAAAGAAATATCATAAATTCCTTGATGTGTCTCTCCGTCACTTCCTACTATTCCAGCCCTGTCGATAACGAATACAACTGGTAAATTCTGGATACAAACATCATGAAGTATTTGGTCATACGCTCTTTGCAAAAATGATGAGTAGATAGCTACATATGGTTTTAATCCCGCTGATGCTAGACCTGCTGCAAATGTCACAGCATGTTCTTCAGCTATCCCCACATCAAAAAATCTATCTGGATGTTCCATTTTAAATCTTTTAAGCCCAGTGCCATCTACCATCGCTGCTGTAATGGCAACTATTTTATCGTTATTTTCAGACAATTTACATATTGTCCTTGAAAATACATCTGTATAAGTAGCCGCCATCTTCTTATTTAATACTTCACCCGTATTTTTATTAAAGCAATCAATTCCGTGAAACTTTGAAGGTTTCTTCTCTGCAAATTCATAGCCTTTTCCCTTTTTTGTAACAACGTGAACCAGAACTGCATGTTCTAATTTCTTAGCTTCCTTAAAAACCCTAATCATTTGAGATACATTGTGTCCATCTATTGGACCTAAGTAAGTTATACCCATATTCTCAAATAACATTCCCGGGATGACCAACTGCTTTATACTGCTTTTAGTTTTACTGATTTGATGAACCAATTTATTACCAACTACTGGTATGCTACTAAGTGTCTTTGTTACGCCATTCTTAACATCATTATACACATGTCCAGTCCTAATTCCTGATAAATACTTGCTCATGCCTCCTACATTTTCAGAAATAGACATTTCATTATCATTGAGAACGATAATAAAATTACGTTTAAGTCTTGATGCATTATTTAATGCTTCAAACGCCATACCTCCTGTAAGTGCTCCGTCTCCAATAACTGCCACAACTGTATCATCCCTGTGTGTAATCTCATTGGCTGTAACTATACCTAGAGCTGCTGATATGGAGGTTGAACTATGTCCCGTATTAAAACAGTCACATTCGCTTTCCCTCCTCTTGGGAAATCCACTAAGTCCACCATGACAACGTAATGTATCAAACTCATCTTTTCTTCCTGTAAGAATCTTATGGGTATATGATTGATGCCCGACATCCCATACTATCTTGTCATCTGGTAAATCTAACACAAGATGGAGTGCCATAGTAAGCTCTACAACACCCAAATTAGAAGCCAAATGTCCACCACGCTTTGAAATTTTATCTATAAGAAATTCTCTAATCTCATATGCTAATAAATCACAGTCATCTTTGTCAATATCTTTTATGTCATTGGGACTATTAATCGTCTCTAGTATCATAATGCACCTTTTATTGCTTTCTATTTATTAGAAACATCACTAATTCATGTAAAAATTCATTGGTATTGTATTCACCTAAAATCTGCGCTGCTTCGTCTGATAGTTCTTTAACTTTTTCCTTACATTTCTCAATACCAAGAATTGTAACATAAGTTGCTTTATTGTTCTTTTCATCACTTAAAACTGGTTTGCCCAGTTCTTTGCTAGTACTAGTTACATCAAGAATATCATCTTGAATTTGAAATGCAAGTCCAATTTTTGAGGCTGCTCTCTCAATGTTTTCTACTTGTTCATCTGATGCATTTGCTAGTATAGCTCCGCACATCATGGCCGCCTCTACTAGAGCGCCCGTCTTTAATTCATTAATAAAATTCAATGTGTCTATATCTTCTTTGTGGCTTGTCATCTCTATATCTACTACTTGGCCACCAACCATACCATACACACCAGCTTTTTTGCTAATTACTTCAAATGCCTTTGCTGCAACTTGAATATTTCCAGATTCGAGGATAGCCTTTGCCATTGTCTCATAGGCTAAATTGAGTAATCCATCTCCACAGAGTACGCCCATAGCATGTCCAAATTTCTTATGAGTCGTCAGATTACCACGTCTATAGTCATCATTATCCATTGCTGGTAAATCATCATGCACTAACGAGTATGTATGAATCATTTCAAGAGCCGCCATAAATGGATACACTTCATTTTCTTCTCCATTAAACATTCTACAAGTCTCCAACATAAGCATTGGTCGAAGCCTCTTCCCGCCAATTTTAACACTGTAATTTATAGCCTCAAAAATGGTCTTTTGCCTTCCTTCTTGATTTGGCAAATACTTGTATATTTCATTGTTTATATATTCTGTTCTCTCTGACAATTCTGTAATAAAATCCATAACTAACCTCAACAATCCATAAATATTTTTATATTAATAAGTGTAAATATTCATCCAAATATTCTAGTCTTCATTTACAATGGTCAATTTTTTTTCCACTTCATCAAGTCTTGTGTTTAAATCTTTCACAAGTTTAAGTCCTTCATTATACATTTCAAAGGATTCTTCAAGGGAAACCTCATCTTCGTCCATTTTTTTTAGAAGTTCACCCAGTATCTTAAATTCTTCTTCAATTGAATGTGCTGTTTCTTTCTTGCTCATATAATCATCCTATCTTTCAACTTTTTCAACTTCATAAATCTTTGAATATATTTTTCCATCAGTTACATCTATCACAATATCATCGCCAATGCCTACACTATGAACACCGGTAATAGCCTTATTGTCTTTTGATACATAAGAATAGCCACTGCTCAATTTATTTAAAGGGGATAGCCCATGGAGCCTTGTAGCATAAATTTGTAGCCTATGCTTGTCCACATCTAATTTACTATACATGAGGTTAAGTAATTGTGCTTGAATATCCTTAACATCCCGTTTTCTCTCTTGCACCCTTTTTATTGGACTGTTATTTTTAAGTCTTAAGACATATTGCTCTAAAACTAATCTCTTCTTTTCATATTTACCACGAAGAGTCTTTTTTAAACCTTGCTCTATAGCTTGTATATCCAATAAGTAGTCATTATAATCAAAAACGGCGAGTTCTGCTGCTGCTGAAGGTGTAGGTGCTCTTAAATCTGAAACATAGTCAGCAATTGTCGTGTCAGTTTCATGACCCACAGCTGAAATAATAGGTGTATTGCAATTAAAAATTGCTCTAGCTACTTCTTCTTCATTAAATGCCCATAAATCCTCAATGGATCCACCACCTCTGCCCACAATAATCACATCTAAATCCATATCATCCAGAGTTTCAACACCTTGAATTATGCTATTTTTTGCCTCAGGGCCTTGAACAATTGCTGAGTATAAATAAAGTGATATATGGGGATTTCTTCTAGTGGAAATATTTATGATATCTTGAATGGCTGCACCTGTCGATGCAGTAACGATGCCAACTTTCCTAGCATACTTTGGAATAGGCTTTTTATATATTGAATCAAACATGCCCATTTCCTCAAGTTCATTTTTTAGTTGCTGGAATTTTTTATATAAATCGCCTTCGCCATCCAATGTGATTTTTTGCGCATAGAGCTGGTATTTCCCATCACGCTCATACACACTTACGCTACCAGTAGCACACACCTTTTGACCTTCCTTCATCGGAAAATTCAAACCTTTTCGACTGCCTGCAAACATAACACTAGCCAAACATGAATTTTCTTCTTTAAGGGTGAAATATATATGACCTGAAGAGTGATATTTACAATTAGAAACTTCACCCTTTATTGTAATATTACCAAGGGCAAAGTCCTCTTCAAACATTCTCTTTATATATGAATTTACTTGTAAAACTGAATATACATTACCCAATGGTTTTCACCTACTCAACTAGTTTGCCGAGAATACCATTAATAAATGATGGTGAATCATCTCCACCATATATTTTTGCTATCTCAACCGCTTCATTAATCGCAACACTAACAGGTACATCTTCCTCATACTTTGCTTCATAATATGCAAGTCTAATAATAGTAAGATCCACCTTACTCATTCTAAAGACATTCCAGCCTTCACTTACTTTTTCAATGGCTTCATCTATCTGCGGTAAATGTGAGATGATATCAAAAACTTTGTTGTGCACATATTCAGATTCTTTATCTGTCATACTTGCAACAACTTCTCTATACAGAACATATTGTTCCTCCATCTCTGATAATTCATGAAATTCTTTAAAGAACAATGTTCTAAATGTATTCTCTCTTAACTCTCGTCTTGTCATGGTGCAACCTTTCTACTATATAATAGATAACCCGTCCTTAAAGTATATACTTTTAGACGGGTTAATAATCAAATACTATTTTGTATTTTCTAATGCAACGCCTGCAATGCTAACATTAACTTCTGATACTGTAAGCCCTGTCATATTCTCAATGGCTGTCTTTACCTTTTCTTGTATCTGCTCGGAAACTGTTGGAACGTTGTATCCGTATTCGATATTAATAGCTAAGTCAACTGCAACACAATCAGTGCCTACATTTACTTTAACACCTTTTGATAAATTTTTCATTCCTAATTTAGAAATTATCTCCTTTGTGATGTTTCCTGCCATAGATGAAACACCCTTAACTTCTGTAGCAGCTAAACCTGCAATTATAGCAACTACATCGTCTGCTATCTGAACAATGCCTACGTTTGTATTCTTTTCCACTATATTTTCCTCCTAGATTCCGACTTAATCTAATATTAGTATTATACCAAAAATGCTTGTAAATGCAATAAAATTATTTTACTTTGAGGAATCTACTATTGTAAACAATAAGTCTCTAGTAGTTAAAATATCCATTTTTCTTTAAATTATTGCTCAAATGCAATTTGAATATACGTATCTCGTTCTTTAAGTAAACGCTGATATTCATCCTGTAAATCTATATCATTTCCCATCCTTAAGGGTTCAACAATTTCGACTAAAATATTAAACAAAGATGTAATCCCAAGGTTTGAAACCACACCCTTCAACATATGTGAGTACTCAAAAGCCTCTTTTATCTGGTGCTGTTTGAGGGCAATTCCTAAATTTTCAAAACCCTCATCCTCAAGCATTTGTTTTAGGCAATCAACGTAAAAATCATCATCTCCCATAAATCGATTTCTCGTTGCCTCCATCTCACAACCTTTATTAATCAATTCTTCTATTATTTTATTCATCTCTCATATCCTTTCATTTAAAAGAATGTTTAGGCGTTTGCGAAACGCCACAACCCGCATATATACGGGATATTTCTTTTATAAAAAAACAACAACTCCTCACTGATTTATGGTAAAATTGAGTTATTGACAACCAATTTAATATCCATACACCA
>JAAYNM010000058.1 GCA_012520815.1 Clostridiales bacterium
TATAACTTACGGAACTGGACTTTGGAGTATGAAGGCCCAGTCTTTTCTGACGGCAATAACTGCAAATATTGTCAAGATTACAAAACTAGTAGCTACAGTATAGAGGGAATATCCCTTTATTCTTTATCAAAAGGCTTATTAAAGTGATTTAAATTTAAAAAATTGATATAGAGCCATTTTTAAAGCTAAAATCAAAATTCCAATCAAATAAACGGTTGATTTTTCAGTAGCTTCGGGAACACCCATTTTCAAACAAATATGGTGCCACAGCAGAGGCTATCCTTACTGAATTCACAACGAATGAAGACATCGTTAACTCATCCATTGAGGAACTGATTGAATTCATTAATTCTAAAAGTAAGGGGCGTATTGCTGATCCAGAAGAAACAGCAAAAATAGTACAGGCTGCAGCTCGTAATTCATACAGACTTGATAAATGTCTTTATGAACCACTTACGATTTCAATAGCCTCCTCTTTTAACTGCATTAGCTCCTTTGAAAAGGAATTAAAAGCTATTGATAAAGCAATCCTTAAAACAGTTCAGGGATTAAATCCTGAAGAATATACAGTGCTTAATTCCATACCTGGAATAGGTAAGGTTTATTCGGCTGGCATTCTCGCAGAGATCGGTTCAATCAAAGCATTTCAGAATGCCAATCAGCTCGCCAAATACTGCGGTATCGTTTGGAATGATAACGACTCTGGCGACTTTGAATCCGAAGATTCACGAATGAGCAAATCCGGAAACCGTTACTTACGCTATTACATAATAGAGGCTACCGGCAGTGTGATTAATCACTGTCCCGAGTATAAAGCCTTCTATCAAAAGAAATATGCTGAAACAAGAAATCATCAGCATAAACGAGCACTCGCGTTGACTTCCCGTAAATTTATACGTCTGCTCTTTGGTCTGCTGGACAAAGGCCAACTCTACTCTCCGGAAAAGAGTAGGTAATCCATATCGAATTCTTAACTTACGTCTTTTTTGAGAAATAAGCCGTAGGTCTATTAAAGTTACCCTTTTTTCTGAAAATCATTTCAAAATACTTCTTGACTATTTACCAAATTGCTTTCAGCTACTTATCCTCTTCAACACTCATTATTCTGCTTTTAAATTTAAAAATATTTTAATTGACTCTTTGAATAATATTAAAGTAACTGTTCAGAAGGGGTTATTCACAAAATGCCAAGATATACATTTTCACTAAAACGAATCGTTTTGGCTGGACATTTTGTTCGTGACACTGTTATCAGCTATGAACTTATATGTGCAAATGGCAGTTTACTAGCAAGCTCCTACAAACAATTTGCACATATAAGTTCGCACCTTCTGAATATTTACGATTGAAAAATATAATAGAGTGAATAAAGAGGATTGTAGACCACTGCAAATACAACGGTCTACAACATAAATAATTAACGTTTAATGAATTGTTCCACATAAAATCAACACTAAAATCAACAGTAGTAATAAATGGCACATATTTACCATTAAATCTGTCATAATGTTGCAAAACAAACCAGTCACAAAATCCAGGCCACATAATCTCATCTGTTTCATCTAAACCAAAATGATCATAAAAATGGAACTGTAATTTACCACTAAACTGTTTACCATCACATTTATAATCAGTTACTGTAATCGTATGCCCCTGAAACTGATGTATGGCAATTGCAAGTGCTAAATTTGTTTTTTCTGTATATGTAGGATATGAAATATCATTTTGTGGATTATTCATATAATTATATATTACATTATCTTCACTTCCAGCAGTATATTCCAAAATAGAAAGTTCCCCATTGTTCATTGATAATTTATTGACAATAAAATTCTTAGCTATATTAACATATGACTTTGTAGATTCGTCATTAAATACCTCATCTGTCCATGTGCTATTACAGGCATTGTTTCTTCTGATGTTTCTCTCTGTTTCTTCTCCAATCGATTTTTCAGTAATAAAATCTTGGGGATGACACACCTTTTTCTTCACACCATCTTTTTACAGAAAGTCCACTGGACATACACTCTTGTATGCGTTGTTGCCATAGTATCGCTTTTTCTTCATCCATGAAACTCCTCCTCGTATAATTTATTTTGGAAGTAGTTTAACAGAATGAGCGACAGAAAGCGATACGCCTTGTTTTGAAGCGCTTACACATTTTATTATTACCTCTATATTCTCTTATTTAATATCTTCTATACTTTCATCTTATTATTGATACTTTCTCATTAGAAATATTCAATTAAATTTTTTCTTACTTCCAACCAATATAATACCAATCACCCCCTAACTTTTTTAATATATATTCCGTTTCAGGAAGTGTATTAGATTGTATAAATAATTTTAACGTCTTTATATCTTCACACCAAGCAATCATATAATTCCTGTCATAAGCACATTCCCAGTCATAATTAAAGTCAACAACTGTATATTCACCGACAGAGCTTGCATCACATTTGTCAAAACTTGTCCATTCAACTTCATTTAGTAAATTCAAACTATCTATTACATTCTTATCAGATATATCATAACTCTTTAATCTCTCATTATTTTCAGAATAACAACTTAGATAGTACCCTTTGCTATAATTATTAGTACATCTAATACTCAACAAATCATTTTTTACATGTTCTTTTAAAAGAAAATCTTTTACAAGTAAATATGTCTCCTTTTTTGTATTAAATTCTTTTATTGCATCTCTTTGCTTTATGTTATTTGGAAGATTATATTCTATCAAAATCATAAGACAGCATATTGAAATTAGAAATACCTTTAAAATCGACTTTTTCATAATACATTCACCCTCTCAATATTCATCCTCTTTACCAGCTATCCATTTTACTTTCTATCTCTCATCAATCCCAGTCAAAAAGCTTTCTAACTTATTCTCTATGAGATTTAAATCATGAATATACCTGATAAAGAGGATATTCTTTAGAATGCTGTTTCTTTAATAAATTGTTCCACTAAAATCAACACTAAAATCAACAGTTGTAATAAATGGCACATATTTACCATTAAATCTGTCATAATGTTGTAAAACAAACCAGTCACAAAATCCAGGGTATATAATCTCATCTGTTTCATCTAAACCAAAGTGATCATAAAAATGGAATTGTAATTTTCCACTAAATTCTTTTCCATCACATTTATAATCAGTCACTGTAATTGTATGTCCTTGGAACTGATGAATCGCAATTGCAAGTGCCAGATTTGTCTTTTCTGTGTATTTAGGATATGGCGATATTTTAATCTTATTCATATAGTCATCAACTAAATTATCACTTCTTCCAGCAACATATTCCAAAACAGAAAGGTCTCCATTATTCTTTGATAATTCATCAACAATAAAGTTCTTAGCTATGTCAACATACGACTTTGTAGAATTATCATTAAATACCTCATCTGTTAATACACTATTTTTATATTTTATATATAATGAATCATCAAAAGTATCACCAGTTTCACCATCTTTACCAGCTTTTACAACTTTTCCAATATTATTTCTATTACCATTTCGGAATGTATCCACCATATCATACAAAGCATCCTGCATATCAGAATCTGCAAAAAATCCTCCAACATAAAAGAGTGGTATCATCTCTCCCCACATCATAGCTTCTGGTGTAACACCTGCTACAATATTAGGAAACGGTTTACACTTAAGAAGTTCCCAATAACTATAATCATTAAATGTCAAATCATCGGCAACTGTATTATCATCTATATCAACTTGTTTCTTAATTCCCTCACGATCTCTCGTTTGATGAACTAACAATTCTTGGATATCATATACAAGTGGTCTTGGATCAATGTCATCTTGCATCCCATCTCCATCTGTATCCTTAATTGTAGGATTGGAAAATAATTTTACATAAACTCTATCTCCAAACTTACTTACTGTAATTTCCTGACCATCTGTCAAATTATCATTATCTGAATCTGCATCTAAATAGTTCATTCCTCCTAAGGGTACACCTGTTCCTAATAAAAGCTGTCCTGATGTCATTGCTTTTTCAAAGTAATCATTCACTCCATCTCCATCCGTATCTTTATAATAATCTGATTGGTCTGCAATTGCATCAAATATTGGATAGAGTTGATTTGCATTATTGGCATGATAATAATTGCCGCCAGTTCCACTTGCCATGTTCATCAAAACTGATGTTGATACATCACTTCCCAAACCAATAGTATAGATTACAATTGACTCTCCTGCTGCACTAACAGTATAACTTGTTGAATAGGAACCATCTCCATCTGTTAACATGATAACATATTTCAATGTATTTCGCTCAGTATAATTTTCTAGTCTAAACAAATTAATAGCTAATGAAATTCCAGATGAGAGATTTGTCCCCCCTGAACAGTCAATTTTTTGTGCATTATTTTTTAATACTTCTTTGTCGGAAGTAAAACCTGACAATATTCTTCCTGTGCTGTCGAAATCAATAATAGCACCTCTATCATTTTCTGATAATTTATCAATAAAATTTTTAGTTACATTTATTCTCACATCCGAAGGATCATTCCATGACATGCTTCCTGAAGAATCAATAACAAAAACAACATCCAGTTTTGAATATGTATTATTATCTTCAATATATAATAAATTATAATCCCATACCATATCATATTCTATTTTATTTAAAAGTATATATTTAGAAAAATGTGTTACTGTAGCTGAAACAACATTACCAGTTATATGTTGTCCTGAAATTTCCTCTAATATCTGCTGCTCTTCATTAAAATAATAAATTGCAGGATAAAAATCCGGATTATCTAAAAGCTTTTTGTCAAATTCAAATTTTATTTCTGCCTTGTCAAATTTACCAGAAACATAAAATTCATATCCGCAATCCAATAACCCAGGAATTCTATCATCAGTCAGCATACCTTGTTTAACCTTACTAATTTCTAAAGATGTAACCTGTTCTGCCGACAATCCTGAAATAGATACAGTAGGTATAGTGCGTTGTCCTTCAAAGCTATCAGCAGTAACTTCTCTTCTAAAATCGTTGTTAAATTTTAGTGGGTCAGAACCTACCTTAATTTCCCATCCATCATTTAATCCATCTCCATCTGTATCTTTTTTTAATGGATCTGTATAATGCACACGCACTTCCTCATAATCCGTTAAACCATCCTGATCAGTATCCTTTTCAGAAAGACTTGTTCCTAATGCAACCTCTTCTAAATTGGTCAACCCATCTTCATCACTATCTTCATCTCCATCCAATATCCCATCCTCATCTGTATCCTTGCTTAACGCACTTACACCTGACAAAAACAATTCTGTAAAATCGTCTAATCCATCTCCATCTGTATCCTTGCTATTTGGATTTAATTTCACCAATTCCTCATAAAAATCAGGAAGATTATCATTATCTGTATCTATATCTGTTGAAATTCCCAAATTCTTCATATTATTAATATTTGTATTGTTTATTATATATTGACATTCTATTACATCATTCTTTGTTTTAATATTGAATTTAATAAGATTATATCCAATTATTAAACCTATGTTGTCAATATGCCATTCATTCTTCACATTAACATTACCATGTTTTAAAATTTCTCCATTAATATCATATATACTATATTTCACTTCTTCTACACTTGAAACACCTGTTAATGTTCCTGACAGACTGTCTATTTCATCATCTATAAAGTAAAAATCTCCCTCCTCACTCTCAACAAATTGCATATTAGATGTATCCATACTTATCTTTACTTCTTCATATTCATAATACATCCGACTTCCAATATCGTCCCATCCTGTAACTTTTATACAGTTCAATCCATTTAAAAAATCATTATACGAAAGACCAAGTGAACAATTCCAAAGTTTTTTGTTATTTCCTCTCCAAAATCTTAATTCCGTAGCACCTTCATCTTCTTTTGTGACAGCATATCCATATACATGTTTTCCTATCGTACTTTCGACTTCCTTAGGATTATATAATTTCTTATCTGCATCAGCTATTGAAATAGTTTCTCCATTATTCTCACTCTTTGTTGCATTTGTAAAATTTATATATATCGACGCATTGTCCTTCTCCCACTCGGTAAATTCAGTTAAGTCAAGATAAATAATATCTCCTTCCTGAAACCCTAATTCTTCCTTAACCTCCCAATGTCCATATTCACTTCCGTCTGCATAATATGCATTATTTTCATCCCTGCCTCCGGCACTCCATGAATTCCATTGCGTTGCTTTATCCGAACTATAACGATTAAATGTAATATTATATGCACTTTCAGGAACTTTCACACTCCATGTAGTGTCGTCAATTTGTGTCATCCAATAACTATCATGTCCGTTACTGTTATCAATTGCTTTTATTTTAGCATTATCATTCTTTACCCATTGTTCAGCAGTATTGTCAACAAAATATAATGTAACAAACTCCGTTGCTGCTTCTGCAGATACAAATTGGCTCAAATTTACACTTGTCAAAATCATAATTGCTGCCAATATACCTGCCAATATTCTTTTCCCTTGTAACTTTCTCAAATAGTTTCCCATAAGATTCCTCCTTTAAATTAAATTGATTATTTTCCCTTATGCTTTCACATCAGGTTACTACAGAACACACAATCATGCATTATTTCAGCCATAAAAAGCTCACTAATTTCAACACCTCCCTTATTAAAATAAACTTATACTTTGCGTGATCGTGTATCTATGTATATCAAATAAATTTTCCACTTTTATAA
Organism: Clostridiales bacterium; assembly: GCA_012520815.1. GTDB lineage: Bacteria > Bacillota > Clostridia > Lachnospirales > Lachnospiraceae > SVEL01. The sequence continues at coordinate 6,727 of JAAYNM010000058.1, forward strand.
TAGCAAAACATAGTTAAAGGTCAATTACCCTTGCAGAAAGTGGACTGTTTTTGCAGAAAATGGCAAAAGCCTTTCAGACACCATATCATTCTGAAAGGCTTTTTCTTATACTTAATTTTCTTGTTCAACACAGATTTTGATTTATCATTATTGCCACATTAACTATTAAATCTTAATCCTCCTTTCGTTTCGGTCTCTTCGGCTGGTGACCAATTCCCATACAGATAGGTGGCCATCCACACCTAACTTTTTCAACCTCATTACGAGTAATTCTCTCAATTACCCTTAATGCCTTAACACTGATTTTCTCATTTTTTTTCATTTTACTTTCACCTCCTGTTTTATGATCCTTGCCAAGCACATCAGAAATGCACATAATATGATAGCCATTGACATATAACCGATATACAAAGTATTAGCTTTCAGATAAACTAAGGCAGCAATTATCATTACTTCCATTAAAACAAGCAATCTTGCCGCTTTCTTCGACTCCCGCAATTCATTTTTATCCATGTCCATATTAGGGTGATTTATTGTTCCCATTATACAGATTAAAATTATTGCAAGTAAGAGCATTCCATACATGACAGCTGGAGTTCCACAAAACATAGGCATAACCTGTATAATCACAATATAAGTTATGACTGTACCAAAATAACACTGCCAGAACTTATCCGCATGGAATCCCCCTGTCCGTTTCCGTAATGAAAGAAAGAACACAAGAAAACAAAGAGTTTGCAGAAATTTTTCAAAAAACATCCCCAAAAACAACATGGTTCCGACTGTTATGAAATTTTCAACCATAGCTATTAAGGCGTATTCGTAATATTCACAATTTGATTTGCTTATTATCTTCTGCATCTCCATCTGATTGACAATCTTTAATGCCATCTTCTCTATCATAGACATGCCTCCTTAGTTATTCAGTATGAATTATATGTAAAAAAAATCAAGATAGCTTGCAGAAAATGGACTATTTATTGCAGAAAACGGCACATTTTTTGTAGTCAATTAGTTTAAGTGCCAACTATTTTAATATCGCACTTATACAGGAATAATTATTGAAAAGAAAAATTCTTTATTCTTATCTTCAATGACATATGCAGCACCATATTTCTCAATGACTTTTAGCACATTCTTAATCCCTACACCGTGTTCATCTACACTTGATGTTTTTGTAGATTTTATCTCACCATTCTCATATATAACATCATAGCTAAATGTGTTTTTAACCGCAATGATTATCTTATCATCTTCTTTAACAAACTTGAATCTAATTACCTTTTTATCCGTACATACCTCACACGCTTCAATGGCATTGTTCAGAAGATTGGAAAGGATAGTAACCACATCCTCATCTTTCATTTTCAACTCTGAAAGATCATTCACCCTGAATACAAAAACAATCCCCCTTGCTTCTGCCTCCTGGTACTTTGTATTGAGTATGGCGTTTACGATTACATTATTGGTATTAATGACATCCGGTTCATTATTTAACGAGCCATAAATCTTTTTTACATATTCCTCTAATTTAGAATACTGCTTTTTGTCCAATAAAGATTTGATACACGAAATCTGATTTTTATATTCGTGTGTCTTTCTTTTTTGATTATCAAAATTTTCAGAGATAGACCGATACATTTCCAACTGGTTTTTTGCCTGAATTTGAAAAACTTTATTTTCGTGCATCTTCATTTCCCTTTCCACAATATCATTAATCAAATAGAACACAACGATATTCATTCCCACCATTCCAAATGCAATAACAGCAAGCAGATTTGCCTGCTCTACCGTCTGCACATATTCAAAATCAGATAGCATTGCAGAAATAGCTGCTATTGTAAAAATAGGAAAAAAGAGAAATCTTAACCACTCAGTATCCGACATCATTTCCGTTGATTTTTTCCAAAATTTCTTTCTAATAATAAGAATAAGAAAAAATAATATCACTTTTACTAACAGGTACGCCAAAACACCACCGATTTCATACTGCTGTTTTGATATTCCATTTTCTAAAGACAACCATCCAATAATCAAAAACACCAAATAATCCATTGCCAACAGTAATGCATCAAACAACACAGCTAATACAAAAGATTTTTTCAAGCTAATTCTAACATGCCAAAGCATAAATACAGACAACATTACAATATCCGCAAGTTGCCTTATTACAAAATATTCTGAAAAGCTGTATGCAAGCAAACATATAATTCCAAGCAATAGCATAAACTGTATTACATTAATCCAACCTTTATACCTTACTTCTCCAAAGGTTTCGTAAAAAATCTTGCAGCACATTATTTCAATAAATATCAGCAATATATTCTGCATTAAATCAAACATTTACACCTCTCCCTGACACGCTATAAACTTTTTCTTTACTTCCGAATATCTTACTTTTGGTATAGATAACTCAACTCCATTTGATAATATCACTTTACAACGCACAACATTCTTGATATGTTTTGCATTAACAAGATAACTCTGGTGTGTCCTGATAAAACCATTTTCTGAAAGCATATCGTCCAACACATTTAATGTTTCATACATGGTATAAACTGTTTCTGTATCCTCCATAATATGAAACTCAAGTAAATGCAACTTGCTCTCAATATATAATAATCTTTCCAGCGAAATATTTTTTCTGCCCTCCTTAAAGTCAAATTCCATTTTCGCTACGGAATAATTCATCTTATCAAAAATTGCATCCATGCACTCATTGACTTTGCTCTGAAAATTAGCATTACCCTTTAACAAATACCTTACAACATCTAATCGGTATCCTTCCAGCGAATAATCCACATAGGCGGTTACAAATACTATAAATACTTCCCGGCTTACTTTTCTGATCATCTCAGCCGTCTTGATACCATCAACTTTCTCCATATTGATATCTAAAAACACAATATTATACCGCACTACCTCAATTCCTAATTCTATCAGTGCTTCCCCGGAGCTATATGTATCTATTTCAAAAGCAGGACCTTTTTCCATCATATAACCGGAGACCAATTCTCTTAGTTCTTCTGCAAAAAAACTTTCATCATCACATATTGCAATTTTAAACATCTGTGTTGTCTCCTCCTTTCCTGCTATTTAACTGTAGGCGTTTGCGAAACGCCACAAGCCGCATAAATACGGCATATTTTTTGTTACAAAACAAAATATCTCCTCACGGGTTATGGTATAATAGAATTGACAAGAAACTAACTACCAACCCCCGAAAGGA
>JAAYNM010000059.1 GCA_012520815.1 Clostridiales bacterium
GTGGAATTTTTTAAGAACTGGGATAAGAGATAGTATTTGCTGATAAAAGTAATCAAAATGTGAATATCTAAGACTGAGGAAGATTTTAAAATATATTTATAAGAATATAGTGATATATAAAAATTAAAAGAGAAAGGAGATTGCATGGACGATCTAATAAATATTGATGATTTAAACCAGGCGCTGTCAGAGCTTAAAGATGTGTCCTATGTTGCACCAGAACTTGAAGCAGAGATGGAAGCCTCACGAAAGAGATATGAAGAGTACATTAAAAAACACGCTAAGAATAATGACTAAAAAACTCCCATTAAAGGGAGTTTTTTGAATGTAGATATTTTGTTGGGAGAGTTATCTCCCATTTATTCTTTCTGCCCAAGAAATCATACGTTCGTTGATGATGTCATAGTATGCAGGACCAATTTCTAGAATGAATTTGTTGCAGTCTATGTTAGAGTAATTATCTCCTAGCAATTCTTTTGCGTGATTTTGAGTCTCAATCATCTCAATCATTCCCAGGAAGTAGCGATGGTATACACAAGGGTCGTTAACCATTATGGTGTATAGTTCTCCTGCGATGTCTTTGTCATATCCTTCGCTAGTAACATATTTTTCAACGTCGCGAAGGGTCCAGCCCTTGTAGTTAACTCCAAAATCTATTTTAGAATAAAGTCCATAGCCATAGATGTCATTAGCTTTTAATAAGGAAACACAACCGTCACTAAGTCCACTGTAATCATAAGCATATCTTTGTGAATACATAGCCCAGCCCTCATTATATCCACTAAATCTTAGCACACTACGGATTGGATGAGGGTTTATACTATAAAAGTAAGAGGTTTGGTACAGATGACCAGGATAACCCTCGTGTGCTAATGTGGCATAGAGATTTTCGCTGGCATATTCATCACTGCCATTAAGATAGATAATATTTTTATTTACATTATCAATTGGAGCTAGAATATAAAAAGCAGGTGATGAAGATTCCTCTAAAGATTCAGGAACATACTTAAGAGAGAAATCCTTAGTTGCTGCCTGAGGAAAATCTGCTTTTATAGCATCAATAAAATAGTTAAGACTTTCTTTAGGTTCATCTACGGGATAAGCAGGATTATAAAATTCTAATAAAGCAAAATAATTATTTTTAGCTATAGATTGAATTTCATTCCTAGCAGTATTCATATATTCGTCCGTGAGCTCTGAAAGTTCCTTGACAGACCTGCCGGAACTGCTGTTGGTTTTTGTAAGGTAAGCATAGAACTCATCGCCACCTTCGTAGTTGCATAATCCATCATAAAGCCTTGTGCCTTTAAGGGAGGTTAAAGTATCAACAATATGATTGAAAGCCGATATTACATGGTCTTTTACAGAGTTGCTATTACGTGTTTTATATTCAGTAATTTCGGCGGATGTTAGACCACTCATAGAATCAATTCGTTCATTGAAGGTTGTGATAAGAATATTATCCTCGGCATTGATAAAGTCATTGCATTGGGTGATAACACTATCAGCAGCATCATCAGTAAGAAAAATTTTATGATTCTCGGCGCGGTATTTTTCAAAGATGATAAGTTCGTCAATATATCTGTCAGTATCTTCAAGTAGAAGAAGATAGTTGTTTATATCATCTGTGTTATTAAATTCTATTTCTGCAAGAAGAATAGGAAGACTAGTCTGTATACCATCTAAAGGAGAAAAAACTTCCTCATAGTACCAATATTTTGAACCTATTAATGCGTTATCGTAGTCTTCACAAAGAATATCATAGATTAATTTTCCTTCATAATCCAGTGAATCATAGTCAAATGCAAGCAGCGTATCGTATTCTTCCTGGAGATCCTCTAGGGCAGTTTCCATTGAAGAAATAGACGCATTTCCCCAACTAATCTCGTCTACGTGGATGCCCATAGCCTCTGGATCTTCAACGGTATAAAGTAGATTAAGGTAGCTACTTTCCATAGAGTCAACAAAGCACTGAGTGAGGTATTCATAAAAATCGGACTGAACTTTTAACTGACTATCTGTGTATGTAGTATCATCTGAATAAATGCTAAAATCGTATTCTTTAGTGTTATTTTCATCCCCATTGTTGGGGTCGGGAGTGGTATCAGAGGTAGGTTCTTCGCTAGTATTGGAAGATTCTTCGTCTGGTTCATTAAGAGCTACTTGGACATTACCTAAAAGACTAGTAAAAGGCTGGCAGGAACATCCAACTAGAAGAACCAAAACAAGGCCTATGGCGATCAGTTGCTTTAAATATTTCATTTTCATAACAATCTCCTTAAAAAATAATGACGTTAAATTTCAAAAAACGACTTTACTAATTTTAGCATAACATTGGAAATAAATCACTTGTAAATCCATAAATTGTTTGCTAGAATTATCTCACAAAAGTTAGGCCCTTCTTTTTTGGAGAAAAAGGAGGACAAATGAAAGAAAATCAAAAATTCAAAGCTTGCAAATGTAAGCCATCAATCAGAAATCTATTAATCGTATGTTTTATTCTATTTTTATGTATTGCAATCCCATCTCAAGTAGCAAAAGCAGATACTATAACTTTTGATTCTAGTGGTAATTTAGTATATGTAACTCACGCTGGAAAAGATACAACAGGAGTGAAATATAGAACCATTGGATGGATAATTAAAAGGTATGATATGCCATTGGATGCACCGGGGCAGCAATATGTTATTATACCTAAAACTTCTAATGGAGAAAATATTCCAGACCCACTGAATCCAGCATATGTCTATGTATATTTTAGAAGTAGCAGTAGTGAGATAACATCTGCTATATCAAGGGTATCTACGGAGTGGAAAAACCAACTACTAAATTATGGGGGTATGGTATATATTGACTCAGTAATGACAGTTAATGAGTATGGAGTGATACGGGGGAATGTGGATAGTAATGGAAAACTCTCAGGTGAGGTTTATACCACATATAAGGGAATAGCTGGTGCCAGAGGATGGGGATACCCTCCGGAACTTATGGGATATTATGATATCAAAGTAATGTATCCATCACAAGTGAAAAAGCCAGAACCAAAATACACGATCACATCAACAAAGCAAATGGATTATAAGAGTTCCATTTTTTCGGACCTGCATATTGGTAGTTACAGGGCAGGAGAAGAAAAATACAATATTACACAGGGAATTCCTGGTGGTGAAACTATTTACATATCAGGCAGTGTGAGTAAATATTACTACGAGACAAGAGTAACCTGGATAAAAGGGTATATGGAGGTCCCCGTGCCGGTAACTACTACCTATATAATGAATTGGAAAGATTATCAAGGAGTTAGTCATTCGGAGACTCAAAAGGTTACAAGATGGTATGCGGTACGTAAGAATTTTGAGTATTACGATGCAAACAGTGCCAATGCGTATGGCATAAATCAGATAGAACTTTGTAATGCATCAATTGAGACAGGCAAATATGAAAAAAATATAGGCATGACTGCTGTGGGTACAAGTATAAAAAACTATGGAAGCGTGGCAAGTCATGTAAACAGTGTAGTTAGCAATATTAAGGCTGATGCAGGCACTGTGATTTTAAACAGCACGAATCATTTAAAACCCAACATTCCAAATGTAAATCAGGAAAGTATTGCGAAGGCAGCGGTAAGCGGATTGATGGTGAAAAGTGATAGGATTACCATAGCAGGTAAAGATATATTAAGCGATACTGTGAGTCTCGACAGGGGAAGTGCACCTGTTTATTTGGTTCCTGAAAAATATATAGTGAACAATTATGGAATACAGTTGGACAAAACGGTTGTAAATGGTGATTATTTAAGTAAATGTTCGATAAAGCACTTAGATACACAGGAAAATAAAATAATAAGTACAGAAGTAGGAATTGAAGATATTAGAGTGCATACTCCAGTGGTATGCAATGGTGCAATTATTTGTGGAAAAATGTTTAATCAAGATGTAGAGCCAGTGGAAAACACAATAATTTTGGGAAAAGAATTTACTGTTTCAGGAAGTACCTACGGATACCACAGTGAATTGCGTGGTTATGGGTATGGTATATACGAAAAATTTATTGGAGAAAAGATGGTATCTTTTCCTTTTGATGTAAAAAGAGGGGAAATAATACTAGGTGCAGGCACGTGGATAGACCTAAATGAAGGTGCCACATTTACAGTCCCTCAATATGTATCTATGGGGGACTATGAGATAGACTATAGATATTTTGCAATAAATGCTAAAACCCATGATGTAGCAGGCGAAGAAGGTGCAAATACGTCAATAAATTCCCATATGGCATATGGAAAAAGTAAAGTTCGTGTGTCGGGAAGATTGTTTGGATTTACTGTTAGAGATGAAAAGGAAAATGTTTACTATGTCGGGAATAGAGATGAAAATGGTAGAGCAAGAGAGGCATTGCAAACGTTATTGTGTGTAGATGGGAAAATACAAAAGGCCTATGAACTAAGTATAATAGCTGTTGGTGAATATGAGGAAGGGGATGAGATAGCCGTTAGATATAGCTATAGGTATTTGGAAGATGGAAGGGAAGAACCTGTAAACGTCTATATTGTGAACAGTAGGAATGCAGTAGATCAAGGTGATTTGAAAAGGGCACCTCAAGAGGAAATATTAGAAATCAATATAAAAGAAGAACTTGAAACCGGTGTGGCAAAATATTCCTGGAATTATGAACTGGGTGATGAAATGTATATTTTGCCACAAGATATAGAAGTCTCTGATATAAAGCAGTTAAGACAAGAAATTGAAAAATCAGAAATTCAGTTAGAAAATGGCAGTTTGTTGATTTCAGTTGAAATAGAAACTATAAAGAATGAAACCCCATTTATATCGTATATAAATGAAAACAATGCACCTATGGGATATTGTAATATGTGGAAAACGGAGGGATTTAGATATAACCAGAATATTGCAGATGGAGTTATAAGACTTTTAGATGGAGATGCTATTTTGATAGGAATTCCAAAAGAAAAGTTTTATGATTATCGGGTAGTTGGAACACATTAAAAGTAAGATGACAATCCAAATCTCTTGTGTTAAAAATCACGAAAAAGGAGATAGAGATTTGCTGAGATTATATAAAAAGAGTAAATAAAATAGTGCGGAATTAATATAGAAAAAGGAAAAGGTAGAATTATATAGAAACAACTAAAACTCGCGCTAGGGTTGACAAAACTAAAAATTAACTATAAACTAGCAATTATTATATGAAAAGGCAATGAAAAGAAGAGTAACAAGTAGAAACAGTCGACAGAGAGTTCCAAAAGGTGAAAAGGAATACTGGATAAGCTTGTGAAGATGGTCTTGGAGCTGCGCATACGAGCGAAAGTTAGTTTGCGACGGGACACCCGTTATAGTGAATGAGGCAGATATCATTTGGATGTCTGTAAAGTAAAGTGGTACCACGGATTATTCCCGTCTTTATAGTGATATAGAGACGGGTTTTTTGTTTACAAATAGCCACAAGGAAAGGAAATGAAAATGGAAAAGAAACCTTACTACATTACAACAGCAATAGCTTATACTTCAGGAAAACCACATATTGGAAATACTTATGAGATAGTATTGGCCGATAGTATTGCAAGATTTAAAAGACATCAAGGATTTGATGTGAGATTTCAGACAGGAACTGACGAACACGGTCAAAAAATCGAGTTAAAGGCTGAGGAATCAGGAATTACACCAAAGGAATTTGTAGATAACGTTGCGGGTGAGATTAGAAGAATTTGGGATTTGATGAATACCTCTTATGATAAGTTTGTTAGAACAACAGATGAAAACCATGAGAAGCAGGTTCAGAAAATCTTTAAGAAACTCTATGATAAAGGTGATATTTATAAGGGACATTATGAGGGTATGTACTGTACCCCTTGTGAATCATTTTTCACTTCTGCACAGCTAGTAGATGGAAAATGTCCAGATTGTGGAAGAGATTGTCAGCCTGCAAAAGAGGAGGCGTACTTCTTAAAGCTATCCAATTATACAGATAGATTAATCAAGCATATAGAAGAACATCCAGAATTTATTCAGCCAGAGTCTAGAAAAAATGAAATGGTGAACAACTTTATTAAGGCTGGTTTACAGGATTTATGTGTTTCTAGAACCTCTTTCAAATGGGGTGTTCCAGTGGACTTTGATGATAAACATGTAGTTTACGTATGGGTAGATGCGTTATCGAACTACATTACTGGTCTTGGATATGATGTTGATGGTAATTGCGAAGAGGATTTTGAGAAATATTGGCCTTGTGATCTTCATCTCATCGGAAAAGATATCCTAAGATTCCATACTATTTATTGGCCTATTATGCTTATGGCACTTGATTTACCATTACCAAGGCAGATATTTGGACATCCATGGTTGCTTCAGGGCGATGGAAAGATGAGTAAATCAAAAGGAAATGTCCTATATGCAGATGACTTGGTGGACTTTTTTGGCGTGGATGCAGTTCGTTACTTTGTTTTACATGAGATGCCATTTGAAAATGACGGAGTTATCACATGGGAATTATTAGTTGAGAGATTAAATTCAGAACTTGCTAATACATTGGGAAATCTTGTAAACAGAACTATCTCTATGTCAAACAAATATTTTGACGGCGTAGTTGATAATAAAAACGACGATGGTGGCGAAGTATTTGATGGGGAACTTAAAGAGGTAGTATTAAATGCAGCAGCAAAAGTTTCTGAAAAGATGGAAAGCCTTAGAGTAGCAGATGCTATGACAGAGATATTTACATTGTTTAAGAGATGTAATAAATATATAGATGAAACTATGCCTTGGGTTCTTGCTAAGGATGAAGCTAAAAAGGATAGATTATCAACAGTGTTATATAACCTTGTTGAAAGCATTTGTATAGGTGCTTCTTTATTGGATTCATTTATGCCTGAAACATCAAGCAAGATATTGGGTCAGTTAAATGCTTCTGCAAGAGAATTGGATGAATTAAATGAGTTTGGAAAATATACATCAGGAACTAGAGTTACTGATAAGCCAGAAATTTTATTTGCTCGACTTGATTTACAAGAAGTCCTTAATAAAGTGGAAGAAATGAAGGCAAGTGATGGAGCGGACGATATAAGTTACCCAGAAGTAGCAGCTAAAGAAGAAATCACTATCGATGATTTTGACAAAGTTCAAATTAAAGTAGGTGAGGTTCTAGCGTGTGAGCCAGTTCCAAAGGCAAAGAAACTTCTTTGCTCACAGATTCGCGTTGGAAATGAAGTACGTCAAATTGTATCAGGTATCTCAATGTATTATAAGCCAGAAGAAATGGTAGGAAAAAAGGTTGCTGTTATAACGAACTTAAAGCCAGTAAAACTTTGCGGTATCCTATCAGAAGGTATGATTTTGGCAGCATCTGACGATAATGGAAATTTATCTGTTCTTACAGTAGATAAGGATATTATATCAGGTTCGGAGATTAGCTAATGATATTTGATACACATGCTCATTATGATGATGAACAATTTAATGATGACAGAGATTCTATGCTTTCCTCTATGAAGGAGGAGGGCGTAGGTCTTATAGTAAATATTGGTGCATCCCTTGAAAGTTCGGAAGAATCTATTAAGTTAGCGAAGAACTATGACTTTGTTTATGCTGCTGTAGGTGTACATCCTGATAATGTAGGTGAGCTGGAGGTGGGAGGCAACTTTGACCGTCTTTGTAATCTTGCGAGGCAGGATAAGGTTGTGACTATCGGCGAGATAGGATTAGACTACCATTGGATGGAGCAACCAAAAGAAGTACAGGCAAAATGGTTTAAACAGCAATTGAGTTTGGCAAGAGAATTGGGAAAGCCTGTAAATATTCACTCACGTGATGCAGCGGAAGATACACTAAAAATTATACAGCGAGAGCGTGCAGGAGATATGGGTGGAATTATTCATTGCTTTTCTTATAGCGTTGAACTGGCTCTGGAATATGTAAAAATGGGCTTTTGTATAGGTATAGGAGGCGTGGTTACCTTCAAAAATGCAAAGAAATTGAAGGAAGTAGTAAATGCGATACCTCTTGAGAGACTTGTGTTAGAAACAGATTGTCCGTACCTTGCACCAGAACCGAACAGAGGAAAACGTAACTCATCACTCTATTTATCATATGTGGCGAATACGATAGCGACTATTAAAAATGTAACAGTTGACGAAGTGATAGAAACCACATGGAAAAATGGTAAAAATGTTTATCGCATAGAAGGCTAGGAGGAAGAATGGCTTCACTTGGAATACCTAAAAATACCATAGAGATACTTCAGAAATACAACTTTGTATTTCAGAAACGTTTTGGACAAAACTTTTTGGTGGATACAAGAATTCTTGAAAAAATTATTACTGCTGCTCATATTGAGGAGGATGACTGCGTTTTAGAGATAGGACCAGGAATTGGCACAATGACACAATATTTATGCGAGAGTGCAAGAAAAGTCATTGCAGTAGAGATAGATAAATCGCTGATTCCTATTCTTTCAGATACATTGTCCGAATATGATAACTATCGAATAATCAACGAAGATATTTTAAAAGTTGATATTAATAAACTTGTTCAGGAGGAAAACGGGGGAAAACCTATAAAGGTAGTGGCTAATCTACCATATTATATTACAACTCCTATTATTATGGGCTTGTTTGAAATTCATGTTCCCATTGATAGCATTACTATTATGGTTCAAAAAGAAGTGGCAGATAGGATGCAAGTAGGTCCTGGAACAAAGGAGTATGGAGCATTATCTTTGGCAGTGCAATATTATGCTTTGCCAGAGATTATTACAAACGTACCAGCTAACTGTTTTATGCCAAGACCAAATGTTGGTTCAGCAGTTATACGATTGACGAGGCACAAAGACATTCCTGTTGATGTAATAGATGAGAAGTTAATGTTTAAAATTATTAGAGCCTCATTTAATCAAAGAAGAAAAACGTTACAAAATAGTGTGAGCCACAGTGGTGATTTGAATGTAACTAAAGAAATGATAGAGACTGCATTGGTGGAGATGGGGCTACCAGTGGCTGTTAGAGGAGAAGCATTATCGCTACATCAATTTGCCGAACTAAGTAATATAATTTATAAACAAATAAAGTTATAAGTCAAATATAGTATAAAAAGATGTTTATTACGGACCAAATTAAATTGTTAAAACCTCTTAACTATGTTATTATTATAGAAGAATATACGTGCATGGGAAGAGGTGATAATATGCGATTTATTAGAACGGAGAATCTTGTCAAGGGAATGAGATTGGCGAAGCCGATTTATAACCGAAATGGTGTATTACTTTATGACAGGGACACGAAACTTACAAAACAAGGTATTAATAGTATCAAAAATTTTAATATAATAGGGATCTTTATACTTGAACCAGCAGAGCCATTACCACCTATGACAGAAGAAGATATAGAGTTTGAAAGATTTCAGACTATGAGTATTTTTGGTTTGAAGGAAGATATAGAGTTAATACGATTAGAGAAGAAGCCAGTAAATATGGATAATCTAGTGAAAATAATTGTGAAAAATTACAGTAAGAAGGACAAGAAAGTCAATTTTATGCAGAACATTAGGAGTCAGGAAGATTATGTATTTAAACATTGCTTAAATGTGGCTATATTGTCAGCTATGATGGGCATTCGTATGAAGATGACAGATACGCAGATAAGGAATATGGTCTATGCTGCTCTCATACATGACATTGGTAAACTAAGTATAAAACCTGGGATAGCACTGAAAAATGTCATGTCCCCAGAGGATAAACAGGAGATACAACGGCTTGAACTCAAGGGAATGAAGTTAATTGCAAATTGCGATTTTATTGAGGATGAAGTAAAAGGGATATTGGAAGAGAAATATAAGCTTCAGCAAAATCCTAAGGCTGCAGGAAAGAACCAGCAGTTGCGAGTTGCGTCTAGAATACTTCAAGTTGCAGAGGTATATGATGATATGACAGCTATGAAACTTGGCGAGGAACCATTGTCAGATGTAGTAGCTATTAGAGCCTTGCTAAGCGACATTGAAATGTATGATGCCAAGGTGGTTAGTTCATTGATAGATAGCATTAAAATTTTGTTCCCAGGTATATGCGTAGAACTTACTAATGGTTATACGGGTCTAGTAATAAAGGCAAATGAAGAAAATGTGCTTAGACCGATGGTGTTATGCTTTACTGACAATGATGTATATAATCTTGCTAATGACAGAGTATTCTCAGTAGTACAGATAAAGGATATTATGAAGACGATGGACAAGCGTGTAAGGATAGATAAATCTACTATAGAAGAGTATTTAAAGAAGTATAACTAGTAGTACTAAATTTCATATGGATTCAAGAGGGCATAGAGTCGGTGCGATTCCCATTGCCCTCTTATGTTTATGTTTTTTTCACAAAGTCCTTCATATTTGAAGCCCAGTCTGCTCATGAGGTTGATAGAGGGGATATTATTTTCCATTACATAGGAACTTACGCGATGTAGTTTGAAGGTGGTAAATCCCTCGTGTAATATCGCGGCAACAGCCTCAGTTGCATATCCTTTGTGACAGAAGTCCTTGTCAAATCGGTATCCGAGGATTGAATCATTATATGGAAAGGGTGAGATTTTTCCGAGGGAAACTGTGCCGATGACAGTGTCTAAATCTTCCTTAAGGAAAACATAGTACCGTAGATACTGCATATTTATAGAGGATTGATATTCATGATCCAAAACACTAGTTTGATACATAGCAGAGTAGTAAAAAGGGGGCTTTTCTGACTCGTAGGGAGCAAAAAAATCCTTGTTACTAATTAGGAAATGTGATACCATATCTGCAAATGAGCCGTCTAGCATTTTGAGCACTAGTCGGGAAGTTTCGATTGTCGTGTTAGAGTAATTCATTGTAAACCATCCTTTAATTTAGGAAAACTATAACACGGACATATTTTTTTTTCAATAGTAACGAGACACATAAAAAGGACATAAAAATTATGACTTGTGACGAAAAATATATGAAGGAAGCTATAAAGCAAGCGAAGAAAGCTTATGCTTTAAATGAAGTGCCAATCGGTTGCGTTATAGTATATCAAGATAAGATTATTGCAAGAGGTTACAATAGACGAGTTACAGATAAAAACACATTATCCCATGCTGAATTAAATGCTATCAAAAAGGCATCTAAATATTTGGGAGACTGGCGACTTGATGACTGTAAGATGTACGTCACACTAGAACCGTGCCAAATGTGCTCGGGTGCCATAGTTCAGTCAAGAATAAAAGAAGTATATATTGGGTGTATGAATCCTAAGGCTGGATGTGCTGGCTCGATAATGGATTTGCTAATGGTACCGCAGTTTAACCATCAGGTTGAAAAGAATATAGGTATTCTTGAGGAAGAATGTAGTACAATGCTGAAGTCATATTTTAGGGAACTTCGCGAAAGAAAGAAGAAGGAAAAACAAAGTAAAAATTGACATATAAATAAAAATCATTTATACTAACAAAGCATTGAGTTCCACAATTTAACATACGTCAAAAAGTTTCCACGCAGCCGGGGAGTTAGCGGTGCCCTATACCTGCAATCCGCTTTAGCAGGGGTGATATTTGGTTTCGGATACTTGTTTGTAGAGCTGCCTTTTATAAGTGGCGTTGACGTCTGGGTCTTATGCAATAGGAATCTACGAATCGTGTCAGGTCAGGAATGGAGCAGCACTAAGTAGAACCTCTTATGTGACGTAAGGCAACCTGGACTGAGTTAACTGTATTAGTAACGTCTGTGAGCAGTATACAACACCAGATGCGTGGATTTTATAATATAAAGAATTATTTCGATAGAGGTAAAATATGATAGCCAGCAAATATTTTGATCATACAATTTTAAAAGCAAATGCCACAAGAGCAGAGGTGGAACAGATTTGCAAGGAAGCAATACAATATAACTTTGCATCAGTTTGCGTAAATGGATACTGGGCAGGATATGTGTCAAAAATTCTTGCGGGTACGGAAGTACATACTTGTGTAGTTGTAGGATTTCCACTTGGTGCTATGTCTACAAAGGCAAAGGCATTTGAAGCGAAGGAAGCAGTGGAAGCGGGCGCTGACGAAATAGATATGGTTATTAATGTAGGTGCACTTAAAATTACAGATTATGAAGGTGTATTAGAAGATATTAAAGAAGTAAGAAATGCCTGTAAGGGAGCTGTGCTTAAAGTTATTATAGAGACATGCTATTTAACCAAAGAAGAAATAGTTAAGGCATGTCAGTTATCAGTGAAGGCAGGAGCGGATTTTGTAAAGACTTCAACAGGATTTGGAAATAGCGGCGCAACGGCAGAAGATGTAGCACTTATGAAAAAGACAGTAGATGGAAAAGCAAAAATAAAGGCCTCAGGTGGTATAAGAGATAAGGCTGCAGCATTGAAGATGATAGAAGCAGGAGCAGATAGACTAGGAACTAGTGCTACAGTTACTATTGTGAATGGAGATTAAAAATGAACAAAAAGATTAAGCAAATTGCAGCAATAGCATGCGTCGTACTCTTGGTTGGTTTATACGTTTGGTCACTGGTAGCGGCAATACTAAGCAGGCCAGAAGCAGATGGAATGTTTAGAGCAGCTATAACATGTACCTTTTTTATACCAGTGATGATATATGTATACACATTGATGGCTAAGGTGCTAAGGGGTCGAGGAGCAAATAAGCAGGCTCAAATTGAAGAAGAGAGAAAAGACGATAAAATCGGAGAAGCAGAGTAATCATAACAGAGGTATTTAAAAGATTACATAATAAGAAGTGCTTAAAAAAGTAATAGGATAAAGGGCAATAAAGTTAAACAAAAGAAGCTGTTTATTAACAGCTTCTTTTGTTTTGTGAATATTAGTATGGATTATCTATGAATGATCTCATGTCTTCCAGGTCCATTTGAAACCATTGAGACCTTAACTTCAAGTTCTTTTTCGATGAACTCAATGTATTTTCTGCAATTTTCTGGGAGGTCTTCGTATTTCTTGATACCACGAATCTCAGTTTTCCATCCTGGAAGGGTTTCATAAACAGGCTTAGCCTTTGCAAGTTTTGTAGTTACAGGGAAATCTTTTGTTACTACACCGTCGATTTCATATCCTACACAGATAGGAAGTTCATCAAGATAACCTAAAACATCTAATACAGTGAGGGCAACTTCTGTTGCACCTTGCATCTTACAACCATATCTAGAAGCAACTGCATCAAACCATCCCATTCTTCTAGGACGACCAGTAGTAGCTCCGAATTCACCACCATCACCACCACGTCTTCGCAGCTCATCAGCTTCATCACCGAATATTTCAGTTACGAATTCACCAGCACCTACTGCACTAGAGTATGCCTTAACAACTGTAATAACATTTTTGATTTCATAAGCAGGGATACCAGCACCAATAGCACCATATGAAGCAAGTGTAGAAGATGAAGTAACCATAGGGTAAATACCAAAATCAGGATCCTTTAAAGTTCCTAACTGACCTTCGAGAAGGATAGACTTTTCATCTTTTATGGCTTGCTGTAAAAATGAAGCAGTATCACAAACATAAGGAGCAACCATATCTCTGTACTCGTGAAGAGTGTCGAGTAACTCAACCTTGTCGATAGGTGGCTTGTGATATAAATGTTCAAGGAGACAGTTCTTTAATTCGCAAACTCTTTCAACTTTATCTCTTAATACTTCTTCATCGAAAAGTTCGCTAACCTGAAAACCAATCTTAGAATACTTGTCTGAATAAAAAGGAGCAATACCAGACTTTGTAGAACCAAATGACTTTCCGCCTAATCTTTCCTCTTCGTATTGATCAAAGAGAATATGATATGGCATAACGATCTGAGCTCTGTCAGATACAAGGATCTTTGGCTTTGGAACGCCCTTTTCTACGATTTCATTTACTTCTTTGAAAAGTGCTGGAATGCTAAATGCAACTCCGTTTCCGATTACACATGTTGTATGATTATAAAATACGCCTGAAGGGAGAATGTGGAGTGCGAACTTACCATAATCATTTACTATAGTATGTCCTGCATTACTTCCGCCCTGAAATCTGACAATAATATCAGCTGTTTCACTAAGCATATCTGTGATTTTACCTTTTCCTTCATCGCCCCAATTGGCACCTACGACTGCTCTTACCATAATAGTTCCTCCTAACTGACTGGTGATAGACACCAGATATATCGCATTTACTTGTAAATTATATCATAGTGGATGATATAAGTAAAATTAATAATTGTTATAATAAATATAAGTGCAACTTATGAAATGTTCATCATTTCCAAGAGCTGTTTTGCGGCGGTTGAAATAACAGTCTTTCCATTAGTTACAATAGAAATATAGCGCTTTGGCATCTTCTCCTTGAATTTTAATTCAAAGAGTTCACCAGAATCAATATAGTTTTTTGCAAAATCATAAACTACACATCCAATACCTAAATTTCTAAGTGCAAATTGAACTATCATATCCGATGTTGCCAACTCAAACTCTGGGGACATATATACATTTTTCTCTGCAAGAAACTGATCGGTATATCGTCTTGTACTGGTGTTACTTTCTAAAGAAATGATAGGAAGGGAAGCCAAAGAGTCTAGTTTTAATATTTTCCCTTTTAAATGTTTATAATCACTACCAGCTACAAAAGTTGTCTTTAGTTGGGAAACATTAGTGGAGGAGAAGTTTTCGGGAATATCAAAAGGAGTGCTCACAATACCGAAGTCTATCTTTCCGTCAGTAAGGTTTTTAAGAGTCTCCGGGGTTGGAGCATTTGTAACATTAATTTTGATGTGGGGAAATTGCTCATGAAAATCTTCAAGATATGGAAGTAAATAGAATTGTAAGGTCATATCTGAAGCGCCAATAGTGATTTCGCCAGAATCAAGATTCATCATCTTTTTGAAAAATTCCTCGCCAGCAGACAATGTATCAAGACTAGATTTGACATAGCTAAAAAGAGCATCGCCCTCATGTGTTAGTTTTATTCCTTTGGAAGTTCTAATGAGCAACTTGCCTTGTAGACTAGATTCTAGTGATTTCATTGCCTGACTGACCGCAGGCTGAGATACGCATAATCGCCTAGCTGCACCCGATACACTGCCTTCTAATGCTACATAATAAAAGTAGCGATAGAGTTCCAAGTTTACATTTATCACGGTTATATTACACCACCTT
Source organism: Clostridiales bacterium (assembly GCA_012520815.1). Taxonomy (GTDB): domain Bacteria; phylum Bacillota; class Clostridia; order Lachnospirales; family Lachnospiraceae; genus SVEL01. The sequence continues at coordinate 15,147 of JAAYNM010000059.1, forward strand.
TGCTATAATTACAAATTATATCATAACAAAAACTTTAAACAAGTATTCCTTGCGAATATTTGGTACATATTATATAATGAAACTATATGCTTAAATATAGTATTCTGCCCTGTTAAAGCGAAAAGAAAGGCGAAATCTACGTATCCTTCAGTTTATTACGAAATTGGAAAACGTATAGAAGAAAAGACAGGACAGGAAATTAGAGTGACCATTCCTGGACATACACAGCGTGGTGGAAGTCCAGGCCCATATGATAGAGTTATATCATAAAGATTTGGTGCAGCAGCACAGATGATTTAAAGTCATCCATTATAAAAGAGGCAAAGGCGTTAGGAATAAGTTTCGGAGATTAATTAGAAGGTTTTACGAAGCATATTCTAGTCTTATTGAAACGGAGCAATTATGTCGTATACAGCATTATATAGAAAGTTTAGACCAGATGTTTTTGATGAAGTCAAAGGTCAAGACCATATAGTTACTACTCTTAAAAATCAAATAAAGGCCGATAGGATAGGACATGCATATTTGTTTTGTGGCACAAGAGGTACTGGTAAAACCACCATTGCCAAACTTTTTGCCAAGGCAGTCAATTGTGAACATCCAGTAGAGGGCAGTCCATGCGGTGAATGTAAATCATGTAAAGATATAGCAGCATCAGCATCTATGAATGTTATAGAGATTGATGCCGCCTCCAACAATGGTGTAGACAATATCCGTGAGATTAGAGATGAAGTTCAATATTCTCCAGCTCAAGGAAAATACAAGGTTTATATTATTGATGAGGTGCATATGTTGTCTATAGGAGCGTTTAATGCGCTGCTAAAGACATTGGAAGAACCACCATCATATGTTATATTTATTCTGGCAACCACAGAGGCACAAAAGATTCCGATTACTATTCTTTCGAGATGCCAAAGATATGATTTCAAGAGAATCACGGTGGATACTATAGCAGATAGACTTACAGACCTTGCAGGTAGAGAGGGTCTAGAGGTAGAAGAAAAGGCTATAAGGTATATTGCAAAATCTGCTGATGGTTCTATGAGAGATTCACTTAGTTTACTGGATCAATGTATTGCTTTTTATTTAGGTGAGAAACTGACCTATGACCACGTATTAGAAGTTTTGGGTGCAGTTGACACAGAAGTATTTAGCAAGATGATAAGAAGTATAGTAGCAGGAGATTCACTGGGGTGTATTCGACTATTAGAGGAAATCATTATTCAAGGTAGAGATTTGACACAGTTTGTCAGTGATTTTACTTGGTATCTGAGAAATCTATTGTTAGTTAAAACCTCTGCAGATGCATCGTCAATGATAGACGTATCCCAGGAGAGGATGGCAGCACTGAAGGAAGAAAGTAAGAGTGTTGAAGAAGAGGTACTTATAAGGTATATAAGAGTACTATCTGAGCTTTTGAACCAAATGAAGTATGCCACAGGCAAAAGAGTTTTAGTAGAAGTTGCATTGATAAAGCTTACGAGGCCGGCGATGGAAAACAACCTAGAAGCCTTAGTTAATAGAATTGCAGCCTTAGAATATAAGATGGACAAAGGCATTGTGGTGACTAACTCGGTGACACCTACGGTTAGTGCAAACACAGTAGAAAAGCCGAAACCAAAGTTGGAGGTTGCAGTACCAGAGGATATAGCTAAAGTAGCAGAGTCCTGGGGAAAAATATTTGCCAGTCTTGATGGCAAGACGAGAGGTGCTCTTAGAGATGCAAGGCCTGGCTCAGATGGAGGTACAAGTTTATCCTTGGTATTTAGCGATGAGACATTATATGATTTTGCGAATAGAGATGAAGTCATAAAGGCAGTTGAAGATAAAATTGCTGAAGTATCCGGTAAGGATATTAAGATAAATATGTCACTCTTGCAAAAAGGTGTAGATTTTGGAGACCAATTTGCAGATATATTAAAAAAAATAAATTTTGAAGTAACGGAGGAATAAAACAAAATGGCAAAACGTGGAGGATTTTCAGGTGGTATGCCTGGCAATATGAACAACCTTATGAAGCAGGCTCAGAAGATGCAAAAGCAGATGGAAGAGACTACTAAAGAATTAGAAGAAAAAGAGGTTACAGCTACAGCGGGTGGCGGTGCAGTAGAGGTTACGGTTTCTGGAAAGAAAGAAGTGACTAAAGTTAAATTAGCCGAGGAAGTTGTAGATCCAGAAGATATAGAGATGCTCGAGGACCTTATAGTAGCAGCTACCAATGAGGCACTCCGTAAGATGGAAGAACTTTCAAGTGCTTCAATGTCTAAAATTACAGGCGGATTAGGTGGCCTTGGAGGAGGATTTCCTTTCTAATGGATTACTATAGCAGTCATATTACAAGACTGATAGAGGAATTCTCCAAACTCCCTGGTATAGGGGCTAAGTCAGCAGGAAGGTTGGCATTTCATGTGGTTAATATGCCAATGGAACAAGTCAAGGAGCTTTCTTGTGCCATTGTTTCTGCAAAAGAAAATGTAAAGTACTGCAAAGAGTGCTTTACACTTACAGATAAGGAACTTTGTCCTATATGCAATAGTGATAAACGAAATCACAAAGAGATAATGGTAGTTGAAAACACAAGAGATTTAGCGGCATATGAGAAAACCAATAAGTTTGAGGGTGTTTATCATGTACTGCATGGAGCAATTTCTCCAATGCTTGGAATTGGACCAAATGATATAAAGTTAAAAGAACTAATGGAGAGACTTAGGGGCGATGTGGACGAAGTAATTATTGCCACAAATTCCAGCCTTGAAGGTGAAACTACTGCTATGTACATTAGCAAACTTGTAAAACCTACAGGTATTAAAGTGACTAGAATTGCTTCAGGGGTTCCAGTTGGCGGTGATTTGGAATATATTGATGAAGTCACACTACTGCGTGCATTGGAAGGAAGAACAGAGATTTAGAATAAAGCAGGTAATATACCATGGCAGAGGAATACATTCTTGCAAGAGACATAATACATGATCACAGTGAGCGTATGCTGAACATTAAAAAATATTATCCATATTTCAAGTTGACGGATGGTGCTTTTACCCAATTTCAGGGTGGAAAGTACCAGCAACTGGATATGGGTTATATTCTGATGGCAGTATTGCGCTTTTTTATTGAGGAAAACAACTTTAGGGAAAGGGATGTAACCTATGACGAGATTAGAGATTTTATTGTCTCACTCATAAGGAGGGATTTCTTGCTTCCTCTAGATGAGATGGAAGAGGAAGAAGTTGTAGCATATATTTTTGACAAGATAAGTAATGGTGGCAGACCATTTATGTACGAATATTTTGACCCGGTAGATAGAGGGGCTAAGACTATTCGTATGAGACTAATAGATAGTAGAATCAGAGAACAAGGTGTAGTGTATTACATTACAGCGGATGCAATAGAATTTTATTTGGATACAAAAGAGATAAAGGATGAAAGTAGTATTAGTGTAGCCCAGGTATTACTCTCGAAGATGATATCCTCTAGAAATTATAAAGGTGGTATAGAGGTTATACGACGAATAAATAGTGAAGTTGGTAGATTGAAGGCGAGAAAGAATGAGGTTTTAGCTATTCTGAGTGTTGATGTGTTCGAGGGAGCTAAGGCATACGAGGATTTTCAAAATACTGGAATAAGATGGTTTGAGGATGAACAAAGGCAATTCGCCAGAAATATGGAACTTATTTCCCAAGCATTAACAAACGTGGATACAGATAAGGAATACTATTTGGCGGTTGATGATATATATGCGCTAGAAACAGAACTTAAGAAATCTATAATTAGACATAGCGAACTTTTAAGTGCGTGCATGGACTTACAGGTGAGGGCAGATGAAATTATTAGTGCAGCTAAGTTTAACAGATTAAAGAAGAGTTTTGATTTTAAGGATGCGATGAAGATTATAATGAGCAAGGATAGAGCGGATTTATTAGAATTATTAGTTGTTCCAATGCTTAGACTCAACACGAAGAAGAGTTTTGATGTGAAAAACATTGATAAGTTACTTACTCTGCGTGGTGAGAAAGAGGAAAAACCTGAAATCATAAAGGAAAGTGCCGAGCAAACCTATATTTATGAGGATGAAGTGGAAGAGGGAAGAATTCGCCTCAATCATTGTGGAATCGTTATGGCATTATTGCGATTACTGTGGAAAGAAAAAACTTCAACCTAGCTAGGTTTAATGAGTACTTAGTAGAAGTGTTTGGAGAAAGTATCCTACATAATGGGGATTACTATTCACTGTTAGTACATATGAGTCAAAAGAAGCATTATGATGTTGAAAAAATATTAGAAAAACCGGAGACCTTCTTTGAAGATTATGTTAAAGAGGCTGTTAAGAATATGGCTAAACATGATGAATGTAAGATGGATTTAGAATCATATGGTCAGTTGATATTTGACTTGGAATTTGATGATACAAGTAAATTGATGCCAGATGGAAGGTCAGAGGTATCAGATATTATATTTTCGTGCTATGAAAATGCGAAAGAGTAGGTGCAGACATGACAAATAAAGAACTTGATAAAGCGTTAGATATAGTTTCAGAACTACTTACGGGAAAAGAAGTTTCTAAAAACGGGGAAAATGCTTTCCTATATGACGAATATCAATCAAGTGCGGAAGTCTATGATATTGTTCAAATGATGATGAAGAAAATGAATATTAATCTGTATGAATATAATTATGGTTTATTTATTAGTGCAGGTTATGGAAATAGAGTGTTTGGATATTCCAACGAAGAGTTAAAAAAAGAGATGGGAATAAAGCTTAATAGAGAATTGTATCTATGCTATTTTATTATATATATTGTGATTACTAGATTCTATAGTGACTCAAAAAGTTTTGCCTTTGTGGAATATGTAAAGGCGGAGGATATAATTGCGGGGGTAGATGGAAGTCTGAAAAATATCATAAATGATATTAAAGTGCTAAATATGGAGGAGGTAGAAACTAATAGCTTTAAGGAGATTGCTCTCACATGGGAGGATATGCCTGTAATAGGTCAGGGAGACGGTGCTGCAAGGGCCTCAAGAGGATCGAAGGCTGGGTTCGTGAAATTGGTATTAAACTTTTTGACAAACGAAGAGCTTTTAATGGAATCGGAGGGAAGATATTATCCTAGGGATAGATTTAAGGCTATGATTGAAAATTATTTTGACGATTACAAAGGTCGTATATATGAAA
>JAAYNM010000060.1 GCA_012520815.1 Clostridiales bacterium
TGTTTTGTCACTTTAATTATACCAAACAAAGAGTCTGGATTCCTTATATTTTGGGCATTTTTTGAAAGTTGTTTATTGTAAAACTGATAAAATCCGCAGTTGTGGATAAAACTGCGGAAACTCAAGATTTATAAATATTGACATGAAAATCTTTCTGTGCTAAACTTACAGAAGTTTTATATTAAAAGGCTATGAAAGTGCACAGTAGATGTATATATTCTTTTAAAGAGAACGGAAGTCATAGGCTGAAAACTTCCTAAGGTTCATATATATATTGAAATTCACACTGGAGCTTCATCTTTGAAAGGTAGTAGAAGATGACGTTGTACGCGTTAAGTATTTGAGAGCCTGTAGAACAGGAAAACGGGTGGTACCGCGGATATGCTTCGTCCCAATTATATTGGGATGGAGCTTTTTTTATGTAAATAGCTACCAGTATGTAAATAATTTTACACATATAAAATAGCTTTGCATACAAAATAATGCGTCGGCGGTACAAATTGTAAAAAAGAAAGGATATTACAATTATGAAAGAGAAGTTGCAGAAAATCAGAGAGGAAGCAATTGAGAAGATCCAAAGTTCAGATAACCTTGATAAGTTAAATGAAATCAAAGTTGCTGTTCTTGGAAAAAAAGGCGAGCTAACTGAAGTTCTTAAGGGAATGAAAGACGTTGCAGCAGAGGATAGACCAAAGGTTGGACAGTTAGTGAATGAAACTAGAGTGGCTATCGAAGAAAAAATGGAGGAGATGCGAAAACGTCTTGCAGATGTTGCAAGAGAGCAGAAACTCAAAAATGAAGTAATCGATGTTACCCTGCCTTCAAAGAAAAACTTTGTGGGACATCGCCACCCTAATACAATTGCATTAGAAGAACTCTATAGAATATTTGTTGGTATGGGCTATGAAGTAGTTGAAGGTCCAGAAGTTGAATATGATTACTACAATTTTGAAGCATTGAATATACCTGCAAATCATCCAGCGAAGGATGAACAGGATACATTTTATATTAATGAAAATATAGTTCTTAGAACACAGACATCACCTGTACAGGTTAGAGAAATGGAAAAAGGCAAGCTTCCAATTCGAATGTTGGCACCAGGTAGAGTTTTTAGATCTGACGAAGTGGATGCAACCCATTCACCATCATTCCATCAGGTAGAGGGTCTGGTTATTGACAAGAACATTACATTTGCAGATCTTAAGGGAACATTAGCTGAATTTGCCAAGGAATTGTTTGGAGAGGATACAAAGGTTAAGTTTAGACCACATCACTTCCCATTCACAGAGCCAAGTGCTGAGATGGATGTGTCATGTTTTAAATGTGGTGGCAAGGGATGTAGAATGTGTAAAGGTTCTGGATGGATTGAAATATTAGGATGTGGTATGGTTCATCCTAGAGTATTTACAATGAGCGGTATTGATCCAGATGAATATACAGGTTTCGCATTTGGTATTGGTCTTGAGAGAATTTCTCTTTTGAAATACGAAATAGACGATATGCGCCTATTATATGAAAATGATACAAGATTTTTAAAACAGTTTTAGTTTGAAAATATAGAAAGGTAGGATTTTGATATGAATACTCCAATGTCTTGGATTAAAGCATATGTACCTGAACTTGAATGTACTGATCAGGAATATACAGATGCAATGACTCTTTCAGGTACAAAAGTAGAAGGATTTGAAAGATTAGATGAAAATTTAGATAAAATAGTAGTAGGACAGATAGTAAAAATAGAGAAACATCCAGATGCCGATAAGCTTATTGTTTGTCAGGTTAATATTGGCACTGAAACTATACAAATTGTTACTGGTGCACAAAATGTTTTTGAGGGTGCTATAGTTCCAGTTGTATTAGATGGTGGTAGAGTAGCTACAGATCACGACAGTAATAAGGTTGCTGGTGGTACAAAAATCAAGAAGGGAAAACTTAGAGGCATAGAATCTAATGGAATGATGTGTTCAATAGAAGAACTCGGTTCAACTAGAGATTTTTATCCAGAAGCTCCAGAGGACGGAATATATATCTTCCCAGAAGGAACTACTATTGGTGCTAATGCTGTAGAAGTATTAGGACTTAATGATGTTGTATTCGAATACGAAATCACATCAAATAGAGTAGATTGCTTCGGTGTTATTGGTATAGCAAGAGAGGCCGCAGCGACATTTAGAAAACCATTAGTATTACCGGAAGTTAAGGCTACGGGAAATAATGAAAATGCTAGTGATTACATTAGTATAGATGTTCAGGATGCAAAACTTTGTCCAAGATACTGCGCTAGAGTAGTAAAAAATGTTAAGATTGGACCATCACCTGAATGGATGCAAAGAAGACTTGCAGCATGTGGAATTAGACCAATTAACAACCTTGTAGATATTACAAATTATGTTATGGAAGAATACGGTCAGCCAATGCATGCTTATGATTTAAGCACTATAAAAGGTAATAAAATTGTAGTTAGACGTGCAAATGAAGGGGAAAAGTTCACAACTCTTGATGGACAGGAGAGAACTTTAGATGAAAATATTCTTATGATTTGCAATGCCGAAGAACCTGTATGTATAGCAGGTATCATGGGCGGCGAAAATTCAAAGATTACAGATGATGTTAAAGATGTATTATTGGAAGCTGCTTGTTTTGATGGAACAAATATTAGATTATCATCAAAGAGACTTGGACTTAGAACAGATTCATCTAGTAAGTTTGAAAAGGGTCTAGATCCAAACAATGCTTCTGCTGCAGTTGACAGAGCTTGTCAGTTGATTAGCGAATTGGGTGTAGGTGAAGTAGTCAGTGGATTGGTTGATGACTATAAGACAGTAAAAGAACAAAGAAGAATTAAATTTGAGCCACAAAAGTACAATTCACTTTTAGGAACAGATATCTCAGTTGAAGAAATGCTTTCTTATTTTAAAAGACTTGAGCTTGAATATGATGAGACTAACAATGAACTTGTTATTCCAACATTTAGACAAGACCTTGAGTGTAGTGCAGATATTGCAGAAGAAGTTGCAAGATTTTTCGGCTATGATAAAATCCCCGTTTCACTTCCAAGTGGAGAGGCAACTACAGGTAAGTTGAGCTATAAGATGAGAATTGAAGATGTTGCTAAAGATATCGCTGAATTCTGCGGATTTTCCCAGGCTATGACCTACTCATTTGAAAGTCCTAAGGTTTTTGATAAATTATTAATTCCTTCGGATTCAAAACTTAGAGAAACAGTAAACATTTTAAACCCACTAGGAGAAGATTTTAGTATAATGAGAACTACTTCTTTGAATGGTATGCTTACATCACTCGCAACGAATTATAATAGAAGAAATAAAGAAGCTAGACTATATGAATTGGCAAATGTATATGTACCAAAACAGCTTCCACTTACAGAATTACCTGATGAAAGAATGACTTTCACATTGGGAATGTATGGAGATGGCGACTTCTTTACTATGAAGGGTGTTGTCGAGGAATTCTTTGAAAAAGTTGGAATGAAACGTAAAACAGAATATGATAATAAATCAGGCAAACCATTCCTCCATCCTGGTAGACAGGCAAATATTGTTTACGATGGTAAAGTAGTTGGATATTTAGGTGAAATTCATCCAACAGTTCTTGATAACTACGATATTGGAGATAGAGCATATGTTGCAGTTATTGATATGCCAGAGATTATTTCAGATACATCATTCGATAGAAGATATGAAGGAATTGCAAAATACCCTGCAGTATCAAGAGATTTAAGTATGATTATGTCTAAAGAGATACTTGTTGGTGATGTAGAGAAGATTTTTGAGAAACGTGGCGGAAAGCTTCTTGAAAGTTATAAATTATTTGATGTCTACGAAGGTGCACAGATTAAATCAGGATATAAATCTGTAGCATATTCATTATCATTCAGACACAAAGAGAGAACTCTTGAAGATAAAGATATTACAGAAATTATGGAAAAGATACTTGCTGATCTTAAGGAAATGGATATTGAACTTAGAGCATAGTTATCGGAAGGAGAAATTTTATGAAATTAGGAATTGTTGGATTACCAAACGTTGGTAAAAGTACATTATTTAATTCCTTAACAAAGGCTGGTGCTGAATCAGCAAATTATCCATTCTGTACGATTGATCCTAATGTAGGAGTGGTTGCTGTTCCAGATGAAAGACTTAATAAACTGGCGCAGTTATATGATTCAGATAAGGTTACACCAGCAGTTATTGAATTTGTTGATATAGCAGGACTTGTAAAGGGTGCTTCAAAAGGTGAAGGCCTTGGTAATCAATTCTTGTCAAATATTCGAGAGGTTGATGCGATTGTTCATGTAGTTAGATGTTTTGAAGATACAAACATTATCCATGTGGATGGCAGCATTTCTCCTATTAGAGATATTGAAACAATCAATTTAGAATTGATATTTTCAGACGTAGAAATACTTGATAGAAGAATTTCTAAGGTTACAAGAGGTGCTAATAACGATAAGACTTTAGCTAAGGAATTAGCACTTTTAAATAGCATTAAGGCTCATTTAGAATCAGGAAAACTTGCAAAAAGTTATGAGACTGATGATGAAGATGAACTTGGATGGATTAAAGAATATAATCTGTTGACAAATAAACCAGTTATATTCGCAGCAAATGTTAAAGAAGATGACTTAGCAGATGATGGAGCAGCCAATGAAAATGTTGCAAAAGTTAGAGAATTTGCAGCAAATGAAGGATGCGAAGTATTTGTTGTTTGTGCCCAAATCGAGCAAGAGATTTCTGAACTTGATGATGACGAAAAGGCAATGTTCCTAGAAGAACTAGGCTTAAAGGAATCAGGTTTAGATAAACTTATAAAGGCTAGTTACTCATTACTAGGTCTGATTAGTTACTTAACAGCTGGAAAACAGGAAACAAGAGCCTGGACAATAACAAAAGGTACAAAAGCTCCAGGAGCAGCTGGAAAAATCCATAGTGATTTTGAACGTGGCTTCATTCGTGCAGAAGTAGTTAATTATCAGGATTTACTTGATTGTGGCGGAACTACGGTTGCAAAAGAAAAGGGTCTTGTAGGCATCGAAGGTAAAGAATATGTTGTTAAAGACGGGGATGTAATACTCTTCAGATTTAACGTATAGATGGAGGTATATTATGCTTTCGGATGTAAGTATTAGTTTTCCTAATTTAGGAATAGAGATAGAAAACCTTCACAAAACATTTTCTGTATTCGGCATTGACATTGCTTACTATGGACTTATTATTGGCATTGGAATGCTTCTTGCGATAGTCTTTTGTTTTAGAGAGGCAAAAATCACAGGACAAGTAGTGGATAATTACCTAGATATTGCATTGTTTGGTATTATATTTGCCATTGTTGGTGCAAGAATATACTATGTCGTTTTTGAATGGGATAGATATAAAGACAATATTATGAGCGTATTTAATATACGTCAAGGTGGGCTTGCAATATACGGAGGAATCATCGGCGGAGTTCTTGCTGGATACATTGTATGTAGAGTTAAAAAGATTAATTTTTGGCAAGTGGGCGATACAGCTTGCTTAGGATTGCTTATTGGACAGATTATTGGAAGATGGGGCAATTTTATAAACAGAGAGGCATTTGGCGGTGATAGTAATGGTCTATTTGCGATGAGAATTAATGTTGATGATATTTATGCTAATGTTTCAGTACCAAATGGTGTAAGCTATATTGATGAAGCACATCAGTTTATTCAAGTTCAACCTACGTTTCTATATGAATCGTTTCTTAATTTGATGTTGTTTATACTTATTTTGATATTTAGAAGAAAGAAAAAATATCATGGAGAAGTATTTTTGTGGTACTTCTGTGGCTATGGTGTAATCAGATTCTTTATAGAAGGAATGAGAACAGATCAACTTATAATATCAGGAATAAACCTTCCGGCTTCACAACTTTTATCAGCAGTATTGGTAATTGTGTGTGGAGGAATTTTAATTGCAAACAGAGTAATGCTACAAAAGAAGCAAAAAACTGTATTCTCTTTTTTAAAAGTTGGAGAATGGAAAAATAAATAAACACTAAATGTAGTTATTAAAAAAGTATAAACCCCAAGATATGCGATGGCAAATCTTGGGGTTTATTTTTTTTGCAAAAAAGTAAAAAAACCTTGATTTTACAGCGCATTTGAAGTAATATTATCTAAGAAGTGGTAGAAAGTGGATGTTTATGGATGGAAAGTGGTACGAAGTGGTAGATTTATATCTAAAAAGTTCCTAAACCCATTCATAACATAACGAAAAGAAGGTGTTACTAATGTTCATGAGTGAATACAATCATTCAATCGATGCTAAAGGACGTGTTATTGTCCCTGTGAAGTTTCGTGAGGCATTGGGCGATGAGTTTGTTGTAACTCAAGGGCTTGATGGCTGTTTATTTGTGTTTCCTAATGAAGAATGGGGCAACTTCGAAGAAAAACTTAAGTCACTTCCAATGTCAAATAAAGATGCCAGAAAGTTTGTACGTTTCTTCTTGGCTGGAGCCGCTACGGTAGAAGTGGACAAGCAAGGAAGAATCTTATTACCATCCGTTCTTAGAGAATTTGCAGCATTAGAAAAAGACGTTGTCTTAGTAGGTGTTGGCAGCCGCGTTGAAATTTGGGACAAGGCTAGATGGGATGAAAGCACAAGCTTTGAAGATATGGATGAGATTGCTGAAAACATGTCCGATTTAGGAATAACAATTTAAGGTGGGAGAATATGGAATTTAATCATAAATCAGTATTGTTAGAAGAAACAATAGATAGTCTTAATATAAAACCTAATGGAATTTATGTGGACGGAACACTAGGCGGGGCAGGACATGCATCGGTAGTGTGCAGCAAACTATCTGAAAATGGAAGATTTATTGGTATTGATCAAGATAATGATGCACTTAGTGAAGCAAGAAATAGACTTGCACCTTTTGCGGAAAAAATACAGGTAGACATTGTAAAGAGCAATTATTGTGAAATCGGACGAGTTCTAAAGGAACTTGGAGTTGAAAAAGTTGATGGAATATTACTTGATATCGGAGTTAGTTCTTATCAAATAGATACAGCACAACGTGGATTTACATACAAGGAGGAGAGTGCTCCTTTAGATATGAGAATGGATCAATCGAATCCATTTACAGCAAAAGATATAGTTAATGATTATAGTGAGATGGAACTCTTTAGAATAATCAGAGACTATGGAGAAGATAAATTTGCAAAAAATATTGCCAAACATATTGTAGCGGCTAGAGCGATTAAGCCTATAGAAACAACAGGCGAGCTAATAGAAATCATTAAAGCAGCAATACCAGCTAAGATTAGGGCTAAGGGAGGTCATCCGGCAAAGAAGACATTCCAGGCAATAAGAATTGAACTTAATAAAGAATTGGAAGTTCTTGAAGATTCTATTGATACTATGATTGATTTGTTGAACGAAGGCGGAAGGCTTTCTATAATAACATTCCATTCACTAGAAGACAGAATTGTAAAGAATAAATTTAAAAATAACGCAGATCCATGTACATGCCCAAGAAACTTTCCGGTATGTGTATGTGGCAACAAGTCAAAAGGAATAGTAGTGACAAGTAAGCCGATTATTCCAGACGAAAGGGAAATAATAGAAAATAAGCGTTCAAAAAGTTCTAAACTCAGAGTATTTGAAAAGAGAACCTCTTAGGAAGGCTATTTCAGGGAAGGAAGAAAAGTATGGAAAAGAAAATGATGAACAGACAATTGAATAGGGAAAGAAATTACGTGATTGATGGAAATGTAGTAAGAAATGCTGAAGTCGCTCCTAAGCGAACACCTAAAACTCCTGTTAGAAGGGAACTTACACCTGCACAGAAGAGAGAGGTAAGAAGGGAAAACAGACAGCACAGAGTATCATATAGGGAAAATGAAAATGCTTTTACAATGAGCGTTCCGTATGTTATATTTTTAACTGTAGCAGTTGTTTGCGTTGTATGTTTATGTATCAAGTTTCTAGAGATTAACTCAGAGATTTCAGCTGTGAAGGGTAATATTTCTGGATTAGAAGATAATATTGATGCACTTGCGGCTCAGAATGATTCATTAGATTACGAGATTAATGCTTATGTGGATGTAGAGTATATCCAAAAAGTTGCCAAAGAAGAATTAGGTATGGTGAATGCATGTGAGGAACAAATAAGAACATATAAAAGCACTGATAGTGAATTTATGCAACAGTATGGAGATATACCAAAAAACTAATTAACAGGTGTAATTATGAACGAGAAAAGACAGAAAATAAAGAAAAAAGGACTAGCAAAATTAAACAGAGGAATGAGAGGCAGATTAGGTGTCACATTCCTACTTGTTGTATTATTACTAGTCTTTTTAATTGGTGTTTTAATATTTATAAAGAAAGACAGTGGCAGCGATTACACTATTAAAGTACTTGAGCAACAAAACTACTCCAGTACGGTACTCCCATATAAAAGGGGAGATATTTTAGATAGAAATGGCACAGTATTAGCCACAAGTATCAAGGTATATAATCTTATTATAGACCCAAAGATTATTCTTTCGGATTCTGGAAAATACGAAGAAGATACATTAGATGCGTTAACAGAGTGTTTTGGATATGATAGAGAAGCTTTGAAAAAGCTGGTTAATGAAAATAGTAGCAGAAGTTATTATATATATGAGAAAAAACTGACATATGAACAGATAAAAGGTTTTATAGAGGTACAAAAGGATAAGGAGAAATATCCAAACATACAAGGTGTTTGGTTTGAAACAGAGTATGAGAGGAAATATCCATTTTCAAGTTTGGCATGTAATATAATTGGTTTTACATCTTCAGGAAATGTTGGAACATGGGGAATTGAGGAATACTACAACAATTATCTTAATGGTGTTGATGGTAGAGAATATGGCTACGTAAACAATGAGAACATAATGGAAAAGACTGTAGAAAATGCCAAAGATGGAGATACAGTTGTTTCTACAATTGATTTTAATATCCAAACAATAGTTGAGAGATATATAGCTCAGTATAATACAGATTACAATCCTGAAAATATAGGTGTGGTGATAATGGATCCAAGGAATGGAGAGATTCTTGCAATGTCAGGAAAATTATCCTACGATCTTAATAATCCAAGGGATCTTAGCACATATTACACAGAAGAAGAAATTAATGCTATGACGAATGAAGAAAAGTTGGATGCATTAAATAATATTTGGAGAAATTATTGTATTAGCGATAGTTTTGAGCCGGGTTCAACAGCTAAACCATATACTATAGCAGCAGCCTTAGAAGAGGGCTTTATAAAACCTTCAGATAAATTCTTATGTGATGGCTCAGAATTGGTGGGTGGTTGGACAATCAGATGTCATAAGACAGAAGGCCATGGTGAAATTGATTTATATAAAGCTATTGCTTATTCTTGTAACGATGCCCTTATGGATATTGCAGCAAAAGAGGGTGCAGGTGTGTTTACAACATATCAAAGAAGATTTAACTTTGGTATGAAGACTCGTGTAGATTTACCAGGAGAGGAAAGTTGTGAGAAATTATTGCATTCAGCTGAAAGTATGGGCGATGCCGATTTAGCCACAAACTCATTTGGACAGAACTACAATGTTACTATGATTCAAGAAGCATCAGCATTTTCATCATTGGTAAACGGTGGAAAATACTATCAACCACATGTTGTTAAGGAAATATTAAACAGCAATGGTGGCGTTGTTGAATCAATGGATAAAACATTGATCAAACAGACAGTGACACTTGATACTTCAAAGGCTATAAAAGAAGGTCTTAGACAGTGTGTAGATATTGGAACAGGTAGAACAGCAGGTATAGAGGGGTATATTATTTCTGGAAAGACTGGTACGGCAGAAAAATATCCTAGAGGCACAGGTGAATACTTACTTTCATTTATTGGATTTGCAGGATTTGAAGATCCAGAATTAGTTTGTTATGTGGTTGTAGATAATCCAGATGTGGAAAATCAGTCAACAACACTTGCGACAAATCTTTTCAAAATGATTATGGAGGAAGTTCTTACATATAAAAATATTTTCCCTGATGCAGGTAAAGTGGTAATTACAGATCCAAATACAGGTGAAACATATATACCAGGAGAAACTACTACACCAGCAGCAACACCTACTAATGGAGGAGATACACCACAAGATGCTACCACACCAGATGGCGCTACTCAAGGAAACGAACAGACAACACCTTCGGGAAATGATGATGAATCTTTTTCAGGAGGAATTATCCAAGGTGAAGACCCGCAATCCCATAATCCTCCAGAACCGGAGGGACAAAGTTCTGGCAATAATTAGAAAATAGAAAAAAGAATAACCTCGTAATATCCTTAATAGAATATATTGAAGATATTGCGAGGTGTTTTTTATGAATGGAATTGCTACTCCAATAAAGAAGAATATAGTAATATATTGCCCTACATTGGAATAGAATAAATAGTTGATAAAAGAATGAAAAAATATTATACTAGTAGCAGTGGTATGCAATTTAATTGAATGGAGTAAAAATTATTATAAAGAACGTACAAATCTAGGAAAAGTATTATTAGGAAAGATATAAAGTTATTTAGTACATAAAAAGTAGAAAGGTAGATTAACATGAGGGAAGAAGCTCGTAATGTAGAAAACAAATCTATAGAGAGTCAAAAAGGAAGGATGGATTACAGTCTGTTGATAGTTATTATCTTCCTTGTTTGCTTTGGTTTGATTATGATATATAGTACTAGTTCGTATGAGGCGCAAATGAAATTCAATGATGCGTCCTTTTATTTGAAGAAGCAGATTTTTGCTACAGCGATAGGTATTGTGGCTATGCTTGCAATCAGTCGAATTGATTATCATTTTTGGAAGAGATTTGCAGTTGTTGCTTATTTTGCAACGATAGTTTGTATTTTATTAGTTAAATCGCCTATTGGTATTGAGGCCAATGGTGCATCTAGATGGATTGGAGTTGGTCCACTTTCATTTCAACCGGCAGAACTTGCAAAACTTGCAGTTATTTTATTTTTAGCAGTATATATATCTAAGAAACGAGATAGAATAAACGAGCCTAAGTATTATATGACTGTAGCAGGTTTGGTGCTTTTAGTAGCAGGATTGATTGTTATAGTAACAAGTAACTTAAGTTCTGCGATTATTGTGTTAGGCATAGCATTTATTATGCTTTTTATTGCTAGTAAAAATTACAAAAAATATATTTTCAGTGTGGTTATTGTGGCTGTAGTAGGTGGTGCTGTTCTCTTTTTGGTAGGTGGATACAGATTACAACGAATTCAGGTGTGGTTAAATCCAGAAGCATATGCTCAAGATGGTGGATTCCAGACTTTACAAGCACTGTATGCAATAGGTTCTGGTGGCCTGTTTGGCAAGGGTTTAGGGCAGAGCGTTCAGAAACTTGGGTTTGTACCAGAGGCGCAAAATGATATGATTTTTTCTATCATATGTGAAGAGTTAGGTCTTTTTGGCGGAATTGCCATTATTATATTATTTGCCTTTATGATTTGGAGATTTGTATCCATAGCTACGAAGGCACCAGATTTGTATGGTTCTTTAATAGTTGTAGGCGTAATGGCACACATTTCACTACAAGTTATTTTAAATGTTGCGGTTGTTACAAATACCATACCGAATACAGGCATTACACTTCCGTTCATTAGTTATGGAGGTACATCTGTTTTGTTTTTGATGGCGGAAATGGGATTGGCATTGTCGGTATCAAAAGGTAGCAACAAATTACGATAGGTAGGAGAAGTTAATGAAGAAACGAACTAAGATAATAGTTTTTCTGATTATATTATTTTTATTAGCAATCATTGGTTTTTTTATTTCAACTCTTAGGATTGGCGTAGTATACACAGATAAAGATGGTAAGCCGATAAATGAAAATGAGCTTGGTAAGTTTAGAGTTACGTTTACAGGCTCCATAAGATATACAGAATCTGATTTGGAAAATTTTTTCTTTGAATCAGATATGGACAAGAATCCAGTTGCATTTTTGTTTAAGCATAAATTTGGGAGCGAGATAGAGATTCCCTTTATAGAAACATACGATATGGAAATGATTTCACTCACTGAATACAAAATTACGATTTATGAAAAAAGTGTTGTAGGATATATAAACTACATGGGTAGCAATATGTATTTTGACAAAGATGGTATTGTCGTTGAAAGTTCTACTAAGACATTAGAGGATGTGCCACTTATTTCTGGAATTAGTTTTGATTATATTGTTCTTCATTCCAAACTTCCTGTTGAAGATGAAAAGGTGTTTACAGTTTTACTTGATGTTACTCAGTTAGTAGAAAAATATGATATGAGTACAGAGAAAATACATATTTCTCCAGATTTGCAGATTGTAATTTATGTTGGCAATGTTAAAGTGGAACTTGGTACGAAGGACAACCTTAATGAGAAAATGCAAGATCTAAGTGATATTATTCCTGAATTTGGTGATGTGAGTGGTACACTAAATATGAAGGAATATAATTTTGCCCATACAGGTTACACTCTGAAGAGAGACGATATGGGAACAAATTGATAAAATTTGGATATTTAGGAAATTAGGACTAGTAAAAAAAATCATTTTTAGGTTGATTATTTTCTGAAAAAATTATATTATATAGGTTAGAATGTAAATCTAATGGGAAACAGCTTTCTTTTAGATTATGATATATAAAAATATACAAAAAACCAGGGACTTTGAAGGAGGATATAACCTTGCTTGAAATTAGAACAAACGAAGCAGAAGCAGCGGCAAAAATCATAGTAGTAGGTGTTGGCGGTGCTGGCAATAATGCGGTTAATAGAATGATAGATGAAAATATAAGCGGTGTAGAATTTATTGGTATTAACACTGATAAGCAGGCTTTGAAGCTTTGTAAAGCACCTACATCCCTCCAGATTGGCGAAAAACTTACCAAAGGACTTGGAGCCGGAGCTCAACCAGAGGTTGGTGAAAAAGCAGCTGAAGAAAATATTGATGAACTCACAGAAGCAATTAAAGGCGCAGATATGGTATTTGTTACCTGCGGTATGGGTGGTGGTACTGGAACTGGTGCAGCACCTGTAGTGGCTAAGATTGCAAAAGATATGGGTGTTCTTACTGTAGGCGTAGTTACAAAACCTTTCAAGTTTGAATCGAAGACCCGTATGAACAATGCTACTAGTGGTATTGACAGATTACAAGAAAATGTAGATACTCTAATTGTCATTCCAAATGACAAGCTGTTAGAGATAGTTGATAGAAGAACAACGATGCCAGAAGCACTTAAGAAGGCTGATGAGGTATTACAACAGGCAGTGCAAGGTATTACAGATTTGATTAATGTTCCAGCACTTATCAATTTGGATTTTGCAGATGTACAAACTGTTATGAAGAACAAAGGTATTGCACATATCGGTATTGGTACAGCAAAGGGTGATGATAAGGCAAATGAAGCAGTTAGATTGGCTGTTACTAGCCCATTGCTTGAGACAACCATCTCTGGTGCGACACATGTTATTATTAATATTTCTGGTGATATTAGCTTGATGGAGGCAAATGAAGCAGCAAGTTTTGTTCAGGAACTTGCAGGTGATGAAGCCAATGTTATCTTTGGTTCTAGATATGATGATACATCCCCTGAAGAATGTACGATAACCGTTATTGCTACAGGACTTGATGGATCGGCATCGCCAGTGGCACAGACTGTTGCAGGGATTACAGCTGGAGCGCTTAATGGATATAGACCAAATACAGTGAAGCCTGTTGGTGGTTACGCAAAGCCAGAATTAAAATATTCTCAAGTACAACCTGCTTCACCTGTTCGTCCAGTTGGTGGTATTCAGACACAGGCGGTAGAGAGAAGTGTACAAGAAAAATCCCTTAATATCCCAACTTTCTTACAAAAAAAGAGGGATTAATTTAGAACTTTTGCTTTTGATATTTAGGATTACCTTATATATAGGGTAATCCTTTTTTTATTTTCAAGATGAGTGTTGTCGAAAAATTCTTTTTCTAGGATTTTACTTGAGCTTGATAATATAAACACCTATTTTAGGTAAAATGCTAACAAATATAAGCGAGGTATGTGGTTATTAAAGGTGGAATTACGCTAATTGAGGAAAGAAAAAGACCAGTTCTTTTACAACCCTTGAGAGCAAAAATATATTGCAATGATAGTATGTTTTGTGTAAAGGCCATTTATGACACTGGAAATGACCTTAAAGAGCCATTAGGGGGGTGAAGCCGTTCATTTATTAGATGGGAAGTATAAGGAGCTAATAGGGGGTGTTTATGACATAAAAAGAACACCAAGAATAATTAAACTATCATGTTGCACATCTTTTAGCAATATCTCAATCATATATTTCTAGACTTGAGAAGAAAATCATAAAATATTGAAGAGAGAAATTAATTATTTTTGTTAATTTATTGACAATCCATATAAAAAGTGGCATATTTATAACAATTAAATTTAGATAACTAGTTTACTTGGAGGATTGAAAAATGTCACACGATGAACTGATAACCCGAATAGAGGAACTTAAGAAAGAAAAGGACGCAGTTATTTGCGCTCATTACTATGTTGATGAAGAGGTTCAAAAGATCTCTGATTATGTAGGCGATTCCTTTTATCTGGCGAAAGTCGCTGCAAACCTAAAAGAACAAACTATAGTATTTTGTGGGGTTTCATTTATGGGAGAGAGTGCAAAGGTTTTAAGTCCTGAAAAGACTATCCTTATGCCAGATCCAACAGCAGATTGTCCTATGGCACATATGGCTATGGTTTCAGCTATTGAAAAGTATAGGAAACACTATGATGACCTTGCGGTTGTATGTTATGTTAATTCAACAGCTGAGTTAAAAATGCATTCAGATGTATGCGTTACATCATCTAATGCTCTTAAAATAGTTAGAAAGCTTCCAAATAAGAACATATTTTTCATACCAGATATTAATCTTGGAAGTTATGTTAAAAAGATGGTTCCAGAGAAGAATATTATATTAAACGAGGGATTTTGTCCGGTGCACAAGGAAATAGAGGCGACGGATGTTGAGACTGCAAGAGTAGCACATCCAAATGCCAAGCTTCTAGTTCATCCAGAATGCAGTCCAGATGTTATTGAACTTGCAGATTATGCTGGAAGCACATCGGAGATAATAGAGTATGCTAATCAGTCAGAATGTGATGAGTTCATTATTGGTACAGAGATTGGTGTATTTTATGAATTAAAAAAGAGATGTCCTAACAAGGAGTTTTTCCCTATAAAGAATAATCAGATATGCAAAGATATGAAGAAAATATCATTGGAGAAAGTGTATAATGCATTAAATACAATGTCACCAACAGTAGAGTTGTCTGATGAAGAGATAAGTAGGGCTAAAAGCCCATTGATGAAGATGCTTGAACTGGCATAACATCAAACAGGAGACAGATATGATAAAAGATGAATATGATGTAATAATTGTAGGCACAGGTGCGGCAGGATTATTTGCTGCACTAAAAATAGATGAAAAATATAATGTGCTTATGATTACTAAAGATACACTTGAAAATAGTGACTCATATCTTGCACAGGGTGGCATTTGTATGCTGCTTGATGAAACAGATTATGACAGTTATTTTGAGGATACAATGAGGGCGGGAAGATATGAGAACAACAAAGAATCTGTTAAGGTAATGATTCGCTCATCCCAAGAAATAATAAAGGAATTGATTGAATACGGTGTTGATTTTGATAAGAATGAAAATGGAGATTTTTCCTTTACAAGGGAGGGAGCTCATTCAACATATAGGATTCTTCACCATAAAGATGTAACAGGTAGAGAAATAACTAGCAAACTCCTTGCGAATGTGAAAAAAAGAGATAATATTACTCTGAGCGAATTTACTACTATGACAGATATTCTTGAAAAAGATAATATATGTCAGGGTATTATTGTAAATCACAAGGGACAAACAAAGGCTGTAAAAGCTAAAAAGGTTATTCTAGCTACTGGTGGCCTTGGTGGGTTGTTTGAGAATTCTACCAATTTCAGGCATATAACAGGCGATAGTTTTGCTATTGCTATTAAGCATGGAATAGAATTGGAAAACATCAATTACATTCAGATTCACCCAACAACCCTATACTCAAAAAAATCTGGAAGAAGATTTTTAATTTCAGAATCAGTTAGAGGTGAAGGAGCAGTACTTTTAAATAGTAAAGAAGAGCGATTTGTCGATGAATTACTTCCTAGGGATGTGGTAACCGCAGCTATCAAAAAGCAGATGGAAGAAGATGGAAAGGATTATGTTTACCTATCTCTTCTGCATATGCCAAGAGAAGAAATTATTTATCGATTTCCCAATATATATGAACATTGTCTTAAAGAAGGATTTGATTTATCGGAAGAATATATTCCAGTAACCCCTGCTCAGCATTATTTAATGGGTGGAATAAAGACAGATACTTATGGAAGAACGACAATGAAGAATCTCTTTGCAGCTGGAGAGACAGCTTGTAACGGAGTCCACGGAGCAAATAGATTGGCGAGTAATTCATTGCTTGAAAGTCTTGTTTATGCAAAGAGGGCCATTGGTGTAATAGAGGATGAAATACAAAGGGAAAACATTGACCTAGGAAATCTCCATATTGAATCATTTATGGGCAATGAAATTGTGGATAGATTAGATCAATGGTTTAAAAATAACAAAAAATCTATACTTAATGAAATAAAAGGAAAGGATGTACAATTCTATGATCAATGGTGTGACCATGAAAATTAATATCGACGAGTACATTTTAAATGCACTTAGAGAGGATATTACAAGTGAAGATGTAACAACAAATGCAGTTATGAGGGAGGCACGCAGAGGAAAGGCTGAACTTATTTGTAAGCAGGATGGTATTATTTGTGGGCTTAATGTATTTAAAAGAACATTTGAGTTACTTGATGATACAGCTTCTTTTGAGGTTAATGCACAGGATGGTGATTTCGTAAGAAATGGTCAAGTAATTGGCGTGATTTACGGGGATATTCGTGCATTACTTTCAGGCGAGCGAACAGGTCTTAATTATTTACAAAGAATGAGTGGTATTGCAACACTTACTCATAATATGGTATCCGAACTTTCTGGATATAAAACTAAACTTTTAGATACAAGAAAGACTACCCCTAATATGCGTCCTTTTGAAAAGTATGCAGTTAAAATTGGTGGAGGTACAAATCATAGATATAACCTATCAGATGGTATTTTAATCAAGGATAATCATATAGGAGCAGCTGGAAGTGTAGCCAATGCTATTAATATGGCTAAGGAATATGCTCCATTTGTTCGTAAGGTTGAAGTTGAAGTAGAAAATCTTGAAATGCTTAAAGAGGCTATTGAGGCTAAAGCAGACATTATTATGCTAGATAATATGGATAATGAAACAATGAAAAAGGCTGTAGCTATGATAGATGGAAGAGCCGAAACAGAGTGCTCAGGTAATGTAACAAAAGAAAGACTTAAGGAAATTGCAGAAATCGGTGTAGATTATGTTTCTTGCGGAGGACTTACACATTCAGCTCCAATTATGGATATTTCATTGAAAAATCTTGTGCCAATAGAGTAGAGGGAATGTTATGGACGAAAGACTTAGTAAACAATTAGAGTTTGCATTAGAAATGGATAAAGAAAAAAGTATAGGCCGTCAGACTTATATTTTAAAAGGAGCAAGAAAGGAAAATGATGCGGAACACGCGTGGCATTTATCCTTGATGACCCTACTTTTAAGTGAATACTCAGATGAAACCATTGATATAGCTAGAACATTGGCATTAGTCACATTACATGATGTAATCGAGATAGATGCTGGTGATACATATGCCTATGATTCGAAGGGGAATGCTACAAAAAGAGAACGAGAAGTAAAAGCCGCTGATAGAATATTTTCTATTTTACCAGAAGATCAAAGAGAATATTTTAGAGGTTTGTGGGATGAATTTGAAGAGGCAAAAACCCCAGAGTCAAAATTTGCCCATAGTATGGATTCAATCCAACCGATAATGTTAAATGATGCATCGGGTGGACTAGCCTGGAGAGAACATGGAGTTTTTGCACCTGCTGTTGAAAGAAGAGCACAAAACACCATTAGACCCGGCTCTGAGAAACTATACAGACTTGCTATGGAAATTATAGAAAAAAATGTAGAAAAGGGAAACCTTAAAAGGGACTAAATAATATAGATATTAGCACTTGAATTTTTTGTCAAAATCGTGTAACCTATTAAAGGATTGCACGACTGGCGGAAAGCGATATAGTCGTGGTAGGTAAACTACAGGAAGTGCAAGAATTTAATGCCGACCGCCTGGGCGAAGATAAAAACAAGCTCAGGGTTGGCTTTTTTATTTTGAGATATTTTTTCTGTAATAGAAGTAACCTTAGCTCACAACCACAGGAGGATTTAAAATGAACATGTTATCACTTGAAAATGAACTAAGTACTAATGCATACCCAGGTAGAGGAATCGTCATTGGTAAATCAAAGGATGGTAAGTACGCAGTAACAGCATACTTTATTATGGGTAGAAGCCAAAATAGTCGTAATCGTGTGTTTATTGAAGTGGATGAAGGTATTAGAACACAAGCTTTTGATCCATCTAAATTAGAGGATCCAAGTCTTATAATTTATGCACCTGTTCGTGTACTTGACAATAAAACTATAGTTACAAATGGAGATCAGACAGATACAGTATTTGATGGTATGAAAGATGGATTGACATTTGAGCAGTCACTAAGAAGCCGTGAATTTGAACCAGATGGCCCTAATTATACACCACGTATTTCTGGTGTTATGGAAGTAGAAAATGGCAATTACGCATATTCAATGAGCATATTAAAGAGCAATAATGGTAATCCGGATGCTTGCAATAGATACACATATTCTTATGAAAATCCAGTAGCAGGTGAGGGACACTTTATCCATACTTATATGCATGATGGCAATCCACTTCCAAGCTTTGAAGGTGAGCCAAAATTAGTTGAGATTGACAAATCAATTGATGAATTTACAGACAGTGTTTGGAATAACTTAAATCAAGAAAATAAGGTTTCTCTTTTTGTTAGATACATTGATATTGCTACAGGAAAATACGAAACACGTATTGTTAATAAAAACGTTGAATAATCGAGATATGCAGAAATAGTTCAGACAAACAAGTAAAAGAAACCTATAAAAATATATAAAAGATAAAGGAAAAGTGAGGCATAATATGAACGAAATTCAATTAAAATATGGATGTAACCCTAATCAAAAACCATCGAGAATATATATGGAGGACGGTAGTGATCTTCCTGTTAAAGTATTGAATGGCAACCCAGGATATATTAATTTTCTAGATGCTTTTAATGGCTGGCAATTAGTTAGTGAACTTAAAACAGCAACAAACCTTCCAGCAGCAACATCATTTAAGCATGTTTCTCCAGCAGGAGCAGCAGTAGGTCTTCCGCTTAGTGATACACTTGCAAAGATTTATTGGGTAGATGACTTGGGAGAACTTTCTCCACTTGCATGCGCATACGCAAGAGCAAGAGGCGCAGATAGAATGTCTTCATTTGGAGATTTCATAGCATTATCAGATGTATGTGATGCAGATACAGCTAGACTTATTAAGAGAGAAGTTTCAGATGGTGTTATCGCACCTGGATATACAGATGAAGCATTAGAAATATTAAAGGCTAAGAAGAAGGGTAACTATAACGTTATTGAAATTGATCCATCATTTGAGCCAGAACTAATCGAAGAGAAGCAAGTATTTGGAATTACATTTGAGCAGGGTAGAAACAAATTAGACATTAATGAGGAACTTTTATCTAATGTTGTGACTGCAAATAAGGATATTCCAGAAAATGCTTTAATAGATATGAAAATTTCTCTTATCACATTAAAATATACACAATCTAATTCAGTATGTTATGTTAAAGATGGACAAGCTATAGGTATTGGAGCTGGACAACAGTCAAGAATACATTGTACAAGACTTGCTGGCAGTAAAGCAGATAATTGGTTTTTACGTCAAGCACCACAGGTTCTTGGATTACAGTTTGTAGATGCACTTGGTAGAGCTGATAGAGATAATGCAATAGACGTATATATCGGCGACGAATATGAGGATGTACTTAGAGAAGGCACATGGCAGAAAACATTTAAAGTTAAGCCAGAAGTTTTTACAAGAGAAGAAAAAAGAGCTTGGCTTGATAAAATGCAGGATGTGACATTAGGTTCAGATGCATTTTTCCCATTCTCAGATAATATTGAGAGAGCAAATAAGAGTGGTGTTAAATACATTGCTCAGCCAGGTGGTTCAGTAAGAGACGATCTTGTTATAGACTGTTGTGATAAGTACAATATGGCTATGGCATTTACAGGAATAAGATTATTCCATCACTAAAATAGATGAAGCGAGGAATTGAAAATGAAGAACATTGAAGAATATGTAAGAAGCATACCTGATTTTCCAGAAGAGGGAATAATATTTAGAGATATAACAAGCGTTCTAGAAGATGGAGAAAGTTTAAAACTTTCAGTAGACCTAATGCAGGAAAAAATTAAGGATATTGATTTTGATGTTGTAATAGGTCCAGAATCAAGGGGATTCATTTTTGGTATGCCTATAGCTTACAATATGGGTAAACCTTTTGCTCCAGTAAGAAAAAAAGGCAAACTTCCTTGTGAAACGGTATCAGTAGACTATGACTTAGAGTATGGTCATGCTACTATTGAGATGCACAAAACATCTATTAAGCCAGGGCAGAGGGTTGTTATTGTAGATGACCTTATGGCTACAGGCGGAACGATTGAAGCCATAGTTAAATTAGTAGGTCAGTTAGGTGGCGAAGTGGTGGGAGCTGTATTTTTTATTGAACTTGCTGGCTTAAAGGGTAGAGAAAAACTCAAAAATATTCCGAATGTAGAAAGTATAATTTGCTACGAAGGTAAATAATAATAGACACAGCTCATTTTGGGCTGTGTTCTTTTATATTTGCTTGAAATTTAAACTTGCTATTGATTTTTCCTATAGAAATAACTATAATTTATTAATTAGAAGTAAAGTGGAAGTGAGGGATAAAGAATGTCAGAGACTAAGCAAATGGAAATTCAAATTGAAAAAGAATCACCAAAACTTAAAAATCCAGAAGAGTTCGAAAATCCTCAGGAGCTCTACCAAAAACTAATAACTACGATTAATAAATATCATCCCTCTGATGATATAACTATGATTGAAAAGGCATATTCTATTGCCTATGAAGCTCATAAAGAGCAAAAGAGACGCTCTGGAGAGTCCTATATTATCCATCCAGTTTCCGTTGCTATTATTTTGGCAGAGTTGGAATTGGATAAGGAAACGATGGTAGCAGGAATTTTGCACGATGTTGTAGAGGACACCGTGCTTACTTTGGATGAAATTACGGAAATGTTTGGGGCCGAAGTGGCACTATTAGTAGATGGTGTTACAAAATTAACACAGTTATCTTATTCTAAGGATAAGGTGGAGATACAGGCAGAAAATCTTCGTAAAATGTTTTTAGCGATGGCTAAGGATATTAGAGTAATTCTTATTAAACTGGCAGATAGGCTCCACAATATGCGAACTCTCGAATATATGAATACCGCAAAACAGGCAGAAAAAGCTAGAGAAACTATGGATATTTATGCTCCAATTGCCAATCGTTTAGGTATTTCTAAAATTAAAATTGAACTTGATGATTTATCCCTCAAATATTTAGAACCAGAAAAATTTAATGAAATCTCTCTTCAAAGAGATGGAAAATTAAGCTCAGGAGAAGTCTTAATAAAAAATCTTGTTGCAGAAGTTGAGCAAGAGATGATAGATTCAAATATAAAAGCTAGAGTATATGGACGTATGAAACATATATTTAGCATATATAAGAAGATGGTTAACCAGAATAAGTCATTTGATCAAATTCTGGATATTTTTGCTATACGAATAATTGTAGATTCAGTGAAAGACTGTTATGCTGCGTTAGGTATTATCCACGAACAGTATAAGCCTATTCAAGGCCGTTTTAAGGATTATATAGCTATGCCAAAGCCTAATATGTATCAATCTCTCCACACTACTTTGATTGGACCAGAAGGACAACCTTTTGAAATTCAGATTAGAACTGAAGATATGCATAAGACTGCAGAGTATGGTATTGCAGCACATTGGAAATATAAGGAAGATCCAAACGGAAAATTAACACCAAACACAGAGGAAGAAAAACTTAGTTGGTTAAGACAGATTCTTGAATGGCAGTGTGATATGTCAGATAACAGAGAATTTATGAGTTTGCTTAAGAGTGATTTGGATTTATTTTCTGAGGATGTATACTGCTTTACACCATCAGGAGATGTTAAAAACCTTCCAAATGGCTCAACACCTATTGATTTTGCATACAGTATTCACAGCGCTGTTGGAAATAAAATGGTTGGCGCAAGAGTAAATGGAAAGATGGTCCATATTGATTATGTTATCCAAAATGGTGACAGAATCGAAATTATCACATCACAAAATTCAAGAGGTCCAAGTAGAGATTGGCTTGGAATTGTTAAGAGTACTCAGGCCAAAAATAAAATTAATCAGTGGTTTAAGACTGAACTTAAAGAAGACAATATTCTTAAAGGTAAGGAACTTGTTGAGAAGTATTGTAAATCAAAATCTATTGTTTTGTCTGATATTTTAAAAACAGAGTATATGGAGAGAGTTCTTGCTAAATATAGTTTTAGAGATTGGGACTCTATTTTAGCATCTATTGGTCATGGTGGTCTTAAAGAAGGACAAATAATTAATAAACTTGTCGAGGAATACGATAAAAAAAATAAAAAGAAGGTTACAGACGAAGAAATATTAGATGAAATAGGCAATATGGACAAGAAATATCACGGAGGTTCTAAGGGTGGTATTATCGTAAAAGGAATCCATGATATTTCAGTTAGATATTCAAAATGTTGTAATCCAGTGCCAGGCGATGAGATAATTGGATTCGTAACGAGAGGTAGAGGTGTCTCTATCCACAGAACAGATTGCATAAATGTAATGAGCCTTCCGGAGATTGAAAGAGCTAGACTTATTGAAGCTGAATGGCAGGCAGAGGAGGATAGTTCAAAGAAGGGTGAAAAATATTTGACTGAAATCCAAATATTTGCGCGTAATAGAACAGGTCTGTTAGCTGATATATCAAAAGTATTTACAGAAAGAGACATAGATGTTCAAAGTATTAACAGCCGTACCAGTAAGCAAGAAGTTGCAACTATTTCTATGACATTCCTTATTGGAGGCAGAAGCGAATTAACAAAAATTGTTGGGAAGATTCGCCAAATTGAAAGTATTATCGACATTAAGAGAACAGCAAGCTAGAAATCTAGTTAAGCTGTTAAAAGGAGTTTTATGCCAGAATTAAATATGAAACAGTTGGTTCTTGGTCCACTTAGAACCAATTGTTATATTTTATATAACGAGAAAAAAGAAGCAGTAGTTATTGATCCTGGAGATGAGTACAGTAGAATCAAAGATATGTTATTAAAAGATTCACTTACCCCAGTCGCAATATTACTAACACATGGACATTTTGATCATATTGGTGCCGCAGCAAAGTTAAAGGAAACATACGGCATCAATATTTATGCCTATATGACAGAAAAAGAAGTTCTTGAAAAAGAAGAATTAAATTTGTCTGTTATGTTTGGAATGGGTATAACTTTAAAGGCAGATATTTACCTTGAAGATAACGAAGAGGTGTGTATTGCAGGATATGATTTTAAAGTTATACATACACCTGGACATACACAGGGAAGTTGCTGTTATTACCTGCCTTCATTTGAAGCTATTTTTAGCGGTGATACTTTGTTTAGTGGAACTCATGGTAGAAGTGATTTTCCTACAGGAAGCGAGACAACGATAATTAAATCTATTCGAGAAAGATTGCTTGTTATGGATGGAGATATTGATGTTTTTCCTGGACATGAGCAGTCAACAACTATTGAAGATGAAAGAAAATGGTATTAGGAGCCCCCTATGAATATAATTGTTCGCATGAATAAAAAAGAATTGGAATACGATGTCTTTACTTTAGTGAGATCATTCTTTCCTGGTAGTAATGTTGTAACAGATGAAGAAAAAATAATCGAAGCAAAAACAAAAACAGAAGAAGTGCCGATACATTTAGAGATAAGTGTAGAGGTGAAGCAGAAAGATAATGAAATTATTCATATTTTCACTGAGATTCTCGGTGGTAAATCAAGTGATATAGATTGTAGCTTTAGTGATATAAAAGAGGCTAAAAACGAGATAAAACGCCAGATTTATTATTTGCTTAAAGATTACAAGGGTGAGGAACTCCCATGGGGAATTCTTACAGGTATAAGACCTACGAAGCTTATAGTTGCTAAGTTAGAGGAAAAATGTACAGACGATGAAATATATGAGTATATGAAGCAAGAATATTTGGCTACAGATGAGAAGATAAAATTAGGCCTTGAGATTTCAAAAAGAGAACTTAAACTTCTAGATAAAATAGATTATGTAGAAGGATATAGCTTATATATAGGTATTCCATTTTGCCCTAGTACATGTCTTTATTGTTCGTTTACATCTTATCCAGTAAGTATGTATAAGAATAAAATGGATGCATATGTGGATGCCCTTATTCAAGAAATAGAATTTTCAAAAGAAGCATTTAAGGATAAGAAATTAAACACTGTATATTTTGGTGGTGGAACGCCTACAGCCTTAAGTGCCGAACAATTAGATAGATTATTGCAAAAAGTAAGGGAAAGTTTCGATTTTACATGGTGTCAAGAATTTACAGTGGAGGCTGGCAGACCAGATTCCATTACGAAAGAAAAACTTTTGGTTTTAAAGAAGCACCAAGTTTCTAGAATATCTATTAATCCTCAGACAATGAAACAGGAAACATTAGACATTATAGGTAGACATCATACAGTGAATCAAGTGGTTGAAACTTATAATCTAGCTAGAAATTTAGGATTTGATAATATTAATATGGATTTTATAGTAGGGCTTCCTGATGAATCTATAGATGATGTAAAAAATACTATGGAGGAAGTTTTAAAACTTAATCCCGACAGCATTACGGTTCACTCACTAGCTATTAAGAGGGCAGCTAGACTTAATATTTTCAAAGATAAATATAGTGAAATGACGATTGAAAACAATATGGAAATAATGAAACTTTGCGAGGAATATGCAAGACAAATGGAAATGACTCCTTATTATATGTACAGGCAAAAGAATATGGCTGGAAATATGGAGAATGTTGGATATGCAAGGGTTGACAAAGCCGGAATTTACAATATACTAATTATGGAAGAAAAGCAAACCATTCTTGCACTCGGTGCAGGAGCTGTAACTAAGTATGTTTTCCCAGAGGGAGGACGTATTGAACGAGTGGATAATGTTAAAAATGTAGATATTTACATAGACAAAATCCAAGACATGATAGAAAAGAAGAGAAACTTTTTATGGGAAATGTTATCTTAAAACAGGATTTTTCAGAGGCTATTTTACATGGAATCTATGTAAGCAATATGGCTTATGAAATAGGAAAAGAACTTGGCTTAGATGATGATAAACTTCATGAGTTAGCTATTGCAGGGATGCTCCATGATATCGGGAAAATGAGATTATCTCAAACTACTGCTGGGGAAGAGAATCTTGTAGTAAAGCAGTTAAGATATGTTAGAATGCATACGCAGTTAGGATATGAAATACTTAAGAGTCAAGAATACTCTGATGTGATATTACAATCAGTATTGCATCATCATGAAAATTTTGACGGCTCAGGATATCCAGACAATCTTAGAGGTGATTCCATCCCACTTGAAGCTAGGATACTGAGAATCTGCGATGTATTCATAGCATTAATTTCAGATAGAGCTTATAGAAAAGGGTTTGATATAAACACAGCTATAAGAATGATGATGGATGAGGCGAGCAATTACGATATGAAGATTTTTCTTGCTTTCCTAAATGTAATAAATTATATAGATATTGAGAAAACCATAATAAATAGAGAAAAGAATTGTATAAACCAGGAGGATATATTGGATGGCATTAAGTAAAAAGCCTGTTACAGGTATGAAAGACATTCTCCCAAAAGAGATGAGAATTAGAGATTATGTAATGACAGTGATTAAAGAAACCTATGGGAGTTTTGGTTTCACATCTATTGAAACACCATGTATGGAAAATATTTCCAACCTTTCCAATAAGCAAGGTGGGGAAAATGAGAAACTTATTTTTAAAGTCTTAAAAAGAGGCGAGAAATTAAATATAGAAACTGCAAAAGAAGAAAATGATTTAGTGGATTTTGGTATGAGATATGATTTAACGGTACCTCTTGTAAGATTTTATTCAAATAATGCAAATAGTTTACCTTCACCATTTAAAGCGTTACAAATGGGAAATGTGTGGAGAGCTGATAGACCTCAAAGAGGAAGATATCGTCAGTTTATGCAGTGTGATATTGATATTTTGGGTGAGCCTAGTAACTTGGCTGAAATAGAACTTATTCTTGCTACAACGACTACGTTAGGAAAGATAGGATTTAAGAATTTTCAAATTCGCATAAATGAAAGAAGAATTCTTAAGGCAATGGCTGCATATAGCGGATTTGCCGAGGAAAGTTATGATTCAGTTTTTATTATACTTGATAAAATGGATAAAATCGGAAAAGATGGTGTTTATGCGGAACTTATTAGTGCTGGATTTAGCAAGGAAAGTGCTGATAAGTACTTGAATTTATTTAGAAGTATGGAAACTTCTAAAAATGGCCTTGAGTATATAAGAGATGAATTAAAAGATTATCTTGAAGAGGAAGTAGCCATTTCACTTACAGAAATTATAGACAGTGTTAGAGCGACAAAAGCTTCAGATTTCGAAATTGTATTTGATCCAACATTAGTAAGAGGAATGTCTTACTATACAGGAACTATATTTGAAATTGCCATTCCAGAGTTTGGAGGTAGCTGCGGTGGTGGTGGTAGATATGATAAGATGGTAGGAAAATTTACTGGTAACGATGTTCCAGCCTGTGGATTTTCAATTGGATTTGAAAGAATAGTACTATTACTACTTGAAAGTGGATTTGAAATTCCAAATGAAAGTAAAAAAACGGCATACCTCATTGAAAAAGGTGTTTCAGGTGATAAATTATGTAGTATAATTGCTTTAGCTCAAAAAGCTAGAAGCGAGGGTGAGCAGATTCTTGTAGCAAGGATGAACAAGAACAAAAAACACCAAAAGGAACAGCTTATGGCTGAAGGATATAACGAATTTAAAGACTTCTACAAAGAAGAACTAAAGTAATAGAAAGGTGCAAATAAAATGGCAGAATCAATGAAAGGACTTCGTAGAAGTCATAGATGTACAGAATTATCTAATAGCAATATAGGCGAAACAGTTACAGTAATGGGCTGGGTTCAAAAAAGAAGAAATTTAGGTAGCTTGATTTTTATTGACCTTAGAGACCGTTCGGGATTACTTCAAATAGTATTTGATGAAAATGACGTAAAGACAGAGGGCTTTGCAAAGGCAGAAACATTAAGAAGTGAATTTGTTATTGCTGTAGTAGGTACTGTATCAAAACGTGGTGGTGCCATTAATGATAATCTTGTAACTGGAGATATAGAAATAAGAGCAAATGAATTACGTATTCTTTCTGAAAGTTTAACACCACCATTTCCAGTGGAAGATAACATTGATACTAAGGAAGATTTGAGACTTAAATATAGATATCTAGATTTAAGAAGACCAGAATTGCAAAGCAATATAATTATGAGAAGTAAGGCAGCTACACTTGTTAGAGCATTTCTTGCAGAAGAAGGTTTCCTTGAGATAGAGACACCTATTTTAAATAAGAGTACACCAGAAGGAGCAAGAGATTATCTTGTACCTAGTCGTGTGCATCCAGGAACTTTTTATGCACTACCACAGTCACCACAGTTATTTAAACAGTTACTTATGTGTTCTGGATATGATAGGTATTTCCAAATAGCAAAATGTTTTAGAGATGAAGATTTACGTGCGGACAGACAGCCCGAATTTACACAAATAGATATGGAACTTTCTTTCGTAGATGTAGATGATGTAATAGATGTAAATGAAAGATTGTTGGCGAAAATATTCAGTGAGATTCTTAATGTAGAGGTTAAATTGCCAATGCAAAGAATGACTTGGCAGGAGGCAATGGATAGATTCGGTTCTGATAAGCCAGATACAAGATTTGGTATGGAACTTATTAATGTTTCAGATGTTGTTAAGGATTGCGGTTTTGGTGTATTCACTGGTGCTCTTGAAAATGGAGGTTCAGTTCGTGGTATTAACGCATCAGGTCAGGGCTCAATGCCAAGAAAGAAAATTGATGCACTTGTAGATTTTGCAAAGGGATATGGAGCAAAGGGTCTTGCATACTTAGCTATAAATGAGGATGGAACATATAAGTCATCATTTACTAAGTTTATGACAGAAGAGCAGTTAGAGATATTAGTAAAAGCAATGGATGGTAAGCCAGGAGATTTACTATTATTTGCAGCAGATAAGAACAACATTGTATACAGTGTTTTAGGAGCTCTTAGAATTGAGCTCGCTCAGCAGTTAGAATTACTTGATAAAAATGTATACAACTTCCTTTGGGTTACAGAGTTCCCACTTTTTGAGTACTCAGAAGAACAAAATAGATTTGTTGCTATGCATCATCCATTTACAATGCCAATGGAAGAAGATCTTATGTATCTAGAGTCAGACCCTGGCAAAGTTCGTGCAAAGGCATACGACATTGTACTTAATGGTACAGAAATTGGCGGAGGTTCAGTTAGAATTTTCCAAAGCGATGTTCAAGAAAAGATGTTTGAAGTTCTTGGATTTAATAAAGAAGATGCTTATGATAGATTTGGATTTTTACTTGATGCATTTAAGTATGGGGTTCCGCCTCATGCTGGATTAGCATATGGTCTTGATAGATTAATAATGCTTATGGCAAAGGAAGACAGTATCCGTGATGTAATCGCTTTCCCAAAAATAAAAGACGCATCATGTCTAATGACAAAGGCGCCTGATGTTGTAGAAAAAAAACAGTTAGATGAGTTGTGCATTGCCCTTGATTTACCTGAAAAAGAGGTAACAAAGGAGTAATACTTGAATTATTAGGATAAGAGGCATAAAAACCACGAAATACCAATGCTTGGTTTTGTGTCTGAAAAATTCCATTCCGCAGTTGGAACCAACACTGCCACCTAGTAGCGCAAATAAAAACAAGGTTTTTTCAGGGATTCGCCATTTGTGCTTGATTGCACGACGCTTATCAATTCCCATTGATAAAAATCCAGCTAGATTCATTAAAATTAAGTATGCAATTAGTATTATCGTTGGTGTTTTCATAAAAATCCTTTCGTGTTTCGAAATTTTGTAATAATCTAAGATAGTTATAACATATACTAACATTATACTATATGTTATAGAATTTTATAACCATCTTTTTTGTGGCAGAAAACCAAATGATATGGTAAACTTAAAATAATAAAGTCCAATGTAGTGGGCAATAATTCGGAAGGAGCAAAAGGTTATGGACAAGCTATACAATCTTATGAACTGGAGAAATATTGAGGGCGTTGTTTATTCGGATATTGACAATCCATCAACAGTACTTGGCCCAAAACAGGTTAAAGGGGGCAACCTTGTTTGCACGTTTGTTCCAGATGCTACTAGAGTTTCTATTAAGGTAGATGGAGTGAAAAAGACATATCCTATGGAACTTATGGATGATGCGGGATATTATGCTGTACTTTTACCTAGAACAGTTAAGGGTAAGTATAAGATTTCGGCAGAATATGCCGACGGATTGGTGAATGAATATTATGATGCATACGCATTTACACCAAGCACACCAATAGAAGTTTTTAAGAAATTTAATGCTGGTATTTGTTATGATATCTATGATTATCTTGGAGCTCATAAAGCAACCATTGATGGAGTTAGTGGATATACTTTTGCAGTATGGGCACCTTTTGCATTGAGAGTAAGTGTTGTGGGCGACTTTAATGCGTGGGATGGTAGACGTCATATGATGAACAAAGTAGAGGATACAGGTGTATTTACTCTGTTTATCCCTGAAGTTAAAGAAGGCGAATTATATAAATTCGAGATTCGAAAAAAAGATGGTACATTAGTAATGAAGGCTGACCCTTATGCTAATGCTAGTCAGAAAAGACCAGAGACTGCGTCGATTACCAGTGATTTAGATGGATTTTCATGGAATGATGATGCATGGATCAAATCTAGAGAAAATAAAGAACCTCTGAAGGAGCCATTGTCAATTTATGAGTTACATTTAGGTTCATGGAAGAAACCAAAGCAGCAAGATGTTGATCCTAGAGAAGATTACTATAATTACAAAGAACTTGCTCCTATGATAGCTGAGTATGTAAAGGATATGGGATATACTCATATTGAATTGATGCCTATTATGGAGTATCCGTTTGATGCCTCTTGGGGTTATCAAGTAACAGGATATTATGCAACAACCTCTAGATATGGAACACCGAAAGATTTTATGTACTTTATGGATTATATGCATAAAGAAGATATAGGTGTTATTTTAGACTGGGTTCCAGCTCATTTTCCAAAGGATATGTTTGGATTGGCAGTATTTGATGGAACTTGCTTATATGAACACGAAAATCCAATTCAGGCTAATCATCCTGATTGGGGTACTCTTATATTTAACTATGGACGACCAGAAGTTAGTAATTTTCTTATAGCAAATGCATTTTTCTGGGTTAAGAAATTCCATATTGATGGAATAAGAATGGATGCTGTCGCATCTATGCTCTATTTAGATTATGGGAAGCAAAATAGTCAATGGATTCCAAATATATATGGCGGTAATGAAAATCTTGAAGCGGTTGAATTTTTTAAACATCTTAATTCTCAATTTAAGAAGCAGTGTAAGGGTGCATTATTAATTGCAGAGGATTCTTCAGCATGGCCAAAGATTACAGGTTATGTGGAGGATGAAGATGGTCTAGGATTTGATTTCAAGTGGAATATGGGATGGATGAACGATTTCCTAGCATATATGCAATGTGACCCATATTTTAGAAAAAATAATTATAATCAGCTTACCTTTAGTATGATTTATCAGTATAGTGAAAATTTCTGTTTAGTATTTTCACATGATGAGGTAGTACATGGTAAAAAGTCTATGTTTTCTAAGATGGCAGGTCAAACAGATGATGAGAAATATGCAAATCTACGTGCAGCCTACGCATATATGATGACACATCCAGGTAAGAAATTGATTTTCATGGGTCAGGATTTTGCTCAAAGAGGCGAATGGAATGAAGAGGAAAGCCTTCCTTGGGATTGCCTAGAAGATGAACGATGTAAGCAGGTAAATGATTTTGTTAAGGCTTTGAATAAAATGTATAAAAGTCAACCTGCATTGTATCAGTTAGATAGTGATGTGGATGGATTTAGTTGGGTAAATTGCGTTTCTTCTGTAAACAGCACAGTTTCTTTTGTTAGACAAGGAATAGACGAGGGAGAAACACTTTTAGTTATTTGTAATTTTGATACGATTTCATATAAGGAATTTATAGTAGGGGTACCTAAACCAGGTAAATATAAAGAAATATTAAACAGTGATGATACGAAGTTTGGCGGATCTGGTCTTGTAAATGGCAGGGTTAAGTCCTCTAAATCAGCTGCATACGATGGAAGAGAAAACTCAATTACTATATCTTTACCTGCTCTTTCAGTGGTAGTATTAAAATATGCAGGACCATTACCTACCCCAAAGAAGAAGGCAGTTGGTATTGAAGTCAAAGGAAGGAGTGATGTAATTGCCACTAAATCATCTGCAAAGTCAAAGATAGCACTTGCGTTGGAAAAAGAGATTGCAAAGGCGGATGCTATTAGAGAAAGGGAAGAAAAGAAGAACATAGAGAAGATAATAAAAAAACCAGTAGCAAGAAAGACGGTGGCAAAGAGCGGAGCAGCCACAGAGACTGCAAAGACAAAGACGACGGCAGCAACCGAGAAAAAGGCTACAACGGCAAAGGATACAGCGGTTACTGGGACAAAGGCTATGGCAGCAAAAAAGACTACCACAGTCAAGAAGGCTACCCCAGCAAAAAAGACTACTACATCCGAAAAGGCTACATCAACAAAAAGAGTGACAAAACCAAAAACAACAAAATAAAGATACCTAGGAGGAAAAAGAGATGTTATTAGATGCAGGAACAGTAGTTAATGGCGAAGAAGTCATTAAAGAAGCAAATAAGCTTATTCAAGCAATGGAGAATTTTATACCAACGCTATTGAATTTTGCTTTAAATGTATTAGTAGCAATAATTCTATTTGTTATTGGCAAACTTGTAATAAAACTAGTCCTTAAATTTGTAAAGAGATTTTGTGAAAGAGCAAAAATAGAAGTAAGTGTAAGAAAATTTTTAGAATCACTAGTAAAATTTGTTTTATATATTATTTTACTTGTAATTATTTGTGATAGAGTAGGTATTGAAACTACATCATTCATTGCAGTTTTAGGATCAGCAGGTTTGGCGTTAGGCTTGGCACTTCAGGGAAGTCTATCAAATTTTGCTGGTGGTGTACTCATCCTGATATTAAAACCTTTTAAAGTTGGAGACTATATTTTAGATGGTTCATCTGGCAAGGAAGGTACTGTAAGAAAAATCGATCTTTTTTACACATATCTTGATACAGGAGACAACAAAAAACTTATCATACCTAATGGTAATTTGTCTAATACTCATCTTATAAATACTTCAGCAAACAATAAACGCAGGGTAGATTTTGACTTAGGTATTAGTTATGCAACGGATATTGACGAGGCAAAACGAGTTATTTTGGATACTATCTCAAAAGAAGATAAAGTATTGAAGGAAGAAGAGATATTTGTATTTATCAAAGAACTTGCAGCATCTCAAGTTACAGTTGGTGTTCGTATATGGGCATATAGCAGCGATTACTGGGATGTGTACTTTAGATTAAATGAGAATTTTAAGAAGGCATTTGATAAGGCACAGATAAAAATTCCTTTGAATCGATTATCAGTTCATATTGAAGAAAATAAATAATTGAAGTTAATAAGTAATTAAAGTTAATATTGATTTTAAAAGCTCCTGTCAATGACAGGAGCTTTTTTTATACAATACAGAAATAATATTTCTGTATTGTAATTGTTCAAGAAGATTTTTTGGTGTTAAAAAAGCAACTGCACGTTCATAGTCAGCGGGGTGAATGATTTCTTTTGAGTAAAAATCTATTGTTTTCTGCTATTTTGATGTTATCTATATGTATGCCAGTGTATGCAAATAATATAGGTAATAAGGGAAAAAATGCAAAAGCACCAGTAACAGGAATTGACGGAAAGAATGTATTAGCGATAATGATTACTATGTTTGCAGGAGTTGCTTTATTTGGAATTGTCAAAAATGTAAAAAACACCACTAATATGGAGTAAAATGGTGAAAATTTCTTGTAATTCTCTCGCAAATAATCTATAATTAACCAAATATGGCATTGTGACACCATATTTTGAAGAAATCCTTAGGAGGAAGAAAATGTTAGATATTAAATTTGTGAGAGAAAATCCAGAGATAGTAAAACAAAACATTAAAAATAAATTTCAGGATAACAAGCTTTCACTTGTAGATGAAGTAATAGCCCTAGATATTGAAAGTAGAGAGACTCAACAGAAGGCAGACTCTTTGAGGGCGAATAGAAACAAGATCTCAAAGCAAATCGGTGCATTAATGGCACAGGGTAAAAAAGAAGAGGCTGAGGCTACAAAAAAGCTTGTAACTGAAAATTCTGAAAAATTGGCGCAATTAGAGGCTAAGGAAGCAGAACTTGAAGATAAAATAAAGAATATAATGATGATTATCCCAAACATTATAGACCCATCAGTTCCAATTGGTAAGGATGATAGTGAGAACGTTGAAATTGAGAGATTTGGTGAACCAGTGGTTCCAGAATTTGAAATACCATATCATTCAGAAATAATGGAAAATTTTGATGGTTTGGATTTAGACAGTGCAAGAAAAGTAGCCGGCAATGGTTTTTACTACCTTATGGGAGATGTTGCTAGACTTCATTCAGCAGTTATTTCTTATGCTAGAGATTTCATGATTAATAGGGGATTCACATATTGTGTGCCGCCATTTATGATTAGAAGTGATGTAGTTACTGGTGTTATGAGCTTTGCTGAAATGGATGCCATGATGTATAAAATTGAAGGAGAAGATTTGTATCTTATTGGTACAAGCGAACATTCAATGATTGGTAAATTCATTGACACTATTGTTCCAGAAGAAAAATTGCCATATACACTTACAAGTTATTCACCATGTTTTAGAAAAGAAAAGGGTGCCCACGGAATAGAAGAAAGAGGAGTATATAGAATTCATCAGTTCGAGAAGCAAGAAATGATAGTTGTATGTAAGCCTGAAGAAAGTAAAATGTGGTTCGATAAGTTATGGCAGAACACGGTGGATTTATTTAGAAGTTTAGATATTCCAGTTAGAACACTTGAATGCTGTTCTGGTGATTTAGCAGATTTAAAGATTAAGTCTATAGATGTAGAAGCATGGTCTCCAAGACAAAAGAAATATTTTGAGGTTGGAAGTTGTTCTAACTTAGGTGATGCTCAGGCAAGAAGATTAAAGATTCGTGTTAACGCAGATGAGGGAAAATATTTTGCTCATACGCTTAATAATACCGTTGTTGCTCCACCACGTATGCTTATTGCATTTCTTGAGAATAACTTACAAGAAGATGGTTCTGTAAGAATTCCTGAAGCATTGAGACCATATATGGGTGGAATTGAAGCAATTACAAAAAAATAAAATAAAGACATAAAATGTAGTCTCAAACTAATAGCATAAGGCCTAAAACTCAAACTAAAACGTGGAATGAGGTGAAAGAGACATTGAATGAAAAACTGCTTAAGAATATAAAGAGAGACACAATAACCAACTTACCTTACTTTGATAATTTTTGTATGATAGCTGAAAATGTATTGGCAAAAGAAGATGATAGATATCATATTGTGGCCTCCGATATTTCTAATTTTAAGCTAATAAACAAAAACTATGGGTTTTCCCAGGGCGATATTCTCTTGAACAAGCTGATAAAAGACTTTTGCATGGATAATGAAAGATGTGTTGTAGCTACTCGTATTTATTCAGATCATATTGTTGGATTATTTATTACAGACGAATCAGATGAGACGGTAGTTGAAAGAGTAACAAAATTCAACAGTAAATTCATTAATGAGAACCAAAAAGATTATCCTATTGTTCCTATTCATATTCATTCTGGAATTTATAAAATAACAAGTAATGATGGTCATATTACAAATTACATAGATAGAGCGAATATGGCGCGAAAGGCGGCAAAGGGACACTATAAGATAAATTGTGTAGAGTATAGCGAGGTACTCCTTAAAGAGCAAGAACGTGTGGCGGAGGTACTTACCGTACTTGAAGAGAACATAAGAAACAAAGAAATAGTTGTTTTATTACAACCGAAAGTAAACATCAAGTCTCAGAAGGTAGTGGGTGCAGAGGCGTTAAGTAGACTGAAGGATAGTGATGGAAACACAATAAGTCCCGGTGAGTTTATTCCGATTTTAGAAAAAACAGGTAAAATATTAGATTTGGACAAGTATGTTATTAAGTATGTTTTTGCTATGATGAAACGATGGTATGAATCAGGATATAAAGATATTGTGGTTTCAGTTAATCTTTCGAGAATTCATTTTTACACAGATGACATAGCCGAGGAGATTATAAAGGGATATGAAAAACTAAATATCCCCCCAAGTCTTGTAGAATTTGAAGTTACAGAATCTGTATTTTTAAGAGATACAGATATGGTAATTGAAAAGATAGGAAAACTCCGCGAATATGGTTTTAAGGTTAGCATAGATGACTTTGGTTCAGGATATTCTTCCCTAAATCTAATTAGCATTCTGCCAATTGATATTGTGAAATTGGACAAGGGCTTTATAGATACAAGCCTCGATACTAAAAGAGGAAAAGATATTATGGGTGGACTGATTAAAATGCTAAAGGATGTTGATTTAGATATTGTTTGCGAAGGAATTGAAACAAAGGAAGTTGAAGAAGTTGTATATAAGTTCGGATGTAATGAGGTTCAAGGCTATTTGCACGACAAGCCAATAAGTATAGAAGAATTTGAAAGGAAATATTTATAATCAGGAGGAAAGAAATGTATTCATTCGATTTAATTAACGATTACGACAAAGAAATTGCGGTGGCAATGCAAAGTGAGATTGAAAGACAAAATTGTCATATTGAGCTTATCGCATCTGAGAATTTTGTAAGCAAGGCTGTTATGGCAACTATGGGAAGTCCATTAACAAACAAATATGCAGAGGGTTATCCAGGAAAGAGATACTATGGAGGATGCGAATTTGTTGATGTAGTGGAAAATC
Organism: Clostridiales bacterium; assembly: GCA_012520815.1. GTDB lineage: Bacteria > Bacillota > Clostridia > Lachnospirales > Lachnospiraceae > SVEL01. Next base: position 36,516 of record JAAYNM010000060.1, read on the forward strand.
TTGCTATTGAAAGAGCTAAAGAGCTATTTGGTTGCGAGTATGTTAATGTACAACCACATTCAGGAGCACAAGCCAATTTAGTAGCATTCTTTGCAATGGTAAATCCAGGAGATACAGTTATGGGTATGAGCCTTGCAGATGGAGGACATTTAACACACGGAAGTCCAGTTAATATTTCGGGAAAATATTTTAATATTGTACCATATCATGTGGATGCAGATGGTTTCTTGGATTATGACAATGTATTAGCAGTTGCAAAAAAATTTAAACCAAAGCTTATTGTTGCGGGTGCTTCTGCATATCCAAGAGAAATAGATTTTAAGAAATTTAGAGAAATTGCTGATGAAGTTGGTGCATTACTTATGGTAGATATGGCACATATTGCAGGTCTTGTAGCGGCAGGGATCCATATGAGTCCTATTCCTTATGCAGACGTTGTGACTACAACTACTCATAAGACATTAAGAGGACCTAGAGGTGGTATGATACTTGCTAGTGCTGAAAGTGCAGCTAAATTTAATTTTAATAAAGCTGTATTCCCAGGAATTCAAGGTGGCCCATTAATGCATGTTATTGCAGCAAAGGCAGTTTGTTTTAAAGAAGCATTAGATGATGATTTTAAAACATATATGGTTAATGTTAAGGCAAATGCAGCAGCATTAGCAAAGGGTCTTATTTCAAGAGGATTTAACCTAGTATCAGGTGGTACAGACAATCATTTAATGTTAGTTGATCTTCAAAATATGAATGTTACTGGTAAAGAGTGTGAAAAACTTCTTGATGCTGCAAATATAACATGTAATAAAAATGCAATTCCTAATGATCCAGCATCTCCATTTGTTACAAGTGGTATCAGACTTGGTACAGCAGCTGTAACAAGCCGTGGAATGAAAGAAGAAGATATGGATGTAATTGCAGAAGCAATTTCATTACTTGTTAAGGATGCAAAAACTAATAAAGATAAAGCAATGGAAATGGTTAAGGAACTCACAGATAAGTATCCATTGTACAAATAAATATTTTGAATAAATTGTTTTACAGTAAATAACCACTATAAAGTGAAAGCTATATGTAACTTTTAGGAAAGGAAATACAATGGCAGGTTCAAGTTTTGGAAATATATTTAAGATTTCTACATGGGGTGAATCCCATGGCAAGGGTATTGGAGTTGTTGTGGACGGATGTCCTGCAGGTTTAAATCTTTGCGAAGAGGATATTCAAAAATACCTTAATAGAAGAAAACCAGGTCAATCAAAGTATACTACACCCCGTAGTGAAGATGATATGGTAGAGATATTATCAGGAGTATTTGAAGGAAAGACAACAGGTACCCCTATTTCTATGGTAGTATTCAACAAAACGCAGAGACCCTCTGATTATACGCAGATAGCTAATTATTACAGACCTGGACATGCAGATTATACCTTTGATGAGAAGTATGGCTTTAGAGATTACAGAGGTGGCGGAAGGTCTTCGGGCAGAGAGACCATTGGCAGAGTGGCTGGTGGCGCTGTGGCAGCATTACTATTAGAAGAACTTGGAATTAAAGTAAATGCATACACAAAATCTATTGGTAATGTTTCAATAGATTATGATAGATTTGATTTAGCAATGAGGGATTCAAATCCCGTATCGATGCCGGATGAAGAAGCTGCTAAGCTTGCGGCAGAACTGCTTGATAATAAAATGGCGGATTTGGATTCCGTAGGCGGTGTAATTGAATGTGTTGTCACAGGGATGAAAAGTGGAATTGGCGAACCTGTATTTGAAAAATTAGATGCAAATCTTGCTAAGGCTATTATGTCTATTGGTGCTATAAAGGGTATTGAGGTAGGCGCGGGATTTGAAGTGGCTACAAAATCAGGCTCAAATAATAACGATAGCTTTACTACAGATTCCGAAGGAAATGTGATTAAAAGAACAAATTATGCAGGAGGGATTCTTGGAGGCATATCAGATGGAAGTGATATCGTACTGAGGGCTGCAGTTAAACCAACACCATCTATTTTTAAAGAACAAAAAACAATAAACAGAAGCCATGAAGATATTGATATTAAAATCAAAGGACGTCATGACCCTGTTATTGTTCCAAGAGCAGTTGTAGTGGTTGAAGCGATGACAGCTATAACAATATTAGATATGTTATTACTTAGCATGACTTCTACTGTTTCCAAAATTAAGAATTTTTTCAAAGAATAAACCAACAACAAACCAAGCGGGCGCGTAATCTATTCTTACGAGCCCGTTTATATTATATTTGCAATCTTTTTTACTTAAAGTATTGCCAAATGTGACTGAAATATTCAAATAAGGAATCCCCATAAAGGTTGAACAAATAAATATTTTATGATAAAATAATCAAAGTTTGCACTGAAATGTAATACTATAATATCTTATCGAGGTAAAGTATGTACAAATTACTTAAACGTGATGGTAATGCTAAACGTGGAGAATTTCACACAGTTCATGGAGTGATACAAACACCAGTATTTATGAATGTAGGTACGGCTGCTGCTATTAAAGGGGCTGTTTCTACTGAAGATTTACAGCAGATAAAAACCCAGGTTGAACTTTCAAACACTTATCACCTACATGTAAGACCGGGTGATGAGATAGTTAAAGCTATGGGGGGACTCCATAAGTTTATGGTATGGGATAAACCTATACTTACAGATTCTGGAGGATTTCAGGTTTTTTCACTTGCTGGATTACGAAAGATTAAAGAAGAAGGCGTATATTTCCATTCTCACATAGATGGACGAAAGATTTTTATGGGTCCAGAAGAGAGTATGCAAATACAATCTAATTTGGCATCTACGATAGCTATGGCATTTGATGAATGTCCACCAGCTAAAGCAGAGAGAAGATATATTGAACAGTCTGTTGAAAGAACTACTAGATGGCTTGAGAGATGTAAGATAGAGATGGATAGGCTAAATACTCTACCTGATACTATTAATAATAAACAGATGCTTTTTGGTATCAATCAGGGCGGAATATTAAGTGATGTCCGAATTGAACATGCCAAACGCATTAGCGAGATGAATCTTGATGGATATGCCATTGGCGGATTAGCTGTTGGTGAATCACATGAAGAAATGTACGAAGTTATTGAGGCTACTGTACCATATTTACCATTAGAGAAACCAACATACCTTATGGGTGTAGGAACACCAGCCAATATTTTAGAAGCTGTAGATAGAGGCGTAGATTTCTTTGACTGTGTTTATCCTAGCAGAAATGGTAGACATGGACATTTATATACAAATAAAGGAAAAATCAATCTTTTTAATGCTAAGTATGAAAAAGACCCTCTTCCAATAGAAGAAGGTTGTCAGTGTCCGGCTTGTAAGACCTACAGCAGAGCCTACATTAGGCATCTACTTAAGGCCAAGGAAATGTTAGGCATGCGATTATGCGTATTGCATAATTTGTATTTCTATAATACAATGATGGAAGAAATTCGCTTAGCCATTGAAGAAGGCAGATATAAAGAATATAAAAATAAAAAACTTGCTGGCATGAATGATGCAGCAAATAACTAGGAGGAATATTATGAACAATTTATCAATTTTAGCAGAAGGAGTATCAGGATCAAATATGATTATCACAATAGTACTTTATATTGTGGTTTTTGGTGGTATTCTCTATTTTCTTATGTATAGACCACAAAAGAAACAGCAGGAAAAGCAGCAAGCAATGCGTACTTCACTTATGGAATCAATTGAAGTCGGAGATCCAGTACTTACTTCATCAGGATTTTACGGTATAGTTATTGATGTTCAAGAAGATATGGTTATTGTAGAGTTCGGAAACAATAAAAATTGTCGTATTCCAATGAAAAAAGAAGCTGTAGTTGAAGTAGAAAAGGCAAATGACTCAGAATAATATTAAATAATATATAATGAAAGAAGGCATACCAATGAATTTTAATATCGCATCAATATCAGGTGATGGTATCGGCCCTGAAATAGTAAGGGAAGCAAAAAAAGTCTTAGATGTAGTCGCAAAAAAGTATAATCACACATTTAATTATACAGAAGTACTTATGGGTGGATGTTCAATAGATGCCCATGGAGAACCACTTACAAAAGAAGCACTTGAAACAGCAAAAGCTTCAGATGCAGTGCTTTTAGGTGCCGTCGGTGGAACAGTCGGAGTGGATAAATGGTACGATTTAGCACCAAATCTACGACCAGAAGCAGGTCTTCTTGCAATAAGAAAAGGGCTTGGATTATTTGCTAATCTTAGACCATCTTTTTTGTACGATGAATTAAAAAGTGCATGTCCTCTTAAGGAATCTGTTGCAGACGCTGGATTTGATATGATGATAGTTCGCGAACTTACAGGCGGTTTATACTTCGGTGATAGAAAAACTGAGACCGTGGATGGAGTCGTCACAGCAACAGACACTCTTAAATATGATGAAAATGAAATAAGAAGAATAGCAATAAAGGGTTTTGAGATTGCTATGAAGAGAAGAAAGAAAATTACTAGTGTCGATAAGGCTAATGTTCTTGATACTTCTAGACTTTGGAATAAAGTCATAGCAGAGGTAGCAAAAGATTATCCTGAGGTCGTAGTTGAAAATATGCTTGTGGATAATTGCGCAATGCAGTTAGTTAAGAATCCAGCGCAATTTGATGTCATCTTAACAGAGAATATGTTCGGTGATATTTTATCAGACGAAGCGAGTATGGTTACAGGTTCTATTGGAATGTTATCTTCAGCGTCACTTGGTGCTACAAAGCTAGGTCTGTATGAGCCAAGTCACGGCGCAGCGCCTGATATTGCAGGTCAAGATATTGCAAATCCAATCGCGACCATTCTTTCAGCAGCGATGATGCTTCGTTATAGCTTTGATTTAGATAAAGAAGCAGATGCTGTGGAAGCAGCTATTAAGCAAGTGTTAAAGGAAGATTACAGAACAGTTGATATTATGACTGAGGGAATGAAGCAGGTTAAGTGTAGCGAAATGGGAGACCTTATTTGCGAGAGAATAGCCTAAATACAAGTATTTACCTGTTTAGATATATATGGCTTTTGTATAGAAAGGAAGTAATAAAATGAAAAGTGATGCAGTAACAAAAGGGATGCAACAGGCACCTCACCGTTCATTGTTTAACGCACTTGGTATGACCAAGGAAGAACTAGAGAGACCATTAATTGGTATCGTAAGTTCCTACAACGAAATAGTACCTGGTCACATTAATATTGATAAAATCACCAATGCTGTAAAGATGGGTGTAGCAATGGCAGGAGGAACTCCTATTATGTTCCCAGCAATCGCAGTATGTGACGGTATTGCAATGGGTCATACAGGAATGAAATACTCCTTAGTAACTAGAGATTTAATTGCCGATTCTACAGAATGTATGGCTCTTGCTCATCAATTTGATGCATTAGTTATGATTCCTAACTGTGATAAGAATGTTCCAGGACTTCTTATGGCAGCTGCAAGACTTAATATACCAACAATCTTTGTAAGTGGTGGCCCTATGCTTGCAGGTCGCGTAAAAGGTTGTAAAACTTCTCTTTCAAGTATGTTTGAAGCAGTTGGATCTTATGCAGCAGGCTCGATGTCACTTGAAGAAGTGGAAGAATTTGAAGCAAAAGCTTGTCCAACATGTGGTTCATGTTCAGGAATGTACACAGCAAACAGTATGAATTGTCTTACAGAGGCACTTGGTATGGGATTAAGGGGCAATGGTACAATCCCAGCTGTATATTCAGAGAGAATTAAACTTGCTAAACATGCAGGTATGAAGATCATGGAATTGCTCAAAAATGATATTAAACCAAGAGATATAATGACAAAGGCTGCATTTGAAAATGCATTAACAGTAGATATGGCGTTAGGATGCAGTACAAATTCTATGCTTCATTTACCAGCTATAGCCCATGAGGCAGGTGTTGATCTTGATATTGAGATGGCAAATGAAATCAGTGCTAAGACACCTAATCTTTGTCACCTTGCTCCAGCAGGTAACACATATATGGAAGACCTTAACGAAGCTGGTGGTGTGTATGCAGTAATGAACGAGTTAAATAAAAAAGGACTTCTCAATACAGATATTATTACAGCTACAGGCAAAACAGTTGGCGAAAATATCGCAGGCTGCATAAATAAAGATACACAAATCATTCGTGATATAGAAAATCCATATAGCCAAGTTGGTGGTATTGCAGTTCTTCGTGGAAATATTGCACCAGATACTTGTGTTGTTAAAAGATCAGCAGTTGTTCCAGAGATGCTTCAACATTCAGGACCTGCTAGAGTATTTGATTGTGAAGAAGATGCTATTGCAGCAATTAAGGGCGGAAAAATCGTCGCTGGTGATGTAGTAGTTATTAGATATGAAGGACCTAAGGGTGGCCCAGGTATGAGAGAGATGCTTAATCCAACATCTGCCATTGCAGGTATGGGACTTGGTTCATCAGTTGCTCTTATTACAGATGGTCGTTTCTCAGGTGCATCAAGAGGAGCTTCTATAGGTCACGTTTCACCAGAAGCAGCAGTTGGTGGTCCTATAGCATTAGTTGAAGAAGGGGATATTATTAGTATTGATATCGATAACAATTCAATTAATGTAGAATTATCTGATGAAATTTTAGCTGAAAGAAAAGCAAAATGGCAACCAAAAGAACCAAAAGTTAAAACAGGTTACCTTACAAGATACGCTTCACTTGTTACATCAGCAAACAAGGGTGCAGTGCTAAGAAGTACATTATAATCCTTTGCTTTAAATTTTATAAGATAAAATTGGTATTTGAAACATAAGTATATTTGTAATATGCTAGTCTGATATAATAAAATGAGACAACAGAGAGGAAAACGAAAATGCAGTTAACAGGTTCAGAAATTCTTATCGAGTGCTTAAAAGAGCAAGGCGTAGATACAGTTTTTGGATATCCAGGTGGAACTATTCTTAACGTATATGACGCATTATATATGCATCAAGACGAAATTAAACATATTTTAACATCCCATGAGCAGGGAGCTTCCCACGCAGCGGATGGATATGCACGTGCAACTGGTAAAGTTGGAGTTTGTATGGCGACTTCAGGCCCAGGAGCAACAAATCTTGTAACAGGTATTGCTACAGCTTTTATGGATTCCATTCCTATGGTAGCCATTACAGCAAATGTTGCGAAACCACTTCTTGGTAAGGATACATTCCAAGAAATAGATATTACAGGTGTTACGATGCCTATTACAAAGCATAATTACATCGTAAAAGATGCCGCAGATATTGCAGATACAATACGAGAGGCATTTTATATCGCAGCATCAGGCAGACCAGGCCCAGTGCTTGTTGACATCACAAAGGATGCAACAGCTAATAAGGCAGATTATGTAAAGACTGCTCCAAAGGCTATTGAAAGACAAAGTTCTACTATAAAAGAATCAGATATAGAAAAGGCAGTTAAGATTATTGGAAAAGCAAAGAAACCATACATATTTGTTGGTGGTGGTATAGTTGCTTCTGATGCTTGCACAGAACTTAAGGAATTTGTTGAAAAAGTTGATGCACCTGTTTGTGATACACTTATGGGTAAAGGCGTTTATGATGGTACTTCTGATAGATATACCGGTATGATAGGTATGCATGGAACCAAAACATCTAATTTTGGTGTAACACAATGCGACTTACTTATTGCCATTGGTGTAAGATTTAGCGATCGTGTAACGGGTAATGTTAAGAGATTTGCTCCACATGCTAAAATAATTCATATTGATATTGATGCTGCGGAGATAAACAAAAACGTTAGAACTGATGCTAGCATTATTGGTGATGCAAAAGAAATTCTTACAAAACTTAATGAGAAACTTACAAAGGCTGATAGAAGCGAGTGGATGAACACTATTATAGACTTTAAGCAAAAATATCCACTTAAGCATGGCGAAGGCCTTACTGGACCATATATTATTGAAAAATTATATGAAGTTACGAATGGTGAAGCAATAATTACTACTGAAGTTGGCCAACATCAGATGTGGGCAGCACAGTTCTATAAGTATACACAGCCAAGAACATTTATTTCTTCAGGCGGATTAGGAACTATGGGATATGGACTTGGCGCCTCGATTGGTGCTAAGCTTGCTAAACCAGATAAGATTGTATGCAATATTGCAGGTGATGGTTGTTTCAGAATGAATATGAATGAAATAGCTACAGCTGCAAGGTATAATGTACCAATCGTTCAAGTAGTAATTAACAATCATGTTTTAGGAATGGTTAGACAATGGCAAACATTGTTCTATGGTCAGAGATATTCTAATACAATGTTAAATGACAATGTGGACTTTGTAAAACTTGCAGAGGCAATGGGGGCTGTAGGCATCCGAGTTACTAAGAAAGAAGAAGTAGAAGATGCTTTACGTAAGGCTATTGAACTCAATAGGCCAGTTGTTATTGACTGCGTTATCGATAGTGATGACAAAGTATTCCCAATGGTTGCACCAGGTGCTCCAATTTCAGAAGCATTTAGTGAAGAAGATTTAGGAACAAAATAAGCTTTAACTTAATGTTTATAGGAGGATGTTAAAATGAGTAGAGTGTACAATTTCTCAGCAGGTCCAGCAGTTTTACCTGAAGAAGTATTAAAAGAAGCTGCAGCAGAGATGTTAGATTACAAAGGTACAGGAATGTCAGTTATGGAGATGAGCCACCGTTCTAAGGCTTTTGACGAGATTATTAAAACTGCTGAAGCAGATTTAAGAGAAATAATGAATATTCCAGACAATTACAAGGTATTATTCTTACAGGGTGGAGCTTCACAACAGTTTGCTATGATTCCAATGAACCTTATGAAGAACAAAAAAGCAGCGTATATTATTACTGGACAGTGGGCAAAGAAGGCTTACCAGGAAGCAAAAATGTATGGTGATGCAGTAGAAGTTGCATCTTCAGCTGATAAGACATTCTCATATATTCCAGATTGTTCAGATCTTGATATTCCAGAAGATGCTGATTATGTTTATATCTGTGAAAACAATACAATTTATGGTACAAAATTCAAAGAATTACCTAATACAAAGGGTCATACATTAGTAGCAGATATTTCATCATGTTTCTTATCAGAGCCAGTTGATGTTTCAAAATATGGCGTTATATATGGTGGTGTTCAAAAAAATGTTGGTCCTGCAGGCGTTGTAATTGCTATCGTAAGAGAAGACCTTATTACAGAGGATACCCTTCCAGGAACACCTACAATGCTTAAATATAAAACTCATGCAGATGCAGAATCTTTATATAATACACCTCCTTGCTATGGAATTTATATCTGTGGCAAAGTATTCAAATGGATCAAAAACATGGGTGGTCTTGAATCAATGAAGGAATTAAACGAAAAGAAGGCAAAAATTCTTTATGATTTCCTTGATCAGAGCCAATTATTTAGTGGAACAGTTGTTGCAAAAGACCGTTCTCTTATGAATGTACCATTTATTACAGGTAATGACGAAGTAGATGCTAAGTTTATTAAGGAAGCTAAAGCAGCAGGCTTTGAAAACCTTAAGGGACATAGAAGCGTTGGCGGTATGAGAGCAAGTATTTACAATGCTATGCCAATGGAAGGTGTAGAAAAGTTAGTAGACTTTATGAAAAAATTTGAGGAGGAAAACAAATAATGACTAAAATAAATTGTTTGAATCCAATCGCAAAAATTGGTATGAATTTATTACCAAATACATTTGGTACTACAGATAATTTCGCTGAAGCAGAAGCTGTACTTGTAAGAAGTGCATCTATGCATGAACTTGAACTTCCAGACAGCTTATTAGCTGTTGCTAGAGCAGGTGCAGGCGTTAATAATATTCCACTTGATAAGTGTGCCCAAAAGGGTATTGTTGTATTTAATACTCCAGGAGCAAATGCTAACGGTGTTAAAGAACTTATCGTTGCTGGTATGCTTCTTGCATCTAGAGATTTAAAAGGTGGAATGCAGTGGGTAGAAGAAAATAAAGATGATGACAACATTTGTAAGACAATGGAAAAGGCAAAATCTAAGTTTTCTGGATGTGAAATTCAAGGAAAAAAACTTGGTGTTATAGGTCTTGGTGCTATCGGCGTTAAGGTTGCTAATGCAGGTATTGCACTTGGAATGGAAGTAATGGGATGCGATCCATATCTTTCAGTAAAAAATGCACTTAATATTTCTAGCCAGGTTCAAATTGTAAAAGCAAATGCTGATATCTATGCAGAATGTGACTTTATTACAGTTCATGTACCTCTTTTAGATGATACAAAAGGTATGTTCAACAAGGCTTCTTTCTCAATGATGAAAGACGGAGTTGTTATCCTTAATTTCTCAAGAGATTTGCTAGTTAATGAAGATGATATGAAGGAAGCATTAGAATCTGGTAAAGTTAAGAAATACGTAACAGATTTCCCTTCAAAGAAAGTTGCAAATATGGAAAACGTAATTGCATTCCCTCATCTTGGAGCTTCAACAAAAGAATCAGAAGACAATTGTGCAGTTATGGCAGTAAAAGAAATCGTTGATTACATAGAGAATGGTAATATTACAAACTCTGTAAACTATCCAGCATGTGATATGGGTGTATGTACAAAGGCAGGCCGTATGGCAATCTGTCATAAAAATGTACCTAACATGTTAAGTCAATTCACTGGAGTATTTGCTGCAGAACATGTAAATATTTCAGAAATGTCAAGTAAGTCAAAAGGCGACTACGCATATACAATGTTAGACCTTGACATGAGTGCAACTACAGTCTCTGTAGAAAAAATATCAGCACTCGAAGGCGTAATAAAAGTAAGAATTATAAAATAGGCGCGAGCACTGAGCCACACATAAAAATAAAGAAGCATCAAGTCAAGTTTACTTGAAAGTTGATGCTTCTATGTTTTTATACGCGGCGAACGCCGCGACCTCCTAGATATATCAAACCCATCTCAAAAATGAGATGGGTTTGATATATCTACTTGTGGCTCAGCGCTATACGAAGATTTTTACTCTTTTTTAGGGCAAGATAATTTTCTCGAAATGCCCCAGAGAGTGTTTGTATTGTAAAATATTAGTATGAGTGTTAATATAAACAAAGCAAATAAAATAGTAGATGAAAAAGCAAAAATAAAGTAATTATCTCAATATTAGGAGGCCCAAATGAAGGAATATCTAGTTAGTGCAGAACATTTAACAGATATGTTAGGTGAGTGTACCTGCCAGTTTACAACCGTTAAAAAATCCATTCAGATACTAAAGGACAATGGCTTTAATGAACTTAAATTAAACGATAATTGGAGGATATATAGAGGAGGTAAATATTATATTAATATATATGACTCATCCCTTTTTGCAGTAGATATTGGCACAAACTATGATATTAGAAATGGTATGAAGATTGTGGCAGCGCATACAGATCATCCTTGCTTATGTATTAAGCCAAACCCTGAAATAAAAAAGAACAAGTATGGTTTGTGTAATGTAGAGATTTATGGTGGGATGATACTTAATACATGGCTAGATAGACCACTTTCAGCTGCAGGGAAAGTTACATACAGAAGTGAAGAAACATTCAGACCTAATACACAGATATTTGATTTTAGAAAATCCCTGTTTACTATACCTAATATCGCTATTCATCAAAATCATGAGGTAAATAAAGGAATAGAATTAAATAGACAGAAGGATATGATTCCATTGTGTACCATTATTAACGATACTATGAATAAGGATAATTTCTTTATAAATTATTTATCAGAGAATATACAGGTACCAGTTGAGGATATTTTGGATTTTGAAATTTATATCTATAACAATGATATACCTGAAATAATAGGACTGAATGACGATTTTATTTCAGCCCCAAGATTAGATAATATAACATCAGTAGTGGCAGCACTAGAAGGTATAATAGAGTGCAAAAATCACACGGGATTCAATGCCATAGCCTTATTTGACAACGAGGAAATTGGAAGTAGAACTAAACAAGGCGCGGATTCATCACTTTTATCTATGATATTAGAAAAAATGTATCTATCTTTAGGCTTTGAAAGAAGTGAATACATTGATGCTATTACATCAGGCTTCTTTCTTTCAGTCGATGTGGCCCATGGTGAGCATCCAAATAAAATGGAAAAATCAGATATTACAAACAAAAATCCATTAAATAATGGAATAGTGATAAAACGTGCATGCTCACAAACTTATGGGACAGATTCAGAATCAATAGCCATTATTGAACAGGTTTGTTTAGAGAATGATATTCCATATCAAAAGTTTGTTTCAAGATCAGATGTGTCCACAGGAAGTACATTAGGTGGGTTGTCAAATAAGTATTTGCCAATGAGACTTGTAGATGTGGGAGTGCCTATACTAGCAATGCACTCTGCAAGAGAGACTATGGGTTCTAAAGATCAAAGAGCTCTGGAGAAATTAATTATAAGTTTTTTTATGGCATAAAGCAGAAATATATTGTATACTCATACAGAGAAAATTCAAAGGAGAAATTTTATTATGGCAAACGTTAAACCATTTATTTGTGTTAGACCAAACGAAAAAGTTGTAGATAAGGTAGCTGCCTTACCTTATGATGTATATAATAGAAAGGAAGCTAGTGATGTAGTTGCAAATAATAAATTATCTTTTCTTAATATTGATAGAGCAGAAACTCAGTTTGACGACTCTGTAGATACATATGCCCCAGAGGTATATTCTAAAGCGAAAGAGTTGCTTGATGGTATGATGGAAGAAGGCACGTTTATTACAGATAGTGATAAATGTTACTATATATATGAATTAACTATGGATGGAAGAGTTCAGACAGGCCTTGTGGCGTGTTCTTCTATAGACGATTATCAAAATAATGTTATAAAAAAGCATGAAAATACTCGTGCAGATAAGGAACAAGATAGAATTAATCACGTGGATACTTGTGATGCACAGACAGGTCCTATCTTCTTAGCATATAGAGCAAATGATGTTATTAGAGGTGTGGTAAACAAAACAAAAAATGAAAAGACAATATATGATTTTATATCAGATGACGGTATTAATCATAGAGTTTGGAAAATAGAAGATTCGTCAGATATTACAGATGTTGAAAATGCTTTTGGAAACATTAATAGCATATATATTGCAGATGGACATCATCGAGCAGCATCGGCTGTAAAGGTCGGCCTTAAGAGAAGGGAAGAAAATCCAAACTACGATGGTACCGAGGAATTTAACTACTTCCTTTCTGTTTTATTTTCAGATGAAGAATTAATGATTATGCCATATAACAGAGTCGTAAAAGACTTAAATGGACATTCAAAAGAAGAATATATAAAATTGGTATCAAATTGCTTTGATATTACAAATGTCGGTAAGACACCATATTCACCAAACGCTAAGGGAACAATTGGAATGTACTTGGATGAAGAATGGTATGAACTTGTAGCAAAAGAGGAAATCAAGGTGGATGATCCCGTGGAAAGTCTAGATGTTGCAATTTTGCAGAATAACCTGCTTACACCTATTCTTGGTATCAAGGATCCAAGAGTAGATAAAAGAATAGATTTTATCGGCGGTATTCGAGGGTTGAGTGAACTGGAAAAGAGATGTCATGAGGATATGAGCATTGCATTTTCAATGTATCCAACATCTATCCAAGAATTATTCAATGTTTCTGATGCTGGAATGCTTATGCCACCGAAATCTACATGGTTCGAGCCAAAGCTTAGAAGCGGATTATTCATACACAAATTAAGTTAAAAAGACATCATATTAAAACAGATTAAGAAATTTGGAGGCTTTAATGGCTCAACTGATATGTAAAAGTGTGTCAATCGCATATGAAAAAGAAAATGTAGTAGAAGATTTTTCAATGGAAGTGGAAAAGGGCGACTATATAAGTGTTATAGGCGAAAATGGCACAGGAAAGAGTTCACTACTAAAGGGAATACTGGGTATAATTCCTTTGAAATCTGGTGAAGTTACTTTTTCAGATGGTGTAAAACGAAATAATATCGGATATTTATCCCAGCAAAACCCGATGCAAAAGGATTTTCCGGCATCTGTCGGAGAAGTGGTGCTATCAGGTTGTCTTACTAGAAAAGGTTTTCTACCATTTTTTTCTCATAGAGAAAGAGAGAGAGCTATAAAAAATATGGACAGGCTTGGAATTCTTGAATTAGAGCATAAGTCATTTGCAGATTTATCTGGTGGACAACAGCAAAGAGTATTGCTAGCGAGGGCACTTTGTGCTACAGATAAGATTATTTTTTTGGACGAACCTATTACTGGTCTGGATCCTATTGCAAGTAAAGATTTCTATGCATTAATAGAAAAATTGAACAAAGAGCTAGGAATAACTATCATTATGATAACTCATGATGTTGAAAATGCTCTTAAATATTCCAATAAGATTTTACATATGCATAAATACAAGTATTTCTTTGGAAATAAAGCTGAATATCTGATTGATGGTGGATGTACAGAGGAATGTATGTGTGAGAAACACCAGAAGGGAGGAAAATAGCATGTCTGATTTCTTCAACCAGATAGCAACAATGTTTTCTTACTCCTTTATGGTTAGAGCTATGTTTATTGGTGGTCTAGTAGCATTATGTGCATCACTACTTGGAGTTATTTTAGTATTAAAAAGATACTCAATGATTGGAGATGGCTTATCTCATGTTTCATTTGGGGCAATGGCAGTTGGACTTGCCTTTAATCAAGCACCTTTGTATGTTGCTATTCCTGTGGTAATAGTGGCGGCATATTTATTGTTACGTGTTAGTGAGAATAGCAAAATAAAAGGTGATGCAGCAATTGGACTTATTGCATCTAGTTCTATAGCTATCGGTATCATTATTAATACGCTCTCAAAGGGAACAAATATTGATTTGAATAGTTACATGTTTGGAAGTATACTTGCAATCAATAAAGAAGATTCTGTGCTTTGCATTATACTTGGAATAGTGATTTTAGTGGTATTTATATATTGCTATCATTATATTTTTGCAATTACATTTGATGAAAATTTTGCAAAGGCCTGTGGAATTAAAATAGAAATCCATAAAACGATATTGGCTATACTTACTGCTCTGACGGTGGTAATAGGTATGAGAATTATGGGAACGCTACTTATATCCAGTCTGATAATATTCCCAGCGGTTACATCTATGAGAATATTTAAGAGATTTAAACCAGTGCTGATTTCATCAGTTGCGATATCGATGTTTAGTTATTTTGTGGGTATGATAGCTTCATATATGTTAGAAATACCTACAGGTGCTAGTATTGTCGTATGTAATATGTGTGTGTTTATTTTTGCAACAGTCATTGCAAAGATTCTAAAAAAATAAAAATCGTCGTTGGGACTTTCCCGGAATGGAGGACATCATGAAACTTTGGGGCGGACGCTTCACTAAGGAAACAAATCAGTTAGTGCATAATTTCAATGCATCTTTATCATTTGACCAAAAGTTTTATAAGCAAGATATTGATGGAAGTATTGCTCACGTAACTATGTTGGCAGCTACAGGAATTATATCAGAGAATGATAAGAATATTATAATAGAAGGCTTAAAAGGCATTAAAAATGATATTGAAACAGGTGCTCTAGAAATTAGTGAAGAACATGAAGATATTCACTCGTTTGTTGAGGCACATCTTATTGATAGAGTAGGAGAACCAGGTAAAAGACTTCACACAGGAAGAAGTAGAAACGATCAGGTTGCTCTTGATATGAAACTTTATACAAGAGATGAAGTTGAGAATGTAAATGAGTTACTCAAGAATTTACTTGAGGTAATTCTTAGAATAATGAAAGAAAATACGAAAACTTTTATGCCAGGTTTTACACATTTACAAAAGGCGCAACCTATTACAGTGGCACATCATTTTGGTGCATACTTTGAAATGTTTAAAAGGGATAGAGGCAGATTAAATGATATATATAATAGAATGAACTACTGTCCATTAGGTTCTGGAGCGCTTGCAGGAACTACATATCCGTTGGATAGAGATTTGACAGCAAAATTACTTGGCTTTGATGGTCCTACCCTTAATAGTATGGATTCAGTTGCAGATAGAGATTACTTAATTGAATTTTTATCAGCAATGTCCACTATAATGATGCATTTAAGCAGATTTTCAGAGGAGATTATCATATGGAATTCTAATGAATATAGCTTTATAGAATTAGATGATGCATACTCAACAGGTAGCAGTATTATGCCTCAAAAGAAAAATCCAGATATAGCAGAATTAGTTCGTGGTAAGACTGGTCGTGTTTATGGTGCATTAATGTCATTGCTTACAACTATGAAAGGAATTCCTCTTGCTTACAATAAAGATATGCAAGAAGACAAAGAACTTTGTTTTGATGCAATTGATACTACAAAGGGATGTATTTCATTGTTTACGGGAATGATAGATACAATGTCATTTAATAAATCAGTTATGGAAAATAGTGCTAAAAATGGTTTTACCAATGCTACAGATGCAGCTGATTACCTAGTAGGTAAAGGAGTACCATTTAGAGATGCTCACGGAATAGTGGGACAATTGGTATTGTATTGCATAGATAAAAATATGGCACTTGACGATATGACACTTGATGAATTTAAGGCTATTAGTCCAGTTTTTGAAGAAGATATATATGAGGCAATCTCACTTCGTACATGTGTAGAAAAGAGAACGACCATAGGAGCACCAGGTGCTGAAGCTATGGAAAAGGTTATAGCTATTAACGAAGAATATTTAAGATCTTAATGAAGACTATTTAAGCTTGAGTTTCCGCAAAATGTAATTAAAAAATGAATATATCCTTCCAAAGTACCAATCTATCGAATTTTTGAATTATTCAGAGTGACAGTGACTGGAGTAGTGGCACTTTAATAAGCCCCGTTGGAA
>JAAYNM010000061.1 GCA_012520815.1 Clostridiales bacterium
GACAGAATTTTTGATGTTACCCATGATCACAAAATCTTATAATCTAACACCACAAAATAAGAGCACATCGAAAAATTCTATATTGAACCGTGTAGCATTTTGTCGAATTCTCCATAGACTATACTATATTTAAAAGGAGATAAAAATTCTGTCTTTGATAGGGAAATAGTCCCTACTGTATCAGCCGCGGGCATTGTTGAAGAAAAAAGTGCATCCGTTACAGTGCTTATTCTACTACAAGTTCCTGCATTAAGTCATGCACCGACATCATCTTATCTATTCTATCCGTATTATCTCCACAAAAAATCAATCCATCTGACAAATGTCCCTTTACCGCTTCAGTCAATGCTTTTGTTATACAATATGGCACTGCTGCGGGGTTACATTTATCTAAACATTGGTAGCATTTAGTTATAGGCTGTTTACCCTCGGCTACTTTTTTAATAAATTCGTTGTTGATTGCTCGTCCCGGCATACCTACAGGACTTTTAACTATTGTAATATCTGATTTTTTTGCATTAATATATGCATCTTTATAGCACTGATTAGCATCACACTCATAAGTTGCCACAAATCGGCTACCAATTTGTACACCATCTGCACCTAATTCTATTACATGTTTTATGTCTTCAGAATCAAATACCCCTCCACCTACAATAACAGGAATATTGTGTCCGTATTTTTCCTCATAGGCGTGCTTACATTCTATAATTTTTGATATTTCGCTATCCATATCAATTTCCTCTATATGTTCTAGATCCTCAGGACGAAACCCCAAATGTCCACCAGCTCTAGGACCTTCAATAACTATAAAATCTGCTGTGGATTTATATTTATGATCCCACATTTTTAAAATCAACTTTGCTGCTCTTTCAGAAGAAACAATAGGTGCAATCTTTGTAGTAGCACCCTTTACACTTTTAACAATTTCGGGTAAATCCATTGGCAAGCCAGCTCCACATATAACAACATCAGCGCCAGATTTTACAGACTGTACAACATGGTCTTTAAAGTGTTTTAGGGCAACCATAACATTTACTCCTACAAGTCCATTACCACCTGCAATCTCCTTTGCTTTCTTTATATGCTTATCTATGGCAGCAAGATTTGCTTCAGCCTGATTTTTTTCAAAGTTTTCTTCATCATATCCTATCTGCGCTGTAGATATAATACCTACGCCGCCCTCTTTTGCAACTGCTCCGGCTAAATTACTTCTGCTAATACCTACACCCATACCACCTTGAATAATAGGAAATTTTGCAATCATATCGCCGATTTTTAATGACTTCATATAAAATGTTCTCCTTCGATACTATATATATTGTTTGACTATCAAACTATTTGTAGTTTAAACCAATATGGTTGATTTGTCAATATAATACAGTATATAAAATCCTAACTTACTATGTTTTTAATCTTTTGATGTGGTTTTCGATACTACATATACAGTTTTTAACTAAACCGTCTCTTAAGTATTACTCATTTTCGGGTTTTTAAGCATTCCTTTATGCCAGCTCCTTACATTCTAACTAAATAACCTCAAACAAAAATCCCCTATAAGTAGTTTGGGTTTTACCATATCTACTTACAGGGGAGCATACCAACTGACTTACTTGTGATTCTTAGATTATTTTCTATTTCCTTAAATACAAAGACATTATTATATAACTCTATGCAGTTAATAGGAAATAGGCTATTACTATTGCACCAAGCACTATTCTGTACCAACCAAATATTATAAAATTGTGCTTCTTTATGTAGCTCATTAAGAATTTAATAACTACTAAAGATACTAAGAATGCAACCACACATCCTACTAACAATATTACTAATTCACTTCCTGTAAATGCCAATCCAAACTTCAATAGCTTAATTGCACTTAGTCCGAACATAACCGGCACTGCAAGGAAAAATGTGAATTCCGCGGCTGCCACTCTTGAAACACCTATAAGCAATGCTCCTATAATAGTTGCTCCTGAACGTGATGTTCCTGGAATAATTGATAATATTTGAAATATTCCTATCAGAAATGCTGTTTTATAAGTGATATCTGACAACTCTTTAATTGGAGCGTTTCGTTTTTCATTCCATTTTTCAATAACTATAAATGCTATACCATAGAATATAAGTGCTGCTGCAATAACATATGGAGTACGCAGATGTTCCTCAATAAAGTCATCAAACAAAATCGTAACTACAGCACCTGGTATACAAGCTACTACTACTTTAAACCAAATAGAAAAAGTATCCTTCTTAATTATAGGCTGCTCTTTATCTTTAAACTGGAACGGAAACATCTTATTCCAAAATAATAAAACAACTGCTAATATAGCCCCTAACTGTATGACAACGAAGAACATTTCCTTAAATCCTTCGCTTGTATTCAACTGTATGAATTCATCTACAAGCAACATATGCCCAGTACTGCTAATTGGAAGCCATTCCGTAATACCTTCCACAATTCCTAAAAAAATGGC
The DNA here is from genome assembly GCA_012520815.1 of Clostridiales bacterium. Classification (GTDB taxonomy): domain Bacteria; phylum Bacillota; class Clostridia; order Lachnospirales; family Lachnospiraceae; genus SVEL01. The sequence continues at coordinate 2,478 of JAAYNM010000061.1, forward strand.
TTTTAAAATCTCGATCATACTAACCGTCATTTTCCAAATCTCCTTTAAATAATATATGTTAACATTCTTTCCTATTATACCAAAAAGGAGTTATTAATCAATATATCATTTATAAGAATGCCTTTTGGGGTTTATCATGTTTTCCTCCATGTGTCTATTGGCTATATTTTAGTACCACTTATAGATTTACCTATTTTATATATTTGTGTATCATCTGTAGGCCCCCTATGTATGATTGCCATCTCTCATTATAGAAAGAATAAAATCTTTTATGTAATAGTACAACTCCTCAAACGAAGTTTCCCTTGTAGCAAAATATATTAACTCTAATTCTAACATCTTATTTTCACACAATTTACGTATTTCAAGCAAATTCATTCCAGGTTTAATGACTTGTTTTATGTATTCTATTGTCTGTTGCAAATGATACTATAAGGATGTAGGAATTATGGCAAATAAAAATGTCATAAAACCTACATCCTTATTTGATTATTCTAAACATATTGTTACACTTTTCTTGGAGGTGTAACACATGAATAACAATC
>JAAYNM010000062.1 GCA_012520815.1 Clostridiales bacterium
CCTTATTCCTCGAACCTCCCTAACGGTTGACCCCGTTGGGGCAATGTCATTAAGTTAAGAGCAAAATCAAGAATAACCCTCAAAGTCGAAAGACCTTGGGGGTTATTTTTTTGACTTATTTCTTTGAAGCCTTCGTGGTCTTTTTGACAGGTGCGACCTTATTCAGATAATCTTCAAGAGCCAACTCAACGATAACCGTCTTCGGAATGTGACTTGTTTCTGAATATCCGTCAAGGCGTTCACCTATATCTGCACGAAGTCTGAATGATTGTGCTTTAGAATCCTTTGTTTTAGGTCTACCCATATCACCACCACCTATTTTTCCTTTTTATATTCCTTTGAAATAATTTTATTGAAATATTGAGGGTCATACCAATAACAACCCTGACAACTCGCAGTATCTTCATCACCAACGATAAATCCCTGTGAATATCCTAAACGAGTAGCATCATATCTTTTACCAGAATTGATACAAGCAATGCAATGACTTCTTTTAGCATTATTGGCTGCTTTAGACAATGGTTGAAAATCAGACAATTTTTGAGTTTCTTTATTCTGATTTGTAAGCACATCATAATGACCGTCTTTATGGTCACATTCAATTTGTGTTCCAACATCAAGGATTGCACATCTCTGTTTAGTAATAGTATCAAGAATATCTTTTCTGATACCACGATTTCTCTTGATAGATTTATTATTTGCTCCATCAAGTTTGATAGAATAAACTCTGCCACCTTTCTGTTGTCTCTTGATAATATACTTTTTACCAAGATAACTATTATCAGACCTCGCCCACTGGCATCCATTAGTGCTTCTGAAATTCGGATGAATATTTTCCAAAGTAGATATTGGAATTTCAGCCGAAAAACAACTCAACGGGTCATCTTCATCATATTCAACACCTGCTACTCGTTCAAATAACATTCCAAGTGTTGTAGGTGCAAATGTAATATCTCTACATTCACCTTTTACATAACGAATAATATCATCAGTTGCAATGTTCTTATCATTAAGCATTTGCAGAACTTTCTGTTCTTTTTCATCTCTTGCCATAATACACCACCATCCTAAACACATTGAATATATTTTTGTCTATACTGCTCCCAAATCATAGATTTAGATTTCAAAGATTTAATTTGGGAATCAGTATAAGCAATATTCATACCTTTCAAACTGAAAGGATTTCGATTATTTTCAAACTGCTTTTTTGTATTTGCGATATAATAAGCCTGATTATCGCTCGTACTGAAATGTTCGTTATTGTTTAATAAATACTCTTTAATTATATCTGATTTTGTCATACAAATCACCCTTTAATGATTCCCAATGATTTAAGTCTCTTAATAGACTTATCATAATATTCCTTAGATAATTCACATCCAATAAAATCACGATTCTGATTATATGCAGCAACAGCAGTAGATGCACTTCCTGCGAAGCAATCAAGAACCAAATCACCCTCATTACTGTGCTTTTCGATAAGTTCTTCTAACAAAGCAACAGGCTTTTGTGTAGGATGAAATCTTCCTTTGTCGTGACAAATGGGATAACTATAAACACCATTATCATATTCAGAATGAAATGTAGGTTTACCGCCTTTAACACCAACAACTGCAATCTCTCTTGAATTGGTAAGATAATTGGTTTTACTGTTAAGAGGAACAGGATTAGTCTTAATCCATTCAATAAAACGAATCTGCTTAAACTTTGCGGATTCAAAATAATCTTTCAAAGATGTAATTTTCCACAAATCATAAAAGCAAATCATTGTACCACCTTTTTTAAGGACACGATAGCATTCTTTAATCGCTTCATCGAGACCTGTAAAACCATTATCCCAATCACCGAAATCCATAGATACTCTAAATCTATCAGTATCTTTACCTTTCTTTTCGCCAGATGCAAAATTAGTATCTCTGGAAACCTCGTAGGGAGGGTCGATTAAGACAAGAGATACTGACTCTGAATCCAACGATTTGAGATAATCAAAACAACTTTGATTCACCAATGAAACCATACACATATTTTTATATCCTTTCAATAAATAATATGAAACACCTACATATAATATAGCACTTTATTTTTCTCAATGCAATACATAATTATAATAAATAACTTTTGTATAGTTTAGTATTGCAATTATGATTAGAAAATGCTATACTCAATATGGAACATTTTAACATAAATAGAGATTTCAACTCCCCTACCAAAGTTTGCTGAAATCCCTATCCGATAGTGATTTGCGGTGCAAATCCTTTATCTATAAGGTATTGTATCATTTAAGTATTGAAAAGTCAATACAAAATAATACAAAAATGCTCATTTATCAACAGATTTATATAAAAATCTACATCATAAATGAGAAAATACCTTAAAGCACCGTAAATTACTGTCCTTGTTATACCATTGAAAGGACGGTGATTGCTATGTCTTATTCAAATCAAACGCCCTTGCACCAACTTGATAGTGTTATATCCGAAACGGTATCTCACATTCACGATTTTACAAAATCACCTACGGATTTTACAAGAAATCGTAAATTAAATGCCGAGACCACTATCAAAACAATACTCAATATGCAAGGCAATTCCCTTAATGCCGAACTTCTTGATGCGTTCCCCGATATTAACAACAGGATGACAGCATCAGCCTTTGAACAGGCAAAGGATAAGTTGCAGCCCGATGTATTCAAGCATATCTTAAATGAATACAATCAGACCGATAATCCTAAACTGTTTAGTGGCAAATATCGTCTGCTTGCGATTGATGGTTGTGATTTTACTGTTCCGTTTAATCCGAACAGTGTTAATGTTGTGCCTACATCTCACGGACAGGATATTTGTCAGGTTCACGCAAACATTCTCTATGATATTGAGAACCGCACATATCAGGATTGTCTGTTTCAGCCTAAATCTGCATCTAACGAGAGACAGGCGGCTATTGATATGCTCAAATCCTTTGATACGGATGGTAAGCCTTATATCGTAACAATGGATAGAGGTTACAGTTCATTTAATATGTTTGAAACCTGTAATCGTCTTGATAACTGTTTTTATATCATCCGTACCAAAGCAGGTAACACGGCTATCAATGAAATCAAGAATCTGCCTGATAAAGAGATTGATACTGAAATGGAATTTGATATTACAACATCAAACCATTTCTATACACAGCATCGTAAAGATATGCCGAATCTGCATTGTATCTTACACGCAAAGAAAAGGCATAAGACATCATATTCAAAGAATACTATTGATGTATCTTGGGATTTTGAACAGTTCTGCAAGATTAAAGTCAGAGTATGCAAGTTCAAAATCTCTGATGATGAATATGAAGTGCTGATTACAAATCTGAACAGATTTGAATTTCCGATTGAAAAGATGAAAGAACTTTATCATCTTCGTTGGGATATTGAAACTTCATTTCGTGAGTTGAAATATGCTCTTGGTGGTATCTCATTTCACAGCAAGAAAGATGATTTTATCCAGATGGAGATTCTTGCTCATCTGATTATGTTCAATGCTGTATCAAGAAGCATCAGCGAAGTAAATGTGCCCAAGAGCAATCATAAATACGATTATGCTATTGATTTCAAAATGGCTTGTCTGATTATTCGTAAATACTTCAACAAGTATTGTATAACACCATATAAACGGTTGTATGCCGAGATTTTATCATATATCAATCCTGTAAGACCTAATCGAGCCGATAAGCGGAATATTAAGACCAAAGCAGCCGTGTGGTTCGTCTACAGGGTCGCATAATTCCATTCCAAAATATCATAATGATATTCTTATTAACCATACGGATATTCCGATATGGTATCTTGTTATGCTCAAAAGCATAAAAATATTCCTATGAGAATAATAATATTCCTGATACGAATAAAAAATTAAGGGCATCGCAATCTGCGACACCCTTAACTTAATGCTGTTTTGCCCTTTGGAACAATGTCAAGTGCCTAACTAAATGACATTGCCCGTTGGGGAGGTTTTCTTTTTAATCACTATTAGGCCAGTCAAGTATATTAGTAGAGAGTAAAGATTGA
>JAAYNM010000063.1 GCA_012520815.1 Clostridiales bacterium
AAACAAATAGATAAATGAAAGGAGAGTATGACGTTTCTATACAAAATAATTTTATACGTCATACAAATAGAATATGTCAGACTATATAATTAGAGCTACTGCTGCCGATGGCATGATTCGTGCCTTTGCAACAACAACTTGCGACCTCGTAGAGATAGCCCGTCAATCTCATAACACTAGTCCTGTGGCTACTGCTGCCCTAGGAAGATTACTCACAGCAGGTGCTATGATGGGCGCAACTATGAAAGGCGAAAAAGATCTACTAACACTTATTGCAAAAGGTGACGGTCCACTAGGTAGCATTACCGTCACAGCTGATTCTTCCTCTAACGTAAAAGGTTATGTAAATAACCCTTCCTTTGTTAATCCCCCAAATTTCTTTGGTAAATTTGATGTAGGTGGAGCAATTGGAAATGGAACCCTCACAGTCATCAAGGACATCGGCCTAAAAGAACCTTATTCAGGTCAAGTAGGTCTTATAACCGGTGAAATAGCCGAAGACCTTACCTATTATTTTGCAACTTCAGAACAAATCCCTACTTCCGTTGCCTTAGGTGTTTTAATGAACAAAGATAATACTGTCCGCCAGGCTGGAGGGTTCATTATACAACTAATGCCATTTGCCGAAGATGACGTAATTGATAAATTAGAAGAAAATATTAAAAATATTAGTTCTATTACATCTCTTCTTGATGAAGGTTTAACACCCGAAGACATCTTGGAAAAAGTTCTTGGAGATATGAATCTAAAAATCAACGAAAAACTCCCTACTACATTCAAATGTGACTGCAGCAAGGAGAGAGTTACCAAAGCTATAACAAGCATTGGTAAAAAGGACATTACCGAAATAATAGATGATGGCAAAGATATTGAAGTCAACTGCCATTTCTGTAATACTAACTATGTTTTTTCTGTCGACGACCTAAAAGACATACTAAATCATAGCAAATAATTCCAATGAATATTATAGTTCCAATAATAGTAATAATTTTTCCATACTTATATCCTGGAACTTCATAAACAAATTTTATTGTATGTTTTCCTTCAGAGATGGCACATCCCATAAACGAGGTGTCTGTCATCTCTATTTTTGTCTCAACATCATCAACATAAAGTGTGAATCCCTCATCATATGGAATAGTTGCATTAAAGTATCCATCTTTACTTACCTCTATTTCACCTGAAATAGTATTATCCGTAATTTCAATATTTTCCATCATATCCATGGTATCATATTTCTCAACAATCTCATTATAGTATGTACCATAAATTGAATACCCTGTAATAGTATATTCTCCAGTATGTAATTTTATCTCCAATTCATCTATTCCCTTATTTGAGGATATAATATATCCAAAATTCAAGTTGTTATTGATAAAGGCAGCCTTTCTTCCGCTAAGTGCATTTCTCACATCATTAATGGAAATATCCACTCTATCTCTTCCAACTTTTTCAATAGAGATATTAATAGCAAAAACGTCATATTCACAATTATCCAGATCTACTTTTATAATCTTTTTATCTTCCAGCCTAATTTTACAATTACCATTCTCATCATATTCCCCACCAAAATCAATATCTACATCTATTTTTGTAAATGGAGTTATGTAGTCAGCAATATTTTCACAGAATTGGCTTGCACCTTCATTAACATTGTAATCATCTTGATTTTGCACCGTAAAATAATCTGTGTCCTCATTTGGTACTACAATGTACTGTAATAATGCCATCTGTCTATTCTTGTCATCCAACTGTAAAAAATCAGCCTCACTCATTGTCTTTGATGTAGCAAATCCCAACGAGTATGTTTTGTCATTTCTATAAACCACATTTTTTCCGCTAGAACAATTCGCCACATATCCAGCTGGTACTTTACCAGTGTAAGAGCTTACATATTTAACTCCCATAAGTGTCTGAAACATAATATTATTTTCATTTATAGACGAGATTCTATTAATCGTGGGGTTTGTAAGATTTAACGTGTCATGAACAAGCCTATTAAAACTATTACTATATACTGAAGAGTACAAACTGGTTTGGTAATATCCCTCTCCATATTGCATATTACATGTATATCTAACATCATCCAACTCATTCATTCTATAAAAATTTTTATCATTTTCTAAAGTATTTTTAATAGCGGATATTTTATTAGAGTCATTCAAAACTTCTATATAATCCACTTTAACAAGGCCGTCCTGAAAGTTTGCAATTATGCAAGTAATTATAGCTATACCCACAATAGGAATGAATGCCAATTTCTTTTTCTTCATTTTCGGTATGAACAAAATAATAGGAAACATTATTACCATATCTACTACAAAAGGTATAACTATATTATTATCTATATTTGCAATAGCTAGTATAACAAAAATCACAGGCATCACTATCTTAAGGAGTTTCGTATTGACCTTGTCGTGTATTAGATCTTTCAGAAACAAGGTAACTGCAAATATAAAGATTGGAATTAAAGGAATTAGCGCCTTACCTCTACTATATAAACCAGCATTTAATAAATATCTAATAAACGGAATTATTGTAAGCAGTATAAAACTTACACCAAGAAACATTCTTGATTTTTTTTTACTCATTACTGCTCCAACTATAGCAAATATAACTATCGCTGTAAGTCCTAACCCGTATGCTGAATATAAAACAACAGACAAAGAAGGGTTTGGTACAAATGTCAATAGCCACGAAATACCTTCGCTTTCTGGATTCTTTTCTCTTCCAATTAGTAGTGCCATAAATGTCGGTAATAACAATATACCACACATCATAATGGCTGTGATTATACATCCTGCATACTTAAATGCTGTGCTAAAAAAATCTTTCCATCTGAATTCAATTGATTTAATTTCTAACTGGTTAAAAAACTTGTAAATTGCATAAATAGTTACTGAGATAATAGCACCAATACTAAAATAGTAATTTGTCAATATTATTAGGACTACTGATATTATAAGTAGCTCTGCTTTTTTCTTTTTATAAAATCTATCCACACCCATAAGCGCCATAATCACAAAAGGCATGTACTGTACAAACATAATCTGTCTGTGACTATGAAATAACAATGGTGAAGCACACGTAAATAACATCATCCCTACAAATGCAATATCTTGTCTTATTTTGTTGTTTTGTTCCCAGCGATAGAAAAGATACGATGAAAATATAACTATAACAACACTAGAAATCATAATATAATCAAACATTCTTACATTTGGAAATAAGTAACTAATCAAAATAATAGGATTGAGCAAACCATGATAAGCAATATTATATCCATTTTGACCTGCCCCTAAATTCATATTAAACTTGGGTATTAAGTTACCTGTTTCATAAAAATATTGTCTAAAATAATCAGGAAATACACTGTGTTGGCTAATCCAATCAGTTACAGAGCCGAAAACAAATTCATCCCCCATAATTATGAGCACTATGCCTATCACAAATAGGGCCATTACAACTACATTTATAATATCTATATATACTTTTCTTCTTTTATAATTTTCTATTTTCATATGTTCTACTTTTTTGATCCTTTCCTTCCACTCCAACTAGTACATTTTAACATTTTCAAAGAATTTGTAAACAACATATATCTTTATACATTTAATTTAACAAAAAAATGTGGTATGATTTGTAGGAAAGGAATAACACCCATGAAATATAACCCTATTTTAAAAAATCTATTTAAAAAGATATTTTCAGTGCCTTCAAAATTTTTTACCTTTGTCAAAAGACACAGAATATATGTTATTTCTGCTATAACAATGGTATTAATATCCGTAGCACTGACTTTTTCTATTCCATATATCAAATACATAACAAGAGATAAAGTCACCACCGATTATCTTGATACACTTGGATTAAACAATATAAATAACCTGATGATAGTTGCACACCCTGATGATGAAGTTCTTTGGGGTGGAAATGCGTTACTTTTGGACGACTATTTGGTTGTTTGCCTTACCAATGGTGACAATTCAACTCGCCACGAGGAATTTAATGCCGTTATGTTAGCCACAAACGACATTGGAATTATCCTATCTTACCCAGATAAAATTATGGGCAAGCGAAGTGATTGGGAATTCTGTAAAGATGGAATGTATGAAGATTTAAAAACCATTATTGACTATAAGAACTGGAATGTCATAGTAACTCACAATGAAAATGGTGAATACGGACATCGCCATCATGTTATGACTCATAATATGGTTCAATCAGCTTGTGACTTTATTAATGTAACTTCCACTCAGTTCTACTTTGGTAAATACTATAAAAAATCCGTACTAAATACGCTAAGCGAGGATGAATTACCAACAAGTCTTTCGGATGATTACATTGCTGCAAAGGCCTTTCTGACTCAAATATATGATAGTCAATCAGGTACTTTAAGTAACCTAGAACACATGATTCCATATGAAAATTGGAACATTCGCTAGTTGACTTCACAACTTTTTGTCTACCTTTTTTCCCAAAAGGAGTTTTTATGAACAAACGAATTAATTAAATAGAACAAAATTAGAAGCATAAAATGAAACAACGACCTCATGCATAGCATGAGGTCGTTGTGTTAATCATCTTGAAACATATTGCTTATAACCATAAAATTGCGACTATATATCGCTTATACACACTCTATATAAATATAAAATTACTATAAGTTTCTATATTGACCCGAAAATTTTATGAAATGGCACCTGTTTAACTGAGTGATTAGATTCTTGTTACATTTGTAGCCTGTGGTCCTTTAGCGCCATCAACTACATCGAATTCAACTTCCATGCCTTCTTCTAAAGACTTGAAGCCGTCTGATGCGATTCCAGAGAAATGTACGAATACATCCGTACCTGTTTCATCAGAAATAAATCCGAAACCTTTTTGATTGTTAAACCATTTAACTGTACCCTTCATGGTGTACCTCCATTAAAAAAATCTGATTGCTTATTGCAACCTTTGTTTAGAGTATCACATTAAGCTAAAAGTGTCAAACAATATTTTTTAATTTATTTTTTCCAATTTTATGAATTTCGATTGATGATTTTATCTAACTCTAAACCGTACTTTTTAGCTATGTCTCTGGCATAACTTAAACCATCTGGGGTAGTTCTTTTTAGCTTATAACTTCGGCTTCCATTTTCCTTACTTTCCATTTGGGCTACTAAGTTATCGATTTTACTTTTATTATCTATATGACTATTAAATTCTTCAATCTTCATTGGTAAATCATGAATATGTGTAACAAAAAGTCCACGTAATCCTATAATACCCAGTGCTGTAATCACCTCTGAGGCAATATAACTTGCTTCAGTACCAGAAGTTGAAGCAAATGCCTCATCAAGTAAAATCATACTATCTGCATCCACCATATCAAGTACATTAGATAGCTTGTCACACTCAAATTCAAGTCTACCTTTTCCATAGTTATTCTCATCCGATGATGGAAAATGGGTAAATATACCACCCACAGGGCTGATAACTGCACTAGTAGCAGGTACATATAATCCTAACTGAAACAATGATTGTATCATTCCCACTGTGTACAAAAACACTGATTTTCCTCCGTGATTCGGACCCGTTATTATGTAGAATCTACCATTGTCATCAAATTCAAAATCATTCTTTACTATTTCGGCACCTGGAACTTTAATAGCAACCATTGGATTAAAGCCATCCTTAAATGTGCATTTTTTATCTGAAACTGTAGCTATTTCAGGTTTACACATTGGTAATCCCCTGTCTGACATTTCAAATATAAATTTCATACCAGCATTTAAGAATCTCAAATCGTTAAGCACTGATACCAAAAAGTCTGTACTGCCTGAAAAGTATTTATTTATCAGTGGTTCAAAGTTTCGTACCGTTTTTCTAAATACCTGATTAAGGGCATAATTAATCGTATTCTGGAATGCAAGGTGTTCGTGCTTATCCATAATTTTGAGTACATTGCTAAGGTCCGTTAGACATGCATATCCATCTTTATCGCTCTTTCCTAAAAGTTTCTCTACAATGTTGCCATTTCGGTATTCCTTGGTATTTATGGATACTAGACCTGCCTCTCTAACTTGGAGACTTCCATTCATATTAATTCCTAGTGTAATACTTTTTATATTTCCTATACGTGTTTCCATCTTGGTAAGTTCAGACTTCAGGTTTTTAAATTCTTCACTTTCATATCTGCTTCTTACAATATCCTGAAAGCCTTTTAGTCCCTGTGACTTCACTTCGTATTTAAGAAGTTCCTCTCCCAAAGCGTCAATTATTTCAATATACATCTCAAGAATCTTTATTGAAAAAAGATTGCTCTCTGTAGTCATATCACTTTGATTGTTTACTCTTCTCATATCGCAAATATTTTGAATCATTGGCACCGTTTTACAAAACACATCATAAATACCCCTATTTTGAAAGATATCATCCACTACATCTATTCTATAGGCTAATACTTCTGGATTTTTTGTAAAAAATGTCTTTAATTCTAGATTGGGAACTCCAAGAAAACTCTCTCTCCTAAGAAAAATCAGTCCATCTATTCCCAAATTTGATACAAAATCAAAATTTGTAAAACCATCTCTATCATACCCATCATATCCTGGTGGATACAACAAACTCACTTCTTCTGCCATAAAATCACCTCTGTAGAAATTATACCACAGAGGCGATAATGTAACAAACAAAAAACCATTTAACTATTTAATAAATAATCCTGTATCATTTGCATCAATAATCATTGTATCTCCAACACTCACTTTATCAGCTAAGATAGCTTTTGCAGCTAAAGTTTCAACATGTTTTTGAACAAATCGCTTTAGTGGTCTTGCACCATATGATACATCATATGCACTATCGCATACAAAGTTTTTAGCACGTTTTGTAAGTTCAACTTTTATTTCTTTCTCTTCAAGTCGATGATTAATATCTCCTATAATAAGGTCTATAATTCCTGCAATATTATCACGGGTAAGTGGCTTAAACATTATAACTTCATCAAGCCTGTTTAAAAATTCTGGTCTAAAACTATTTTTCAATTCTTCCATAACCAAATTTTCAACTTCATGACTAATCTCACCCTTTTCACTAATTCCCTCAAGTAAATAAGATGAACCTATATTAGATGTAAGAATGATTATCGTATTCTTAAAATCCACTGTTCTGCCTTGAGAATCAGTAATTCTACCATCATCAAGTACCTGCAATAAAATATTAAAAACATCTGGATGCGCCTTTTCAATTTCGTCAAATAACACTACAGAGTATGGCTTCCTTCTAACCGCTTCTGTGAGCTGTCCTCCCTCATCATATCCTACATATCCTGGAGGTGCTCCTACAAGTCTAGACACACTGTGTTTTTCCATATATTCAGACATATCAATACGCACAATATTTTGCTCATTATCAAAAAGATTTTGAGCAAGTGACTTGGCAAGTTCTGTTTTCCCTACACCTGTTGGTCCCAAAAACAAGAAAGAACCTATTGGCTTCGAAGGATCTTTTATACCTGCTTTTGATCTAATAATAGCTTCTGTAACCTTCGTTACTCCTTCTTCTTGACCAATAACTCTTTTATGAAGTTCGTCTGCAAGATTAAGTGTTTTATTTCTTTCAGTCTCAGTAAGTTTCGTAACTGGAATTCCTGTCCATCTAGATACAATTGTAGCAATCTCATCTTCAGCCACACTTTCACGAATAAGTGATAAGTCCTTACTTTTGATTCTTTCTTCTTCCTCAACAAGCTGCCTATTTAATTCAGGAAGTCTGCCATATTGAATTTGAGCAACTTTTTCAAGGTCATACTCTCTTTGTGCTTTTTTCATTTCATTTGTAGCTGTTTCGATTTCTTCCCTGATTTTACTAAGTTTCTCTACTGAATTCTTCTCACTTTCCCATTGTGCCTTTTTTGAATTGAACTGGTCTCTTAAATCCGCCAATTCTTTTCGCAAACTATCAAGTCTCTCTTTACTTAAATTGTCTGTTTCTCTTTTAAGTGCAGTTTCTTCTATCTCTAAAGTCATAACTCTTCTGCGCATTTCGTCTAATTCAGTTGGCATTGAATCTAATTCAGTTTTTATCAATGCACAAGCCTCATCCACTAAGTCAATAGCTTTATCGGGCAAAAATCTATCTGTAATATATCTGTTTGAAAGAACTGCCGCCGACACAAGGGCAGAATCGGTAATCTTTACACCATGGAAAACTTCATAGCGTTCCTTTAAACCTCTAAGAATGGAAATGGTATCCTCTACTGTTGGTTCATCCACTAACACGGGCTGGAAACGTCTTTCTAGAGCAGGATCTTTTTCTATATATTTCCTATATTCATTAAGTGTGGTAGCTCCAATACAATGAAGTTCCCCACGGGCAAGCATCGGCTTTAACATATTGCCAGCATCCATAGATCCCTCTGTTTTTCCTGCTCCAACAATTGTATGAAGTTCATCTATAAACAGAATGATTTTGCCTTCACTTTTTTTAACCTCTTCCAGAACAGCTTTAAGTCTTTCTTCAAATTCACCTCTGTACTTTGCACCAGCAACCAATGCTCCCATATCCAGAGCAAAAATACTCTTATCCTTCAATCCCTCTGGTACATCCCCTGCTACTATTCTCTGAGCCAATCCTTCTACTGCTGCTGTTTTGCCAACACCTGGTTCACCAATCAACACAGGATTGTTCTTTGTTTTACGCGATAATATTCTTATTACATTTCTAATTTCTGCATCTCTGCCAATAACTGGATCAAGCTTTTGATTACGTGCTTTTTCCACAAGATCTATACCATACTTTGTAAGTGTATCATAAGTATCCTCTGGATTATCAGATGTTACTCTCTGACTACCTCTAATATTGGCAAGCGCCTTTAAGAAGCTCTCTCTATTAATACTAAATTTCTTAAATAACTCTTTCACTTCTTTGTTAGGACTTTTTATAAGTGCTAGAAACAAATGTTCCACAGATACATATTCATCATTAAATTGCTTTGTCTCATCCTCTGCCGTAACTAGGACCTTATTTAAATCATTGCTAATTCTTAAATCGCCACCTGTAACCTTAGGTTTTTTATTTAGCAGTTGCTCTACGTCTACTTTAAATGATGATAAATCTATTTCCATCTTTTCAATCATTTTAGGGATTAAACCATCCTCTTGATTAATAAATGAATAGATTAAATGTTCCTGGTCTATTTCCTGATTTCCATACTCGTATGCAAGTTTCTCACACTGATTAATAGCTTCAATTGATTTTTTTGTAAATTTGTTGATATTCATAAATGTCCACTCCTTTCAACAAAGTTTCCCCATTACAAATACAATTTACCACTTTTTGTTAGCACTGTCAATAGGTGAGTGCTAATTATTTTTTAACTGCTTGGTTTCGCATACCCACAAGCATTTGCCTGTCCCATAACTCTACCACTTCATTATCCTGGGCAAGGATAATTGCCTGTTTTGTAAATGTATTATTTGTAACGACAATAGCGGATTCGCAGTTGTAATGCTTCATTGCAGCAATTACTTCTTGCACTGCCTTCACGCCTACGGGTCTATTATATCTTTTGCACTGTACGGCAATTCTTTCATCACCTGCAATTGCTATAATATCTGCACCATAATCTCCACTAGTAATCGTTATTTCTTCTATTTTATATCCATTCCCTTCAAGAACCGCTGCCACAAATTCCTCAAACTGACTTCCCTTCATGACATCTATTTGTTCTAGAGAATAGTCTACACCCTTAGGGGACATTTTTAATACTCGTAAAAGCCATTTACAAAACAGCAATAGCAGCAGAATAACTACTGCTGCTATTACCATGGATGTTGGATTGGATAAGCTTTTAATTCCTTCTATTATCTTTTCCATATGATCCTCTTTTTATTTTCAAAGATTTTTATTGCACTACATAAATATAATTTCATGTGAGCATCTTATTTTTATGTTGTTACTCAACTTCAGTTTTATCTACCTTAGTTTCCAATTTATCCGAAAATCTTTTAAGTGCCTGAATACCTAATATTACCACTGCTCCAATGATAAAAAATAAAACATTAAATGTATCAAAACTCAGTGGATCCTGCGGATTATCCTTAAGAGAAGTTGGTCCCATAATAATTGCATAGAACGAACCAATCATCATTCCAATAATAGTATACATAATAGCTGAACGATGTTTCTCAAGTAAAAACTTTAATCCCTTTACTGTAGTACAAACTCCAGCAATCATACCAAATCCAAAGATCATAAGTGCTGGAACATATGACATATCAAATTGAAAAAAGCCTGATATAGCTGTCATAATAGCCTGATATAAACCAAATACTAACATAATGGTAGAACCTGATATACCTGGTAAAACCATTGCAGAAATAGCACACATAGCACAAAGGAATAAGTAAATACCTATACCAATAGTCAAATTACTGGAACCCAGGTCACTAACACCAACTACATTTCCTGAAAGATATGTAATTGCTACTACCAATGCAATTCCAAACACTGCAAAAATACTATTTTTATATTTTCCTTTAAATGAGTCCTTTTCTTCTGAGATAATAAGTGGAATTGCAAATAATATAAATCCCAAAAATAGTGAACTAATGGCATATATATGTTTCTCAAAAACTGCTTTAATAACTATTGATGCCATAGCCAGACCTACAACCCAGCCACTTCCCAACTTAATTAGGAATATAAGCGCATTTTTTCTTTTCTCTTTATCTTTAGAAACTATGTTGTTTAATGACTCTATAAAGTCATCATAAAGGCCCATTAGAAACGCAATCGTTCCTCCTGAAACTCCTGGAACGCTGTCCGCTAAGGCCATTAAAAAGCCTCCTAAAATTTTCATTATCATATTACTTTGTTTTCTCCTTCATGAATTCTTTGACATATTTAAAGAATATCTCCATCTCACTATCTGTGCCTATAGAAATACGCACATAATCCCTAATCAGTGGTGCATTCCAATGTCTTACATAAACATTCTTTGTTCTCAAAAACTCAAACAGCTCTATTATATCAATATTCTTATGTGTTGCAAACAGGAAATTTGACTTTGAGTCTGGAAATTCAAATCCCATGTCCCCCAAAACCTTCTTGGTATTTTCTCTTGTTTGTATAATCTTATTGCAGGTTTTTTCAAAGTATTCCCTATCTTTTACAGCCTCTGCTCCTGCTATTATAGATGGATAATTAAGCGTATATGAATTGATAGAATACTTTATATCATTAAGCGCTTTAATTAAATCTCTATTTCCAACAGCAAATCCTATTCTCATACCGGCCATGGAACGTGACTTTGAAAAAGTCTGAACCACAAGCAGATTTTCATATTTGTTCACAAGACTCAGGGCACTTTCACCACCAAAATCAATATATGCTTCATCCACAATCACAACAGATTCTTGATTGTGTTTTATAATGTCCTCTATGGTATCTAAGTCCTCCAAAAGTGACGTTGGTGCATTGGGATTAGGAAAAATTATTCCACCATTTGGAACGTAATAATCTTCCTTATTCATAGCAAAATTCTTATCTAACTTTGGAGTTTCATATTTTATTTTATAAAGTTCGGCCCATACAGGATAAAATGAATATGTAATATCAGGAAATAAAATAGGTTTATCTGAATTAAAAAATGTCAAGAATGCATTCGCTAAAACATCATCAGACCCTACTCCTACAAATACCATATCTTCATCTACATTGTAGAATTTCGCCAATTCTTTAATGAGTAACTTAGCCTCTGGATCTGGGTATAATCTAAACTTTGATGTATCTAAATCATCAAGTACCCTCTTCACTCCAGGTGCTGGTGGATATGGACACTCGTTTGTATTTAATTTTACCATATCTGGTTTATTTGGCTGTTCTCCTGCCACATATGGAACTACTTTTCTGATTTTGTCTTCCCAAGCTTTCACACTGGTACCTCCTTGTTATTTGTTAATTTCATCTGCCAACTTTTTGAAGGCTGTCAATGAATTAACAATAGTCTCGTAAGAAACACAATATGCGATTCTAACATATCCTGGACATGCAAAAGAACTACCTGGAACTACTAGAATGTTGTATTTTACAGCCATATCACAAAATTCCTTTTCATTGGCCATAGGTGTTTTCATAAATAAATAGAATGCTCCCTGAGGTCTTATACATTCAAATCCTAAGTCTGTAAGTCCTTCGTACAGTGTTTTTCTATTTCTGTCATAATAATCTATATCAGTTTTTTCGTCAACCACCTTTGCAACCACACGCTGCATAAGGGAAGGTGCATTTACAAAACCTAAAATACGGTTCGCAATGGATGCCGCAGTAAACACATTTGTATAATCTGGAAGTTCTGATGGAATAACTAGATAGCCTATTCTTTCCCCAGGTAATGATAGGGATTTACTGAATGAATAACCTACTATAGTATTTGCATAATATTTCGTTAAAAAAGGAACATCTACACCATCATACGCAAGTTCCCTATATGGCTCATCAGCAATCAGGTATATTTCCGTACCAAATTCAATCTGCTTTTTATTTAAAATTTCTGCCATCCTAATAATAGTTTCTTCAGTATAAACCACTCCAGTTGGATTGTTTGGATTATTCACTATTACTGCTTTTGTCTTCGGAGTAATCTTCATTTCAAATTCATCTAGTTTTGGCTGAAATGAATCTGTATCAGGAGAAACTTCCACTAACACTCCATCATAATTCCCCACATATGCCCTATACTCTAAAAAATATGGTGCAAATGTAATCACTTCATCACCGGGATTTATTAATGTTTTAAGAGTAACATTTAATCCACCAGCTGCACCCACAGTCATTATTATATTATTGCTATTAAAATGGGTACCAAATCTTTTATTTAGTGACTTTGCCATGCACTCTCTTACATCCTCATATCCTGCATTGCTCATATAGCCATGAAGAAATGTACTCTTCTCCTCGTCTACTATCTCTCTAATAGCTTCAGTTACGCTTGCTGGAGCTGGAACGTTAGGATTACCAAGACTGAAATCAAAAACATTTTCCCTTCCATAAATACCTGCTAATCTATTTCCTTCTTCGAACATTGCTCTAATGGCAGAATTGTTATTTACAAAACCTTTCATTTTGTCTGCTATCATTTTTCTTCCTTCTTTCATCCATATGCTATCTAATTTTATCTCTATTTATAAAATACATTTCACCTTTCATACTTTCTCGTTTTGCCAAACTTCCAACAATATTTCTCTTGTTGTCAGATTCTATTTCTTCTTTTATCTGACGTAATGCACACTTGTTACAATAATGACCTTTTTCAATAGGTGACCTACACACCCGACATTTACGTTGTTTCTTTACTGTCTTAAATCTCTGGTCTTTAATAAACATATCTATAAGTCTTTTAGGAACGCCTGTCCTTTCGGCAATCTCTATTATATTATAGTTCGTCCCGTATTCATCAACAAAATCTCTAACTACGCCATACTCATTTTGAAATTTCCCATGGCATATCTTGCATTCATAGTCCCCGAGACCTTTGTACTCAAATTCACCACCACATTGGCAAACTTCTGGCGTTGTAAGTAATGCTTCTACATCAATTAAAACTTCTTCAATATCTTTGTCTTTTGTACGCTTAATATCTTTCATTTCACGTTTAGTTTCATCTTCCATAAAATCCACCCTTTGCATTTTCCTGACTCATCAGTTCGCTCTTCTATATACAATTTAATTGACTTCTCCTGCAATTAGCTTTCCTATAAACTTCGTATCCTTATACTTGCTCGGTTCGTTAAACATCTCCATATTTTTTTTATATATTATCTCTGGTTTTTCCCATACAGCAGTAAATCCTTTTCTTACTTCACTATCTGTAAGGGACAATTTATGGCACTCATCATTTATGTCGCAGAAGTAAAATAAAGAATGGCATATGTACTTCACTCTGTCATCGAAAATATCTCTTCTGATTTCTATTATTTCACCTATTTTCTCCTAAATCTATTAACAGGTGCTTTCAAAATCCAAACACATTCTCACTTCCATAAAAGGTTTAACAAATATATCCGCTACTTTCATATGCTCAGGATGAGTGGCATATTCCTTTAGCGATTCTTCATTTTCAAATGCAGAATCCAACATTAAATCTGCACTTGAAGATGCCAGTCCATTAGTCTCTACCTTAATTTCTAAAAGTCCTGGAATCTTTCCTGCAAGGCTTTCAAGGCCATTTTTCACACCCATTTTAATCTCTGCTTTTTCACTATTGCTTTTTTCTTCTTTAATCTTCCACAAAATAATATGTCTTACCATTGCCGTTTCCTCCAGAATAAATTTATAAAATTATACCACTAATACGTCCTCTTTACTAGTTTTTAAGTACTTATATGTGAAATAAACTTAAATAATCTTTATATTCTAATAGTACTGACGTGATATTTATATATGTGCTGTATAACTATGTGTTCCATATTGACTAGGTAAATATCATCAAAACCATCATTAAATCAGACCTTGAGGATATTTCAAGTCGATTTTATAAACCACGAGTGCGTGCACTCTTCCATCTCGATTTCGCTTCGCTTCTTCTCGATGTCGTTTGCACTCTTATGTCATCATACAAAAACAGACAATCACAAGCGAGCTTGCCAAATTTATAAACCACGAGTGCGTGCACTCTTCCATCTCGATTTCGCTTCGCTTCTTCTCGATGTCGTTTGCACTCTTATGTCAGCATACAAAAAAAGACAATCACAAGCGAGCTTGCATTGTCTGTTTTTGTATGCTGCCGCACTCGTGGTTATTCGTTCACGTTTGCGAGTTTTGCCGCTTGATCTGCTGCTACACAGCCATCAATTAATTCATCTATTTCACCATTTAATACTTGCTCAAGCCTATGTGTTGTAAGTTTGATTCTATGATCGGTAACACGACCCTGTGGGAAATTGTATGTTCTAATCTTTTCAGATCTATCACCTGTTCCTACCTGACTTCTTCTAAGAGCAGCTTCTTCATCCTGCTTCTTTTGGAGTTCAAGTTCATATAATTTAGCACGAAGAACCTTCAGTGCTTTGTCTTTATTCTTTAACTGAGATTTTTCATCCTGACATGAGATTACAATTCCAGTAGGTAAATGTGTAAGACGTACAGCTGAGTCGGTTGTATTTACACACTGTCCACCGTTTCCTGATGCACGGAATACGTCAAACTTGCAATCATTCATATTGATGTCTACATCTACATCCTCTGCTTCTGGCATAATGGCAACTGTAGCTGTAGATGTATGGATACGTCCACCACTTTCTGTTACTGGTATTCTCTGTACGCGGTGTGTACCACTTTCATATTTAAGTCTAGAGTATGCACCATGACCATTAATCATAAAAGTAACTTCCTTAAATCCACCGAGACCATTCTCATTAACAGAAATCATCTCTGTTTTCCAACGCTTTTTTTCTGCATACATACTGTATAATCTATATAATTCAGCTGCAAATAGAGCTGCTTCATCACCACCTGCGCCGGCACGAATTTCAACAACAACGTTCTTGTCATCATTTTCGTCCTTTGGTAATAGAAGAATCTTCATTGTATTTTCAAGTTCTTCTATACGAGACTTTGCATCATTAAGCTCTTCTTTTGCAAGTTCTCTCATTTCATCATCATTTTCAGTGTCGAGAATCATAAGTGAATCCTCTACATCCTGTTTAGCCTGCTTATATGCCTTGTATGCTTCTACGATTGGAGCAAGGTCATTTTGTTCTTTCATAAGCTTTTTAAATTTAGGCTGATCATTTACAACGCTTGGATCATTTAACTCTTTAAGTATCTCTTCTAATCTAACTACGATATCATCTAACTTGTCAAACATCAATAATTCCTCCAGGTAATATTCTTTATGCCTTATGTCCCTTGACTACGCGGTCGAGACCAGACAAATCTTTAATAATTTCTATATTATCAAACCCATTATCTTTCATAATAGATTTAACATCCTTACCTTGGTCAAACCCTATCTCATACAGTAAGAATCCTCCATCATTTAGATGTTTCTTAGATTCTTTTGTGATTTTTCTGTAGAACTCTAATCCATCACTTGTTCCATCAAGAGCCATCATAGGTTCAAAATCCTTCACCTCTGGCATTAATTCCCTTATATCTTCAGTCCTAATGTAAGGCGGATTTGAAACTATTATATCAAACATCTCCCCATTAAGGGAAGTAAATAAATCACTATTTATAAAATTAATCTGTGTGCTATGCTTTTGATTATTTTCTTTTGCCACCTCTAAGGCTGCGTTAGAATAATCAACTGCTATTGTGTTTTGCAGCTTACATATCTTTGTAAGACTAATAGCAATACACCCTGAACC
This sequence comes from Clostridiales bacterium, assembly GCA_012520815.1. GTDB lineage: Bacteria > Bacillota > Clostridia > Lachnospirales > Lachnospiraceae > SVEL01. The sequence continues at coordinate 16,359 of JAAYNM010000063.1, forward strand.
CGTACACATATCAAGCAGTCTTGGGTTTTCTTTTTCAATTTCTTCTGTAATGGTCAAAACTGCATTTTCTACTAATATTTCCGTATCCTGGCGTGGAATTAATACATTCTTATTAACTACAAAGTCCATACCCATAAATTCTTGGATACCAGTGATATGCTGCAATGGAATATTTAAACATCTTAGTTGTAACTTTTCATCAAATTCATCAAGTTTATCCCTGAGTTCTTCTCGAATTTCATCATATTTAATCAATAGATATTTACTTTTTGAAATTCCAAATATATGCTCAAACAGCAAAAATGCATCTATTTTGCTATCGTTGATATTAGCTTCTTTAAGCTTTTGCTCTCCTAGCGTGACTAATTCGCCATATGTCATATTATTCCTCGCTTTTTGACTTAAATTCCTCTATATCATCTTCGTCATCGAAATCTACATCTATAGTATCGAATTCATTTGTTTCAATATCTACTTCAATATTATCTTCCGTAGTAAATTCAAAGTCTGTAGCATTATCCTCTAAAAATTTCTTCCAATCAAATACTGCCTCAACAGCTACTATTGCAACTTCCACCATTGATACATCCGGTTCCTTCGTAGTAAGTTTTTGCATCCACATTCCCGGTTTAGAAATTATGTTCATAAACTTGCTCTCGGATTTCCCTGCTTTTCTAAGTATTTCATAAGAAATACCTGCAATCACTGGAACTAAAAGTAATCTAACAAAAGCTTTCATAGGAATACTTATATTTTTTGGCAGAGCAAAAGACACTAAAATAAAACAAACTATACTTATAAACACAACAAAAAACAGAAAACTTGTTCCACAGCGTTTATGAATTCTAGAGGATTTGAGTACATTTTCGGTATTTAATTCATAACCATTCTCTATACAATTAATACATTTGTGCTCTGCACCATGATACATAAACGTTCTCTGAATATCCTTCATCCTAGATATCAGAAAAATATATAATACAAATATTAGAATCCTAATTATACCCTCTACTACTGCTAGTATGGTATTAGATCTAATATTCATTCCATTCTTTAGCAACTCTGAAATCCCGTATGGAAGAACTATAAATAGTAATACTGAAAATGCCACTGAAACAAGCACTGTTATTCCCATCAGAAAATCCTCTGCTTTTTCCTTAAACATCTTCTTAGTCACCTTATCCACAGGTTTTTCCTTCGGTTCAGGTTCGTCCTCATAAAATTCTGCTGAATATGTTAATGTTTTTATACCTATTACAAGTGATTCTATAAAGGCAAATACACCTCTGATAAAAGGTACACTGAAAATTTTGTGTTTGTCTGCTAGGCTCTTGCAATCTTTAACATCAACTGCTATTTCATTATCTGGTTTACGAACTGCTACGGCGTACTTATCCTTGTTTTTCATCATTATACCTTCAAGTACTGCCTGTCCGCCAATTCCGGATGGTTTCATAAGAACTCCTTTCTGAAACTTAATAAAGGCTGAGAACATACATTCTCAACCTTTTATTAGTAAAAATCCTATTAGTTTTCTGTTTTAACACCATACTTACGGTTGAACTTATCAATACGACCACGAGCTGATGCAGCTTTCTGCTGGCCTGTATAGAATGAATGGCATTTTGAACAAATTTCAACGTGGATATTCTCCTTTGTTGATCCTGTCACGAATGTATTACCACAGTTGCAATCGATTGTAGCTTGGTAATATTTTGGATGTATTCCTTCTCTCATGTTTTCACCTCTTCAATTTACTTGCAAGATTGGACTTTACCAATCAAGTCTTAAAATAACTTCCATAGTATATCATACTGAATTTTATATTGCAATCCTTTTTTAGATTCTAACTTTTTTTATCATCTGGCAGAATTCAGCATTGTCTTTTGTCTTTGAGAATATATCAATAATTCTCTCAACCGTCTCTTCCGCCTTAAATGAATTGGTTGCACGTCTGATAACTTCTACGGCTTCTTGCTCTTCCTGATTTAATAACAAGTCATCACGTCTTGTGCCAGACTTCAGAATATCAATTGCAGGGAATACTCTCTTTTCAGAAAGCCTTCTATCAAGAACAAGTTCCATATTACCAGTTCCCTTAAATTCTTCAAAAATAACGTCATCCATCTTACTACCTGTTTCTACTAAGGCTGTAGCAAGAATAGTAAGGCTTCCGCCTTCTCTCATATTTCTAGCAGCTCCAAAGAACTTCTTTGGCATATGTAATGCTGCTGGATCAAGACCACCTGACAATGTACGTCCACTTGCTGGAATAACAATATTGTATGCCCTTGCAAGTCTTGTAATGCTATCTAATAAAATAGTAACATCTTTTCCATGTTCAACAAGTCTCTTTGCTCTTTCAACAACCATCTCTGAAACTCTCTTATGGTGCTCTGGAAGTTCATCAAATGTTGAATAGATAACTTCTACATTTTCACCTTCTATAGCTTCCTTGATATCTGTAACCTCTTCGGGTCTTTCATCAATAAGTAAGATTATTAAATGCATCTCTGGATTGTTCTTCTTAATTGATTTTGCAATCTCCTTCAAAAGTGTTGTCTTACCTGCCTTTGGAGGTGAAACTATCATACCTCTTTGACCTTTGCCAATAGGTGATACAACATCTACTATTCTCATAGCCATGTTATGTCTATCTGTTTCAAGTTTTAATCTCTCATTTGGGAAGATTGGTGTTAAGTCTTCGAAATTCTTTCTCTTTATTGCTTCAGCTAGTGGAATCCCATTAAGTGTATTAATATATAATAACGCACCAAATTTTTCATTCTGTGTTTTAACTCTTATTTTACCGTGAACGATATCACCTGTCTTAAGCCCAAATTTCTTTATTTGGATTGGTGAAACATATACATCGTTGTCGCCAGGAAGATAATTTTCACATCTAATAAAACCAAATCCATCAGACATTATCTCTAAAATACCATGTGCAACCAATCCACTATCTAGACTTAAATCAATAGGCTCTTCCAGTGCCTGTACGCGCATCATTTCTTGTCTTTGTTGATTTGTAAGATGAACCTGTGTAGACTGCTCCGGTTTAATACCAGCTTGTCTTGAAGCCTCTGCAACGGTTGCATATTTTTCATTACCAGTCACTGGTCTCTCATAAGTACCTACAGTTTTTTCATAACTGTTTGCATTACTTCTTTCATAGCTATTTGAACCTCTATCGTTTGATGTCATTCTATTATCGAATTTAATCTCCATAGACTTTCTTGGAGGTACACTTGTAGATCTAGATCCTGCATATGATGTACTATGGGTAGCCGTACTTGTTCCGCGAGTAATTGTATTTGTTGATCTCGTGATGGTATTTGTAGCCCTTGTAATCGTATTTGTCCTTTTAGGTGCTATAGGTAATGTTTCTGTTATCTCTACACTATCTTCTTTAGTCACTTCATTTGTATTATTAGATATACTAACTTCTTTAATTTCATCTGAATTTGTCTGTTCTACATCTGTAGACTTTTCTGCTTCGTCTTCTTTATCGGCTTTCTTTGAAGCTTCTGTCTTTGCATCTCCCCCCATTGATTCAACTATTTTATCAATAAGTACTGCCTTCCTAAGTGTTGTAATTCCTTTAATTCCCTTGAGTTTTCCTAATTCACGTAATTCGCTCATAGGTAATGTTTCAAGTTTTGCTCTCATAATATTATCCTTTCTGAAATAAAAATAACACTAAAAAAATTGAAATAATATATATTAAATTAATTGTGTTTTGGGTAATGTTTGAATGTGTGATATTTTGATATTAAGATTTCCTCTGTATACGAAACAGAAAGAAATAACGCTCATTTGATTATACATCAACCAAAGAAAAAATGATAGTGTTATTTTCTTGTTTTTATGATAATATAGTCAAAGTAAGCAAATTTCACAAACGAAAGGAATCATTTAGTATGACAATTAATGAAAAAGCCTTAGAGCTTCATAAAGAGTGGGCTGGAAAATTATCAACTGCATCAAAATGTGAGATTAAGTCAAGAGAACAATTAGCCCTTGCATATACTCCAGGTGTTTCAGAACCTTGCAAAGAGATAAACAAGAATCCTGAGGATGCATATAAATATACAATCAAATCCAATACTGTAGCAGTAGTTTCGGATGGCTCTGCTGTTTTAGGCCTAGGCAATATTGGTGCCTTAGCTGCTATGCCTGTTATGGAAGGCAAAGCTGTTTTATTTAAAGAATTTAGTGGCGTTAATGCATTTCCTATCTGCCTTGACACTCAAGACACAGAGGAAATTATTAAAACCGTTGTAAATATTGCCCCCGCCTTTGGTGGAATCAATCTAGAGGACATTTCTGCTCCACGTTGCTTTGAGATTGAAACAAGACTTAATGAATTACTTGATATTCCTGTATTTCATGATGATCAGCACGGAACTGCCATTGTGGTTCTAGCAGGTATTATTAATGGATTAAAGATTACTGGTAAATCAAAAGAGACTTGTAAAGTTGTTCTTAATGGTGCTGGCTCAGCCGGTATTGCTATCACTAAATTATTACTTACATATGGTTTCAAAAACGTAACCATGTGCGACAGATTCGGTATCATAAACAAGGATTATGAAGGGCTTAACTGGATGCAACAGTCTATGACAGAGGTTACAAACCTTGAGGGCAAGACAGGTACTTTAGCTGATGCCCTAGTAGGCGCTGATATTTTTGTAGGAGTTTCTGCCCCTGGTATTGTTTCGCCTGAAATGGTTAAATCTATGAACAGCGACTCTATCATTTTTGCAATGGCAAATCCTGTTCCAGAGATTATGCCTGATGTAGCTAGAGCTGCTGGTGCAAGGATTGTGGGTACAGGACGTTCGGATTTCCCTAATCAAGTTAACAATGTTGTTGCTTTCCCTGGTATTTTTAAAGGTGCTCTTGAAGGACGCGCTTCTATTATTACAGAGAAGATGAAATTAGCCGCTGCCAATGCTATTGCAGGTCTTGTTCCTGATGATGAACTTAATGATGAAAATATCTTACCAGAAGCATTCGACCCTAGGGTTTCTGATGTTGTAAGTCGTGCAGTTATGGATAATATTGAAGCCGATGGAACAAACCGTAAATAAGTCTGGATGTAAAAATGTATATTAATAAACTAAATGATTACCTAAAATGCACCTTTGGTTCTAAAGTATACAAGATATCTTTGGATGGCGGTTTTACGTGTCCAAACAGAGATGGCAAAATTGATACGCGAGGGTGTATTTTTTGCAGCAAAGGTGGTTCTGGAGATTTCGCCCAATCACGGCTTCTACCCATTACCAAGCAGATAGAAAAAGGCAAAAACCTTATCTATAAGAAATGTAATTCAGAGAAATATATTGCATATTTTCAGGCGTATACTAACACCTATGCCCCAGTAGATACACTACGCGCTCTGTTCTTAGAAGCTTTATCTCACCCTGATATTGTCGCCCTTTCTGTGGCTACTAGACCAGACTGTATTGATGATGAAATTGCTGAACTTCTCCTTGAGTTAAACAAGATTAAACCTGTATTTATAGAGCTTGGTCTCCAAACTTCAAATGAAACACCCGCACATTTTATCAGACGTGGCTATACTAACGAGTGTTTTGAACAGGCTATTTATCTTCTTGAAGGATTAAATGTTGTGGTACATATCATTTTAGGTTTACCAAATGAGACTAAAGATGATATAATAAATACCATTCACTATATAAATAAATTTAATATCCATGGTGTTAAACTTCAATTGCTTCACGTTTTAAAGGATACAGATTTATGCACATACTATAAAAATGGCTCCTTTTCAACATTTACATTAGAAGAATACACTGAAATATTAATACAATGTCTCAAACATCTTAGACCTGATATTGTAATTCACCGATTAACTGGTGATGGTCCCAAGAATCAGCTTATTGCCCCTCTTTGGAGCGGTGACAAGAAAAAAGTACTTAACTATATTAATAATCGTCTGCGTACAGAAAATGTCATACAGGGCAGCTTGTACCAGTAGTATATGGAGGATTTATGGCTCTAGAACAATTAACATTGTACAAGTTTATGACCTTGTATATGCTAAATAAGGTTAATTTTCCATTAACCAACGCACAAATGTCGGGGTTTTTTCTGGACAAAGAATATACGTCATATTTTATATTCCAGCAGGTAATATCCGAATTATTAGAAACAAGGCTAATATCTTCGGAAACAGTTCGTAATACATCTTATTACAGAATTACCGATGATGGCAGAGAAACTATTGAGATGTTTACTAATAAAATTCCGATAGCTATTATAGATGATATGGATATTTTTCTTATTGATAATAAGTATGAACTACGTAATGAAGTTGGAACATTATCTGACTACTATAAATCCACAAATGGTGATTACATTGTAAACTGTCAAATCAAAGAAGGTAACTCTACATTAATTGATTTAAACCTATCAGTACCATCAGAGGATGTTGCAGAGATTATGTGTAATAACTGGAGGGAAGCCAGCCAGGAAGTTTATGCCAACGTTATGAAAAGACTAATGAAGGGAATGCCGCAATAGGCACTCCCTTTTTTTATTGATTCTTATTTATCTGTTTTCTTTTCTGGTTCCTCATAACCTGTGATTTCATCTATTAGACTCCATACTTCATCTCTACCCTGCTTTGTCTCTGAAGAAAATGGAATTATTTTCGTTTCTGGTTTAACTTCAAGTTTATTTTTGATTAGCTTTATCTGCTTTTGTATCTGGCTTCTGTTTATTTTATCAAGCTTAGTTGCAATAATAATAGGATTATATCCATTATAAACAATCCAATCATACATATCTTTATCATTAGATGATGGTTCATGTCTAATATCTATTAATAGAAATACTGCCTTTAACTGGGTAGATTTCTCAAGATAATTTTCAATCATTTTTCCCCACTTTTGCTGTGTCTCCCTTGATACTTTTGCAAATCCATATCCTGGAAGATCAACACAATACATAAAATCGTTTATGTTGTAAAAATTAATTGTCTGCGTTTTACCTGGTTGTGCCGATATTCTTGCATATGATTTTCTATTCATTAGTGCATTAATCAATGAGGATTTTCCCACATTTGATTTCCCAGCAAACGCTACCTCTGGCTTGTCATTTTCTGGAATAACACTTGTTATGCCACATACGGTCTCTAATTCTAGACTTCTGATAACCATAATTGTACACTTTACCTTTCCTACGGCCACGCCGTACATCACAAAAACTTATCCTTGTAATTCAAATAGAAGAGTGGCATTGCCACTCTTCTGTTTATCATTTTAAGCCTCTTTATAAATAATCTCTGGCTTGCTTTTCTTATCAACTGCATCCTTATTGATAATGCATTTAATAACGTTACTCTCTGATGGTATTTCAAACATTACATCCATCATTGTATCTTCCATTATAGCTCTTAATCCTCTTGCACCAGTCTTTCTCTTGAAAGACTTTTCTGCAATGGCATCTATAGCATCATCAGTAAACTCTAAATCTACATCATCTAACTCAAGTAACTTTTGATACTGCTTGATAATAGCATTTTTAGGTTCTTTAAGTATTCTCACCAGATGATCTTTTTCAAGTTTATCCAATGTTACTGTGACTGGAACTCGACCAATAAATTCTGGAATAAGTCCGAATTTAACCAAATCCTGTGGCATTACTTGGCTAAGCAATTCATCAGTTTGGCCAACAAGACCTGATGCTATGTCCGCGTTGAATCCGATTGATTTTTTATCAATACGGGTTTCAATGATTTTTTCTAATCCGTCAAATGCTCCGCCACAAATAAATAGGATATTTGTAGTATCTATAGGAATAAGTTCCTGATGTGGATGTTTCCTTCCACCCAGAGGTGGAACAGAAGCAACTGTGCCTTCTAAAATTTTGAGAAGCGCCTGTTGTACACCTTCCCCAGATACATCTCTTGTAATGGATACGTTTTCAGTTTTTTTAGTAATCTTATCAATCTCATCTACGTAAATGATGCCGTATTTTGCTTTCTCAACATCATAATCTGCCGACTGAATTAGTTTTAAAAGAATGTTTTCAACATCTTCTCCCACATATCCAGCCTCAGTAAGAGCTGTTGCATCTGCAATAGCAAAAGGAACATTAAGCAGTTTCGCTAGGGTTTGTGCTAAATATGTCTTACCAGATCCAGTAGGTCCCAACATAAGAATATTACTCTTTTGAAGTTCAACATCTAAGTTACGTCCCGATGTTACCCTCTTATAGTGATTGTATACTGCAACCGATAATACCTTCTTTGCATTATCTTGTCCTATTACATATTGATCTAAAAATGCTTTTATTTCCTTTGGTTTTAGTAAGTTGATTTGTAGTTCTTCAGTTTCCACTGTTTCGCCCATCTCTTCATCTAAAATCTCTGCGCAAATATCTACACATTCATCACAAATGTAGGCATCATTTGGACCTGCTATTAATTTTCTAACCAAATCCTCAGGTTTGCCACAGAATGAACAACAAAGCTTTTTATCCTTATCCTTCTCTTTTCCCGCCATTTCCTTTCACCTCGATTCCATAATATCACCATATAAGAGTTCTTCCTTATATGTGGAAACGCTATGCGTTAATTTACATAATTACTATTCTGGTCTATCAACAATAACTGTATCAATAAGTCCGTATTCTTTAGCTTCGTCTGCTGTCATATAGTTATCTCTATCTGTATCTTTCTCGATAACTTCAAGAGGTTTACCAGTATTAGATGCTAATATTTCATTTAATTTCTTCTTAGTCTTTAAGATATGTTCAGCTGCAATCTGAATCTCAGTAGCCTGACCCTTTGCTCCACCAAGTGGTTGATGAATCATAATCTCAGCATTTGGAAGTGCAAATCTCTTGCCTTTAGCACCACCTGATAAAAGGAATGCGCCCATAGAGGCTGCCATACCTATACAGATAGTTGAAACATCGCATTTAATGTAATTCATTGTATCGTAAATAGCCATACCTGCTGTTACAGAACCGCCTGGACTATTAATATATAAATGAATATCCTTTCCTGGATCTTCTGATTCAAGGAAAAGTAACTGTGCAACAATAAGACTTGCTGTGGTTTCGTTAACTTCTTCACCTAAAAATATTATTCTTTCCTTTAAAAGTCTTGAATAAATATCGTAGGATCTTTCTCCTCTACTAGTCTGTTCAACGACATAAGGTACTAAACTCATAAAAATACCCTCTTTCTGCTATTACTATTTAGCCTGTTCTACAATAAAGTCTACAGCCTTTTGAACTGCAATATCTAACTTCATTGATTCTTTTTCTTTATCACTAACTAATTCGCTTAACTTATCAACTTCCATCTGATACATAGCTGCCATCTTTTCTAACTCAGCCTTAAATTCATCTTCAGAAGCTTCGATATTTTCAGCCTTAACAATAGCTTCAAGAACAAGTCTGCTCTCGATAGTCTTTACAGCTTGTGGTCTCATCTGCTCTGTAAGCTTATCTGGTGTAAGACCTGTAAACTGCATATACTGTTCCATTGTAAGACCTTGTGATGACATTCTTCTTGCAAAGTTTTCAGCCATCTGTCTAACTTGTAATTCAACCATTGCTTCTGGAATATCCATCTTTGCGTTGGCAACTACTTTTTCAACAACTTCTTCTTCAAATTGAGCCTTAACCTCTTCTTCTTTCTTTTCTAAAAGTTTCTTTTTAAGGTCTTCTTTGTACTCAGCAAGTGTATCAAAATCTGATACGTCTTGAGCGAAATCATCATCTAATTCTGGTAACTGTTTTTCCTTAATTCCTTTAATCTGTACCTTAAACATAGCAGCCTTACCCTGAAGTTCTTCTGCTTGGTACTGTTCTGGGAATGTAACATTTACTTCAACATCATCACCAATATTCTTACCAACTAACTGGTCTTCAAATGTATCGATGAATGAATGAGAACCGATTGTTAATGCATAATCTGTTCCTTTTCCACCGTCAAATGCAACACCGTCAACAAATCCTTCAAAGTCGATTGTAACTGAATCTCCGTCAGCTACTGCTCTTCCTTCTACAGGAACCAATCTTGACTGCTTATCTCTTTCTTTCTCTAATTCAGCATCAACTTCTTCTGCTGTTACTTCTGCTGTCTTCTTTTCAACTTCAATGCCCTTGTATTCACCAAGTTCAACGTCAGGCTTTGTAGCTACTTCTGCTGTAAAGATGAAAGACTTTCCTTCTTCAATCTGTACAACATCAATCTTTGGCTGTGAAACGATATCTAAATCGCAATTTTCTATTTCACTTGCGTAAGCTTCTGGAATAATTTCATTGGCTGCATCTTCATAGAATACGCCAACACCATACATTTTTTCAATCATCTTACGAGGCACTTTGCCTTTTCTAAATCCAGGAACACTCATCTTGCCCTTGTTCTTCTGGTAAGCCTTTTCAATGGCCTTTTCAAATTCTTCTGCTGACACTTCAATGGTCAACTTTGCCATATTTTTTTCTTCTAAGTTTTCTACTTGTAAGCTCATCAACTTATTCCTCCTTAATTTAAGCCATAGCATCAAAGTATTATAACATAAGCTTTTAGGATTGTCATTACATTTTAAAAAATATTTATGTTGTTCATTTCTATGGATTTCACAGTGTTTTCTACAACTTTTTATTCTGCAATTTTTTCCTCTACAGTCTCAAGCACCTGAGTTTTTCCTGTATTATATGTGACAATTAACTTTGAAACTTTGTAGTTAATATTGTTCTTTGTTGTGTATGTAATATCTGTACGTGTAGACACAATATAGTTTGATGTTGTGCATTTTATCTTTACGCTAGTTCCTGATAACAGCTCAATCGTATAATATCCTAGTTCTCTATATTCCATAGAAGCATTTCCCGCACTAGTTATCATTTGTCTTTTTGATGTAGGTGTAGGAGTTTTATTTGTTGGCGTGGTATTACTTCCTGATGTTGGGATAGTATTACTTCTTGACGTTGGGATAGTATTATTTCCTGACGTTGGGGTAGTATTATTGGCTGTCGTTCCATTATTTGCAGCGCCTCCTGTACCAGTAGTTTCTGCAATATTTGAACCGCCTTCACCTGCTGTCGTAACAAATGTTCCGCCACCGTTGCCATCAGATATGTATGAGTTCCCTCCCTGAAATTCGCTTGGTGTCTCAATACTAGAATCTGGCACGTCACCTGCAGATGTCTCGTTTCGTTCAACTATAGTAACCACTATTTCCTTGGAGAACTCTTTATCACTATACAAAAATCTATATGTAGCAGTATAATCACCTGGTGTAAAAATATCCACACCTGATGCATCAACCCATGTCTCAAGATCCGGAAATTCTCCTTCGTTTGTTACTATAAGTTGTGATAAGAAATCAATATCATCACCTACATATGATTTTATATTTGATATAACAATGTTTGGTTCGCTAAGTGACAACTCAACACTTCCAACTACTGTTCCTATCTCGTCACCATATTCTATATCTTCCTTTCCGCACCCCCATGCCATAAGCATGATTGTGACAAAAAGCATCGTAATAAGTATAGTTTTTTTCATAATTCCTCTATTCACAAATGTGTTGTATATCTTGTGCCATAGAATCTGCACTTTCTTTGTTCGTTAATAATTTAAGTAACTCTAATCCTAGTTCTAAGGATGTTCCTATACCACGGCTTGTGGTGATATTACCATCTGTAATTACTCTATCCTTTACCACTGTTGCACCGACTAATCTTTCTTCAAAACCAGGATAACAGGTGGCTTTTTTTCCATTTAGAATTCCTAAATCGCCAAAAATGCTTGGAGCTGCACAAACTGCTGCAAGTCTTTTTCCTTTGGCATTGAAATCCACAATATTATCACATAAAACTTTACAACCAGATAGATTTGTTGTTCCTGGCATTCCACCTGGCAAAAATAACATATCTACAGAATCAAAATCAACATCCTCAATCTTCATATCTGCTTTTATTGTAATGTTATGCGAACCTGTTACAAACAAGTCCCCTGAAATAGATACCATTATAGTATCTATATTACCTCTTCTTAATATATCAACCACCGAAAGGGCTTCTACCTCTTCAAATCCCGTAGCTAAAAAGCAACATACTTTCATAAAATACCTCCATATAATTCTAGAATCTAACTCGTCAATTATACCATACTATATTCTGCTATTACAAGTTTTTACCTCTTAAATAACCGTGAAAATATAGTGAATTACTTTTTTAAAAATTATCTTGACGTATGTTTGTAAAAATGGTACACTAAATATCGCTGTGAGCGGGTATGGCGGAACTGGCAGACGCGCTAGACTTAGGATCTAGTGGGAGACCGTGCAGGTTCGATTCCTGTTACCCGCATTAGCAAAAGCAATTCTACATCCGTAGAGTTGCTTTTTTTATTTGAACTTATCTTAAATATACCCCTTTTCTTATATGGTTTATAAGTTTTTCTTTTTCCAGATCATCACCTATATGTGATGAATGAGTAGTTGACCCACATTTTTAACATTGCCCGACATAACTGCTTTATCCACATCCTCCTCTGCTTTTAGTGCATTGTGGTGATCTAACTCTTTGCCTAACTTAACGACTAGATTTTCACCTCTTACTTCATAATCAACTACATTCATCTCTTTCTCGTGCCATTTTCACTCTCCTTTCCCTTATAAGCAACAAAAGAAGAGGCTAAAATAGTCTCTTCTTTCGTATATGTTACATTAACTCAAATATTTATTTATATTAATTTTCTAGTATACCACTAATTTAAATACTGTCGTGCATATCCTGCATACTCTGATGTTGGTGCTATTTCAATAACCTTCTCAAAGTAAGAGATAGCTTCCTCGGTATTCACACCGTTGTTTTTCTTATTTAGGGACTTAGCTAGCTTATATAAAAATGCTGGATTTCTATCATCTATAGCCACACATTTAGTATACATTTTAATGGCATTATCCCAATCATTGGTGTTTGCATACTGGGAACCCTGATTGTAGTAGTAACCTCCCGCTTTACCAAATGTAGCTGTTTTCAGAGTATCGTATAGGTCCTTAAATGCCTCTGATTCTTCTGATACATCGCCCAAAGCCACAAGTTCATCAGCAATCTTTCCGGCATCCTCGCCTTCAATTTCTATATCTGCTCCATCTTTTGTAGACAGCAATGTATTCGCTGCTTGTAAGAGTTTATCCATGTTTTCAGATTTTTGGGCAACTGCAGCCGCAGAGTCTACTTTGGCCTTATATTCATCTCTTTCTGCTGTAAGACTTTCTATTTGACTCTCTAAAGATGCAACCGAAGCATTAGATTTATCTAACTTAGAGGCATAATCCGTGATAGTCGCTTTGTATTCTTCCGCCGCACTGCTCTCTTTTGCTGGTGTAACAAGAAAAAATACCATAGCTGCACCAATTACAATTCCTATAATAACATTTATAAATGTTACAAGTGCATAATTGGTTTCCTTGTATGAGGATGGCGGAATAATTACATCATTTCCACTAAGTGCTTCTCTTTCTAACTCTTTTTCTCTTGCTTTTGACCCTTGCTTTTTAGCAGAGTCAGGTTTAGCTGTAGCTTCATCCACAGCATCTAGATATCTTATTGTAAGGACATTACATCTATCAATACGGAGAGCCTTGTTTAGAGTTTTTCTAGCTCTTTCGTACTCTCCTCTCTTCATAAATAGAAGAGCAAGCAACTGATGTCCTTTTATAAGATTCGGATTTAGACTTAAGACTTTCTTTAACTGTATAATAGCCAAATCATCATTATCCTCCCACGCATATCCCAACGCCTTATTAAACTTCCTGATAGTTTGGTTAAGGGTGTTCAATTTGTTTGGATTGCTTTGAATATCTTTAATATAATCATCTGCAATATTTTTTTCTGATTTTATATTTTTACTAATGACCCATTCACTCAAGGCTTCAACACACTCGCCCATCTCATAGTAAACCAGACCTAGCAAATTTCTAGCTTTAATATTTGTCTTGTCAATACGCACACTTCTTCTTAGGAGTTCTGCTGCACCGGATAAATCTCTAACCTTCGCCTTTGCCAATCCCATATTGTAGTATGTATTTGACATCTTAACAATTTTCTTGTAAATAGTAACGTCCACTCCACAGCCTTCACACATATCTGATTTTGAGAGAACGCTATTACATCTGTAGCATCTCATTATCTGCTCTCCTTAGATTCCTTCATCATTTCAACCATAATATCTGTTAAATCTGTAGTATTATTATTGTAAATAGCATCTTCTGCCTCATCTACCTCAAGACTTGGATGAAACTTTTTAATTTCTTCATCAAAATTGATCATAATTTTCCTCCATTTTTACTTCTTCATTCAAAACTAAGAACTACAACTTGGATAATGCCTTTTTGACTTCACCTACCATATAGAGTGAACCTGTACAAAATAAAACTTCATTATCCACTTTATGACCTGTAGCATACACCACAGCATCCTCTATTGACGCAAATTTCTTAACAGGAACGTTTTTTACATATGAGTTTAGGCAAGCCTCCATATCTGAGGCTGCTAATGCTCTTGCATTTGAAATTGGTGCCACATAAAATTCCTTACAATTTTGGATAGACGCAATCAGATGAATCATCTCCAAAAATTCCTTTTCCTTAACAACACTAAATAAAATCTTAACAGTATGATTTGTCGCTACACTGTTTACAAAGGACACAAATTCCTCGATTCCTTCGTAATTGTGAGCACCATCAATATAAATACCATCTGTTACTTCTTCCATACGTCCACTCCAGGTAGTACTTGCAAGTCCCTTAAGTATTTGTTCTGATGTCGGATTATATCCTGATCTTATAATAGCATTTACGGCCAGCGTTGCATTTATAGCTTGATATTCCATAACAAAAGGAATAGTAAGCATACCGTATTTATCATACATATTTGAAATAGAAAAATCAATAGATTTATGATTTTTTCGAATTATATTAACTGATTTTTTTGTAATTTTACATATATCACATTTTAATTTACTGGCTACACCTTCTATAACCGCAGAGACTTCATTATTTTCACCATAATACACAACTGGTATTTCAGGTTTTATTATCCCTGCCTTCTCGCCCGCTATTTTCTCTATGGTATCACCTAGTATTTCCATATGGTCCATACTTATGGAAGTAATAACCGACACCAAAGCGCTTTTAACAATATTGGTCGCATCCAATCGGCCACCCATTCCTACTTCTAAAATGGCTACTTCTACCTCATTTTTTGCAAAGGCTGTTACTGCCAGTATAAACATATATTCAAAAAAGGATGGATGAATCCCCCCCTGTTTAACAATTTCCGAAATAGCTGCCTGAACTTTTAGGAATATAGACACTAAATTAGCATCGTCAATATTTTCACCACATATAGAAATTCTCTCATTTACCTTAAGCAAATGTGGTGATGTAAATAACCCTGTGCGAATACCCATAGTTCTTAGAATTCTTTCAGCAAATGCACAGGTTGAACCCTTACCATTTGTACCTGCCACATGAATCACCTTAAAACTATCCTGTGGATTATTTAATTTTTCTAATATTTTAGCTGTATTATCACTGGACTTTTCCTTTGTAAATTTAGGAATATCAAGTAAATAATCAACCACTTCTTCGTATGTCATTTTTCATCCTTTATATTTGATTTTTTTTTATATAATATTACATAAAAAGAGTACGGCGAACCGTACTCTTATTATAATAGCGATTTGTTTAAATTCAACTAGTTGTTTTCGCAATTTTGACATATATTTTATCACTAGAAGCTATAGCTTCTCATAATCATCATCTTTAAACAACTTTGAAAGCACCTTATCACCTTTTCTAATCAATACAATTTTTTCATAGTCATGATCAAGCCTATGGGTGATTCCATCGATTGTTACAATGGTTCCTTGATATGCCATTTGTTCTGCCACTACTTCTGCACTTTTTGCCAACTCTATCTTCTTTTTAAGTTCATCAATTTCAATTTTTGTCTTTGAATTACCTGCAGTTTTTTCTATCTTAGTTCTCATAAGAAGCATACTCATCTCTTTAGGTGTGTGTTTTTGGCTCTCAGTTAATTCTATAGCCTTCTCCACCTTTGCTAAGTCCATTTGATCTTCTTTTAATTTCAGTTCCATTTGACGTAATTTCGATAATTCACTTGTATCTACGCCTACTTCTATTCGGGTAAGAATTTGCGCCTGACTTCCAATATATTTAGTCCTCACCATCCTGTTAGCCTTTATGCTTCCTCCAACTATAGATGATTTCTTTCCAAAGATGTTCACATCATTGTAGGCAGTCACCAGAGAATTCACAATACTATCAGCCTGTACACAATTACCTGATTTTATCTCTGCATTTTCAATAAATTGAGCATATACATTGCCACCACCAGTAATCCTAGCTCGTCCGCCACCTAAAATGCCACGTTTAACAAGTATATCTTTTCCTGCTGTTACCTCTGCAGCCTCAATTACTCCATTAACAGTTATATTTCCTGTAGCTTTTACTCTCATTCCTGTTAAAATAGCGCCCATAATTTCTAGGTCACCCTTGAAGTCAATATTTCCAATTGACAATCCCACATCTCCTGGAATTGTGGCAATCTTGGTGACATTGATACCACTCATAGACAACTCAACTTTGCCATCATATGCCGCATAATATTCGATTCCATCTTCGGACATAGTAAAGCCCTTGCCGCGAAGAGGTGGAATATTCTTTACTGACTGCGCCTTTAACTCTTTTCCTTTTATATTGAATCCGTTAATTCCATCTTGCTTAGGATAATATCTTGCAAGCAAATCACCTGTTGCAACTGTCTGCAACAGATTCAAGTTAAGATAATCAACCGAACCATCTTCCCTGAGTTTTGGTTTCTTGTCTGGATTGGTTTCAAATGTATATGAATAATAGCCATCTCTTCCTTCCACTGGCTTCCTACCACTAGCCACTACTACCATAACGCCATACATCTTCGATTCTACCATATGCTTAATCTTATCTTCATCAATCCCGCAAACCACCCCTTGTTCTGCTAGGTATTCTAATATATCGTCATCATCAAAAACACATTCGTCCGCATCACTATTTAAATAAAGCTCAGCTATCATATCCTCTTCGCTTATTACCAATTGAACATATTCTGATAAATTTTCTCCCATAGGCACCTCCTTGTATATATGTATAGCGACATCTTTGTACCAAATAAAGTTTCAAAATAAAACTGGCCATCTTGAATATCTGAAATCGCTTATATTCACCTATAAATCACGCTTTTTGTAACTAAACTATATCACAAATAAGCCACCTATACAAGGTGGCTTAATGTTATATTATTCTACTTTGAAAGCTGTTGTAAACGTTCACTTACCTGACTCATCATTTGTTTATATTTTGCTTGTTTTTCCTTTTCTTCGTTTATCTTAGCTTCTGGTGCCTTGTTTACAAAGTTAGGATTACTAAGCATTCCATCTACTCTAGATATTTCCTTTGCAAGCTTTTCCTGCTCTTTTTTCAATCTATCAATTTCTTTTTCAATATCTACAAGTTCTGCAAATGGCATATAGATAGTAGCATTTGGTATCATTGTTGATACTGCATCATCATCAATTCCTGTCTTATCACTTTGAACTATAACTTCACTTGCATATGAAAGAGTTGCAAAGAATACATTACCCTCTGTGAAAACATCTTTAACATTTTCATCATCAGATACAACAAATACTTTTGCCTTTTTACTAGGTGCAACGTTCATTTCTGCACGAAGGTTTCTAATATTACGAACTGCTCCTTTGATAATTTCAACACCCACTTCTTCTGTCTTAAATGACATACTATCCATATAAACTGGCCACTGCGAAACCATTATTGATTCCTCTGTATCCTGAATAGTAGTAAATATCTCCTCCGTTACAAACGGCATATATGGATGAAGAAGTTTTAAAGATGTGATTAAAACAGTCTTTAAAGTATATAATGCTGCATTTTTAGTAGTGTCAGCCTCATTGTATAAACGTGGCTTAACCATTTCAATATACCAATCACAGAATTCTTCCCAAATAAAGTTATAAATTTTATCTGCTGCCATTCCAATCTCGTATTTTTCAAGGTTTTCTGTAACATCATGTACTAAATCATTTGCCTTAGATAAAATCCACTTATCTGCATTTGTAAGTTTATCGCTTTCTACCTTCATAATCTCGCCATCCGGCATATTCATCATAATAAACCTTGATGCATTCCATACCTTGTTAGCAAAATTTCTACTAGCTTCAACTCTTTCCCAATAAAATCTCATATCATTACCCGGAGCATTACCTGTGATTAATGTAAATCTAAGAGCATCCGCGCCGTATTTGTCTATAACTTCAAGTGGATCTATTCCATTTCCAAGAGATTTACTCATCTTACGACCCTGTGAATCCCTTACAAGACCGTGGATAAGAACGGTATCAAATGGAACTTCTCCTGCATGTTCTATACCACTAAAGATCATTCTAGTTACCCAGAAGAAAATAATATCATATCCTGTAACCAATGTATTTGTTGGGTAGAAATAATCCATTTCTGCAGTCTTATCTGGCCAACCAAGTGTTGAAAATGGCCATAACGCTGAAGAGAACCAAGTATCGAGAGTGTCTGGATCTTGTCTCATTGGCTTGCCGCATTTTGGGCATACAGCACTTACATCCTTTGTAACCATCATCTCACCACACTCATCACAATAAAATGCAGGAATTTGATGTCCCCACCATAACTGTCTTGAAATACACCAGTCACGAATATTATCTAACCAATGGAAATATGTCTTGTCAAAATGTTCTGGAACAAACTTCGTCTTTCCTGTTTTCACAGCATCTATTGCTGGCGTAGCAAGAGGTTTCATTTTAACGAACCATTGCTTAGATACTCTTGGTTCTACAGTTGTATGACATCTGTAGCATGTACCTACGTTATGGCTATAATCTTCAATTTTAACCAAAGCTCCTTCGGCTTCAAGGTCTTCTACAATAACCTTACGAGCATCATATCTATCCATTCCTGCATACTTTGGATAGTCTTCAACTATTTTTGCATCATCTGTCATAACGTTAATAATTTCTAGGTTGTGACGAAGACCAACTTCAAAATCATTTGGGTCGTGGGCAGGTGTAATCTTAACAACACCAGTACCAAAATCCATATCTACATAGTCATCAGCAACAATAGGAATTTCTCTATGAACAATAGGAAGTATCACTGTCTTTCCTATCATATCTTTATATCT
This sequence comes from Clostridiales bacterium, assembly GCA_012520815.1. GTDB lineage: Bacteria > Bacillota > Clostridia > Lachnospirales > Lachnospiraceae > SVEL01. The sequence goes on from JAAYNM010000063.1 coordinate 35,658, forward strand.
ATCATCATTTGGATTAACCGCAACAGCTGTATCTCCAAGCAAAGTCTCTGGTCTAGTTGTTGCAAGATTAATATAACCACTACCATCTGATAATTTGTAGCGAAGATGCCAGAAATGTCCTGCCTGATCCTCAAACTCAACTTCTGCATCTGAAATAGAAGTAAGGCACTTTGGACACCAGTTTATTATCCTTTCCCCACGGTAAATTAAGCCTTTATCATATAATTTAACAAATACTTCCTTTACTGCCTTATTACAGCCTTCATCCATTGTAAATCTTTCTCTATCCCAATCGCATGATGAACCCATTCTTTTAAGCTGAGAAACAATTCTTCCACCATACTGTTTCTTCCACTCCCACGCTCTTTCAAGAAATTTTTCTCTTCCGATATCTTCCTTTGAGATACCTTCTTCTCTCATTGCTTCAACAATCTTTGCTTCTGTTGCTATAGAAGCATGGTCTGTACCAGGGAGCCATAAAGATTCAAAACCCTGCATTCTTTTAAATCTGATAAGAATGTCCTGCATTGTATTGTCTAGTGCATGACCCATATGCAACTGTCCTGTTATATTTGGAGGTGGCATAACAATAGTAAATGGCTTCTTATCTTTATTTACTTCTGCGTGAAAATATTTCTTTTCTTGCCACTGTGAATAGAGCTTATCTTCTATCTCAGCAGGGTTGTAATTTTTTTCCAGTTCTTTTTTCATGGTATTCTCCTCTTTCTCTTTAAAAATGTATCATCGTGCACACCGTACTTGGCATAATCACGTATAGTAGATTTTTCATTTACATGTTGTATGCATCCCCTGAAAGGTTTTTATTTAACGGGGACACTTTCCTATTACATAAAAAAGCCCTCCACATCAGAGGACTGACGTGAAGGGCGAAATATCGCGGTACCACCTTCATTATGAAGAATCTCATCTTATCCGTAACGAGGACGACACGTTGCAACCTACTAGCATAAACGTTCAGATACACTGCTCAGAAGCTACCTTCAAATGTTCCTACCATAAGTGATCTTTCAGCCTTTGAATCACTCTCTCTTTATGGAGTTGCATTCTACTCCTCTTCGTCATTGCATTTTCTTTTATTTCAACAGTTTATGCTTTTAAACATTGTTTGTCAAGACCCAAAAACCATTTCATTGTCAACCTAATGTTTCCCCCACATATAATATAGCATATCAAACCGCTTGTTATTTCTCTTTCCACTAATGATGCCTTAGGCATGAGATTGAACATAAAAGTAGCACAGGCATGCCTGTGCTACTTTTAAACATAACTCTAAGATTCAGCGTTTATCTCACTTAAAAGGTTGACTCTTTCAGTTATGACATCTTCCATCTCTGATTTCTCTTTACCTATAGCTATAGATAATTCACTGTACAAATTGTCTTCTGCCATTTTAAGGTATCTTTCATCAGTGGTGGTAATCTTCTTACCCTGAGCAAGTCTTTCCCGCTTTCTTAAATAAAGTGTCTTAATAATTCTTATCCATTCTTTGCTATCACATGTCCTCATAGACTGCTTATATTCAGACTCTCTAAGTTTTTCATTGATTACACCTAATTGTTCTATCTCAGGTATCTCGTCAATGAGCTTCCATGCTTCTTCACTGGTAAGAATTCTTCTTAATACGATTCTGTCATTATCCAATGGACAATACATTGTACTAGTTGTGGAATTCACTGGAGATAGGATATAATATTCTCTCTCTTTATCTATGCCTTCCATATCAAGACATGTAATTCCTTCAACCTGGCAAACGCCATTTTGTCCATAAACAACGTAATCACCTTTCTCAAACATTCTTTTACCTCCTTACATCCAAAAGAACCGGAGATTTGTGCTATTATGCGTCATAAATACTATTATAACAGACTTTTACGGAAATTGTAAGTAAAAATTGAGAATGATTACTTTTATTTTTATCTTTGTCTATATTATATATATTCCATGCCTCTCTATATCTGAAATTATTGATTCAAATTCATGGAGGTTTTTGCTCTTTTTAATTTTCTTTGCATATCGCTCGCTATCCTCAAATGAAATAATAAGGTATAGCCATATTTCTTTCATTTTAAACATTATGTTTCTCTCACCGTCTAGAGCATCTGTATACTCTCGATACAGGACATTATGCATCCCTATAATTTTTTCCTTTGCCTCTTTACTAGTAAACTTAGAAATCCCCTTTTGATTAGAATGACAATCTGTGTTAGATAAAATCTCCTCTACAAGAGTTGGCCTAGAAAGTAATCCTCTACCTATCATAACTGTATTAATATCTGGAAATCTATTACAAATATTTTTGTAGCTGTCTACATTTACAATATCACCGTTATAACATAAAGGAAATTCACAGTGTGATACTGCATATTGAAATGAGTCCAGGTTGACATTTTCCCTATAATAATCTTGCCTTGTTCGTGGATGTATAATAAGTTCATACACTGGATACTTTTCATATACTTCTAATATCTCTGAAAATTCATCATGACTAAAATAACCTGTCCTAGTTTTAATTGATATTTTTAAGTTTGGATTTGATTGATTTATCCCGTTGTAAATCCCGTCTAGACATCTATCCAAACTGTCTAAATCCCGAAGCATTCCAGCTCCCTTGTTTTTAGCTGTTACTGTTCCAGAAGGACAACCAATATTTATATTTATCTCATCATAACCAAGATTTGATACTTCCCTTGCAGCCATTACAAAGTCATCTGCTTTATTTCCCAGTAATTGAGGAACCAAATAAATCCCAGAGTTGTTTTCTGGGATTATATCTTTAAATTCTTTCATCTTTAATACCCCACTACTGCTAGTGGATAAAAAGGGTGAAAAATATTTGTCAATATGATGAAAGTATTTGTTATACGCGTTTCTATAGATATATCTGCCCATACCTTCCATGGGTGCAAAATAAAATTTCATTTGTCCATTACCTCCGCATTTAAAATTTCTTTGGTATAGTCTTTTGTAATAGATTTATATTTATGCCATATTACACAATTCAAATATAATACAAAGTTTACCATCAAAGGGATTAATATTCAATTTAACGCTTAATTTTGATAACATTTTTACACACGTTGAGGTTTTAATATAAAAAAGAGATGCTACTTTTGGAGTAGCACCTCTAATGTGTGGTTGTATGAATTTAGTTATATCCATTGTAGAACGATGTTGTGTTTACATATTTGTATGAACCGTAAACGTCTACCCCATACCTTGCATTTGAATAAAATTTTGAGTTAGATAGATTAATCCGAGAATATTCTAGTCAAAATTATTAAGGGATAAATTTACTAATCAATAAAAACTACTGGTTTAATTAAATCTGCTGGTTTTTGATCCATAAGCATAAATGCTTCTTCAATCTTGTCAAAACCATGGAATGTATGAGTAATTAATTTAGTTGTGTCAACTCTGCCATATTTAACTATATTAAGCATCTTTTCAATTCTTAATGCGCCTCCTGGGCAGAAACCTCCACGAATGTCTTTATTTGCCATTCCAAGTCCCCATATATATGCTGGCATCGCCAATACTTCTGTAGGATCAAAGAAATTAACATTTGCAACTACTCCACCTGGTTTAACCATAGTAACTGCTTGAGCAAAAGTTTCCTGATTCCCACCAGCTATAATTGCACGGTCAACGCCCTTAGGGCAAAGTGCCATAACCTGCTGCACAATATCGCCTTCCTTGTAGCTGATAACATCAGTAGCACCATATTCTCTAGCAATCTTTACGCAGTTAGGTCTAGTACCAACGACCATAATTCTACCTGCGCCTCTTAGCTTTGCACCTGCAACAGCCATAAGACCAACAGGACCAATACCAATTACAACTACTGTGTCACCAAATTGAACATCTGCCAATTCAACACCATGGAAACCTGTTGACATCATATCAACCACCATTAAAGCAGCTTCTGGTTTCATACCTTCTGGAAGCATAACTAGATTTGCGTCTGCTTGATTAACGTGGAAAAACTCAGCCATAACACCATCTTTTGAACCCAAAAACTTAAAACTAGCTGTGAGACCGGAATCATGTGCATTATATTCGCCCTGTACGGTTGGTTGCATCCAATCAGGAGTAGTACAAGGAACTACTACTTTATCACCTGGCTTAAATCGTGTAACCATATCTCCAACTTCAACAATTTCTCCAATAGCTTCGTGACCCAGAATAAGATTCTTTTTAGGACCAATTCCTCCGTGTAATGCGTGCGTGTCAGAAGAACAAGGTGCTAGTGCAATTGGTTTTACAATTGCGTCCATCGGTCCAGCAACTGGCTTTTCTTTCTCCATCCATCCTGGTTGATTTACTGCTAACATTCCAAAACCTTTCATATTAAATCTCCTTTATTTTTAAATTTTGAATACAAATATTTTGCATTCTTTGATTAATATTTCAAAAGTAAAAAATATCTTCCTTGATTTTATATCATATAGATTATACATCATAGAATGTTTTTTGTCTATAAATCATGTACATTTTGTCATAACAAAATAAGTTTATTCGGATTTTATTGTCACATTTTTACAATTTTTAAACACTCCTGTTTACACTGACATAACGTATATACATGTTCTTAACGAAGGCTGGACTTATCTAGCATCAGTTATGGACTTATATGATAGAAAAATCATTGGTTATTCATATGGTAAAAATATGACCACCGAATTAGCTATGAAAGCAGTTGAAAATGCATGTATTAATGTCATGCAGAGAAAAAAGTTCAACTTTTTGTGTCCAAAGTATTGACATAGGTCCAAACGGAAACGGTCCGGGAAAAAGCCAGATCAGCAAATGGAAGAAAAATTATTTTAAGTTATCTCCAACTATTGCAGATGAAAAAGGAATAGTAAAGAATGCAAAAGCGTTATTGGAACAGGGAGGTTTTATAGTAGAATAATTAAAAAATCAATATATTATTGTATGGCATATCTATTTTTGTTATAATGTCATAAATGAAATACGAACAGAAAAGAGGATGAATATGCCAGTCTCATTTTACGAGGTATCATGGATATTTGTAATTTTTGCATTTTTAGGATGGTGTACAGAAGTAGCTTATGCAACTCTAAAAACAAGAAAATTTGTAAACCGGGGATTTTTAAATGGACCTGTGTGTCCAATTTACGGCTTTGGTGTTCTGGTGGTAATTCTTGTATTAACCCCATTAAAGCATAGAATTCTAATTTTACTTGCAGGCTCCAT
>JAAYNM010000064.1 GCA_012520815.1 Clostridiales bacterium
ATAGTATAGTCTATGGAGAATTCGACAAAATGCTACACGGTTCAATATAGAATTTTTCGATGTGCTCTTATTTTGTGGTGTTAGATTATAAGATTTTGTGATCATGGGTAACATCAAAAATTCTGTCAATAGAATTAAGTAGAATATTAATGGCTACATTGGCCTTTTTTGAAACATCATTTTTAATGACGCGGATATTTGATGGTAGGATATGCTCAGTGTGATTATCTGAGATTACAATAATATTTTCAGCTTCTAAGTAAGGCTTTAGGATTAATGCTAGGTAAGCGCCTAAAATAATAGCTTTTTTTCCATTAAGTTTCTTTAATTCTTTGGTTGAGGCATCAGAATGAATAATAACACGATCATTTGGTAGTGTGGATGTAATATAATTCATAAATTCTTCATTTTCATAGTTTTCTAAAATCAAATAACAGTCATCACCAATGGACGTCATCGCTTGACTAATGAGTGAAGGGATATCAGAGTAGACTTGATAAAAGAGCCCATCATTAACTATCATATCCACATTAATGATAGGGACAAAATAGTTATTGGCAAGTTCTTTAAATTCATCATGGGATAGGTCTATTGTGATAATACCATCAATATTTCGGTTGTAGGGGATATTATCTTCCACAGCTTTTATAGGCATAAAAAGTACATCATACTTTAATCTATTAAGTCTTGGAATGAGAATATTCACAAAGTTAGTTATCTCTAGATTTCTAGTAGGTGTGTTGTTGTTCAAGCGGTAAGAGACACCAATGATATTATTTCTGCCAGTTGCAAGGCTCTTTGCAGCAAAACTAGGGGTATAGTTAAGCAAGTTTGCAATCTGCAACACCTTTTTTCTTGTAGCTTCGCTTATTTTTTGGTCACTTCGATTATTCATTATATATGAGACTGTAGCGACTGAAACACCTGCTTCTTTGGCTACATCTTTAACTGTTACTCTCTTTGTCATTTTATTAATCCTCTTTTGGTTAAACGTATAAGTGTATCTTAACTAGTAAAAAAAAAATTGTCAATAGAGTATTGACACAAAAAAACGAATATGCTAATATCTACTTAACCGATTAAGTTAAACGGTTAAGTAGATAACCAAGAACAAAAAGGAGGCTTTTACAATGAAAGCGATGAAGAAGGTAATGGCTATATTTGCCATATGTACAGTGTTAGCGATGTCACTTGCAGCATGCAAAGATAACGCGCAGGAGAAAGCAAAGTACACGATTACATTTATGAATGGTGACAAGACATTAGGTACAGCAACTGTAGAAGAAGGTGCTAACTTAAGTGAAGGTGATTACTCAGAATTTGAAAATGTGGAGGATGCACAGTTTAAAGGATGGTATGAAACACCAGGATTTCTCGAAAGTAGTTTAAAAGATTTAAAAACCGCAACATTCAAAAAGGATACAACATTATATGGTAGTTTTAAATCGTCAAATGTAGCAGAGGATTCTAGATTGTGGTATATCGTTGGAACTTCAGAAAAAGGCATATTAAAGACAAGTAACTGGGCGGGAAGTCTTGATGATGCAGATAAAGTACAGTTCCAGTTTACAAGTACAGGGAACGCTACAAATGAAGTATCAGTGACTATTGATTTATTTGCAGGAGATCAGTTCCAAGTTATTCACGATTGGGCATGGGATGATCAAAAAGGATTTGGTTGCGTTACACAGGTAGACGAAACACAGATTGAAAATGGTGGGGGCCTTGGAGGTTCTGCTGAAACATCAAATTGTAACGTAATTATGGATGGCAATTACACATTAACTCTTACTACAGATCCAGATAATTCAGCACAGGATACACTTACAATAGTACGTAACGGAGATCCACTTACTGCAGGTGGTGAAGTAGAATCAGAAGAACCATTTGTGGCAACTGAAAATACTACAGTTAGTGTAAAAGGCAGCTGGGTATCAGATTGGTCAGAATATAAGGAATTAACAAGAACTGAGGGAAATACTTATACTATTTCAATGGAACTTACAGCTGATACAGAACTTTGCTTTAGTGTATTTGAAAGTGGCGAAGATACAGGTATAGTATTAAAAGGCAGCAATGTAACAGATGATGCTTCTAAAGGATTATTAAGCGATGGACATAACGTTGTTGTGGCAGCAGATGGAACATATAACTTTACAGTCAATTTGGATGCAATGACTGTTGTAATTACAAAGTAATAAAGTTTGAATATACAAATATGGTACCGTAGCTAGTCTACGGTACCATAAAAAGTAATTACAAGGAGATGGACGATATGAACAGATATGCAATACAACATATAGTGGATTCAGCTTATTGTTTTCCTATAGCAAAAGATAAAATATCATTACGCTTACGAACGGCAAAAGATGATATAAAAGAGGCTTATGTTATATATGAAAATAAATATGTTTACGGAGAGGTTCAGCAAAAAGAACCTATGACTAAGTCATATACCAGTGAATTATTTGATTATTATACTATTACACTTACACTTGAAGATACTCGACTTGCATATATATTTTATGTGAATGATGGTAATGAAAATTATTTCTTTTCAGAGGACGGAATAACAAAGACATATAACTATAAATTAGGATATTACAATTTCTTTCAGTATCCATACATCAACGAAGTTGATATAATGGACAGTGTTGATTGGATGAAAAATGCAGTGTTTTACCAGATATTTGTAGATAGATTCAAAATGGGCAATACTAGCAAGGATAAAAGCTATATTAACTGTAATTGGGGAGATATCCCTACACCAAAGACATTTGCAGGTGGAGACCTGTTAGGAATAACTGAAAAACTTGATTATATAAAAGACCTTGGATGCAATGCTATATATTTAACACCGATATTTAGCTCTATTTCCAATCATAAATATGATATTAATGATTACGAGACAGTAGATGAACAGTTTGGAACTAATGAGGATTTAGAAAATCTAGTCGAAAACATTCATAAGCGTGGTATGAGATTAGTATTGGATGCAGTATTCAATCATTGTAGTGACCAGATGTCACAATTTAAGGATGTATTGGAAAATGGAAGGAAATCTCCATACTTTGATTGGTTTATAATAGACGGTGATAAGCCTAACCAAGATATATTAAATTATGAAACATTTGCTTATTGCGAATATATGCCGAAACTAAACACCTCAAATCCACAGGTACAAAAATATCTTATAGATGTTGCTTGTATGTACATTACTAAGTATCATATAGATGGATGGCGTTTAGATGTTTCAGATGAAGTCAGCCACGACTTTTGGAGAACTTTTAGAAAAGCTATTAAGAAGGCAAATCCAAATGCAGTAATAATAGGTGAAAATTGGCATGATGCGTACAGCAATTTACGAGGTGACCAGTATGACAGTATAATGAATTATGCATTTACAAAGGCAAGTTTGGATTATTTTGCAACGGACAGTCTGGATGCAAAGGGTGTTGCATACAAACTCAATGACTTGCTTATGCGTAACACAGATACCGTGAACAATATGATGCTTAATTTGTTAGACAGTCACGATACACATAGATTCTTTAGTGAAATAGGTGAAGATAAAGAGAAATTCAAAGCAGCTTTATGTATGCTATTTTTATATCCAGGAGCTCCATGTATTTTCTATGGAACAGAGATAATGACCACTGGTGGTTATGATCCCGATTGCAGAAGATGTATGGACTGGGAAAAAGCAGAGGGTGACTATGGCGCAGATATTAAGAATTTAATAAAATGGCTTAGTGCACTAAGACAAAAATATGACTTTTCACAAGGTGTGGTAAAGATATATTCTGTGGATGATATTTTTATTATAGAAAATAAAAGTGATATATGTGAGATAAAATTATATATAAACAATACACCAAAAACAGTAACTGTTGAAAACATTAAGTTGGAGCCTTTTAGTCACATTGTTATGGAAAATGGAGGTCAATATCATGATTAACAAAACACTTAAAAAACTAATATGCTTAGGATTATCTACAATACTTATAGCTAGTTTGTTTGCAGGCTGTGGTGGAAGTGATGACTCTAAAGATGCATCAGGAGAAACAATAGTATTACACATTTTAGAGAATGATACAGCGAAGTCTGAAGGATATTTAGAAAAGTTAATAGACGCATTTAATGAAGAATATAAGGACAAGGGAATTCAAGCTGTAGATGCGAATATGGATGAATTTACGGACCTTGCAGCAAATGGACCTTATGGATATGGACCAGATGTATTATATCAAGCAAACGATCAGTTAATGACATTTGCAGCAGATAAGCATATCCTTCCTTGAGTTTCCGTAAAATGTAATTCTAGAATGAATATATCTTCTTCAAGTGTCAATCCAGCTGATTTTTGAAGAAATCATACGATAGCGTAGCCTAATAGTGGTACTTGAATAAGCCCCGTCTGGA
>JAAYNM010000002.1 GCA_012520815.1 Clostridiales bacterium
AACACTGGCTGTATCTAAAAACAATACAAATTCTGTAACTGCTATTTTAATGTGTCTGATATATTTCTGAGTGGCACCATATTCAACTTTAAATTTTATAAAGTTCTCAGTCACCTTCTTAAATGAAACGGGCCAAATTATCTCTCCATGAAAATCATGTCTACGGAATAGAATTCCAAAATTGTAGTATTCAGCTAGTGAACGTATTACGCGGAAGTAATACATTTCATTTTTAGAGTGTTCTCCAGAGGTCACAAAACCTCCAAGTTGATTAAATTTCTTCACAAGAAAATCTGTACCAATGGATTGTGAATAATCACAATCACCTGCGTATTCCGCAAATTCCAGGAATACTTTTCTGTATCTGCGCATGGAATCTTCGGAATAACCTAATTCGATTAACTTGTTTTCCAATTCTGTACACAGATCTTTTACTTTGATTTGTCTCATCATAGCAAATCGCTCCTTTATCTGATTAGTAGAGCCTAAGCCCTCCAATCACAGTATCGATTATTATGACAAGTAAATCTACATAAAATCCTTTATTTGCAAGGATACAAGCTTGTTACTTTCCATAAGTACTTGCTTTCCATAATATCGATTATGACAAGCTTGTCATAAAATATATACCCATGTAAATATGGCTAAACAAAAGGACATATTAACGACCAAACATCCTAGAAAGAATATAACAATAAAAAACTGCCACAAAATAGAACTAATAATCCTACTGTGACAGTTAATTTTCATAGTTCTGCATGAATTACAGTTTATGTTCATTATGTATATTTATATCCCAAAATATCCTAATTCATACCAGCCCTCCTCAATTTTTCTAAATTGTACTCCATCATACCATTTCTTAATTTCTTCCTTAACTTCTTTAAAATCATTCGTATAAATAACACCATACATTTTTGTTTCATCTTCCCAAAATATAATATAGTTTTCTGTAACCCATATAAAATTATAGTGTCCTTTATACGAAGCTTCACATATCTTTTTTAGTGAATTTTTCTCCTCATCATTCATATTTATTTTTTTATCACCATCTATTATCTCGAACGCTGACTTATCAATGTCCAAAATTATCATTTCAGAATAGTTTTCTTTATTGTAATACTCAAAAAGCATATCTCTTATTTTTGAATAATTTTCTGATACTGTTTCAAAATCCTTTATATACAAAGTTTCCTTTGAATAAAACAAATTGACTAGAATAAAACCAACAGCAATAATTAACAAAAGAAAAACTACTAAAATATTTTTTTTCATTTCATACCTCCTATAAAAGATTCTTCAAATGACATATAGCTAAAAAATGGTTTATGTTCTCCATCATATTCTGACCAGTGTTGTAAAATATACCAAGATCTAAAACCTGCAAGTATCCCAAAACTAGTTCCATATCCATATCCATCGGTCAAATCTGTATAATCTAATCCATAGACATCATAATAAGTAAATTTTAATGTGTATTCACAGTTGTTTTTATCCTTATTAAATTTAAATGATGTCATTTCGATTTTTACACCATACAATCCATCGACGCATATACCAAGACCATTTGTTTTATCATTAAAATGTGGATTATAAACTACACCATTCATTTTATTTGCCATCATACTTTCATCTCTAGAGCTATCATTATAAGCAAGTATATTTACATTACCATTGTTCTCCGTTAAAATATTCATCAAAATCTCATTAACTTTGTTTACATATTTCTTCGAATTATCATGTTTTTTCACTTTATTTGTCAAAACTTCATTACAGTAATCACTTCCAGTTCCATCCAAAAAATGGTCAATCATTTCCATCCCGACATCTACCATTTCTCCACTAGATAATAACCATACCAAAGTTTTCCAACTTCTAATATAATCATATTTACTTACCAAGAAAAAATCTGACCAATTTATCCATGATAATTCCTTCAATTCACTCTTTGATAAATCAGCATATTTAAAATCTTCTGGTCGATCCTCAAGTTCACAACTTTTCGCTTTGTAATCAGTCGCTTCTGTTTCATATATCAAGAACTCATGAACTTTTGAATTACAAGGTTCATTATCAATTTTATCATCTAATCCATCGCCATCTGTATTTTTTGAATTCGGATTGCTCTTCATTCTAAATATGTATGAACTGAAGCTGCTGAAAAAGTCCTTGATATTGCAATTAGCAATTAAAAGATAATAGTTGTAAATGCTTTCCTAATACTATTTTTTTACTTGATTACATGGTACAATATGTATATAAACCACAGGGGGATT
>JAAYNM010000065.1 GCA_012520815.1 Clostridiales bacterium
CTTTTTGAGGGTTGCAATAAAACTTAAAAAAGGTTATATTATGAATATTACGATATGAAAGAAGGATGTGCGATGGAGTCATTAATAGGATGCAATTTTTTAACATTAAAAGATTTTACCACTGAGCAGATTCAGTATTTTATTGACTTATCTGTGGATTTAAAAGAAAAAAAGAAAAAGGGTATAGCACACGAATATTGCAAGGGAAAAAATGTTGCACTTATATTTGAGAAGACAAGCACAAGAACAAGATGCTCTTTTGAAGTGGCAGCACATGACTTAGGTATGGGCTCTACATATTTAGATCCATCTGGTTCACAGATTGGTAAGAAAGAAAGTATTGCAGATACAGCCAGAGTACTTGGTAGAATGTACGAAGGTATTGAATATAGAGGATTTGCTCAGGACATAGTTGAGGAATTGGCAAAATATGCAGGAGTGCCTGTATGGAATGGCCTTACAAATGAATATCATCCAACACAGATGATAGCTGATTTGCTTACAATACAAGAGAGGTTTGGAACTCTAAAAGGGTTAAAATTTGTATATATGGGTGATGCTAGATACAATATGGGCAATTCGCTTATGATAGCATGTGCAAAGATGGGTATGCATTTCACAGCATGTACATCGGCAAAGTATTTTCCAAATGAAGAATTGGTGGCAGAATGTAAGGAATATGCAAAAGAGTCTGGCGGGACTATTACTCTTACCGAAGATGTTTTAGAGGGAACGAGGAATGCAGATGTTCTTTACACAGATGTGTGGGTATCAATGGGCGAACCAGATGAGGTATGGGCAGAAAGAATAGCTGACCTTACACCATATCAGGTTAATATGAAAGCATTAAAGAATGCAAAGGAAACAGCTATATTTATGCATTGTTTACCTGCATTCCATGATATAAAGACTAAGATTGGCAAGGAAGTATATGAAAAGTACGGACTTACTGAGATGGAAGTTACAGATGAAGTATTTGAATCACCTCAATCAGTAGTTTTTGATGAAGCTGAAAATAGAATGCATTCTATCAAGGCTGTTATGTTGGCCACGCTTGGCGGATATAGTCTGTAGGAAAGGTTGTTTATATGCAGTTAGTTAGAAATAGGGGCGTAATGCGTCGCTTAGGAAAAATTATTGACAGTATCAATGTTGTATTGACTGCTATAATAGTTGTATCAGCAGTAATGTTGTTAATAAGCGTTGAAAAGTATATGTATATGTTTCCTGTTGTTTTTACGGCAGCAGCACTTATGAACATAGCATTGGCTGTAAAATTCTACAAAATGCGACATACCCTTAGAGAATTAGGCCTAATTGGTATTGCTTTAGTGATGATATTTCTTACGGTGATTTCTGTTATAGTGGCAATGTAAATAGGTGATTTAATGGATATTAAGACAAAGATATTGCAGGAATTAAAGTTAAATGATGGATATACATCAGGACAGCAATTAAGCGAGGCATGTAATGTTTCTAGAACAGCCATTTGGAAAGTGATGAATCAGCTTCGAGATGAGGGATATGATATCCAATCTGTTAAAAATAAAGGATATCGTGTTGCTTATACACCAGATGTTTTATCAAGAAGTGAAATTGCCAGTGATATGCTCGTAGACTATGAGATAGTATATGAAGAAGAAGTGAATTCCACCAATACCTATGCAAAGATTTTAGCCGAACAGGGTTGTAGAGATAAGACCATCGTTGTGGCTGAAAGGCAAACTCAGGGTAAAGGTAGGAGAGGAAGATCTTTTGATTCACCTCGAGGTGGTGGCATTTGGATGACAGTGATTCTAAAACCCAATATTTCACCCAATATGGCGTCAATGCTGACTATTATCGCAGCTATGGCGGTAAGAGAGGGTATAGAAAACTCCACTGGTCTAAAATGCGGCATAAAGTGGCCAAATGACATTGTCTGCAGCGGCAAGAAGATATGCGGAATACTTACCGAGATGAGTTCAGAAATGGAATATATCAATTATGTTATTGTTGGCATGGGCATCAATGTAAATATAAAAGAATTTAGTGATGATATTAAGTCAGTGGCTACGTCCATTTCTTTGGAGATGGGGGAGGGAAGTTTTAAACGCTCCGAAATGATAGCTGAGGTTATCGGGTCATTTGATAAATATTATGAGAATTTTATCACCCAAGGTAATTTATCTTCGGTTAGAAAAGATTATGATCGTTATTTAGTAAATGTCGGTAAACAAGTATCAATAGAGGGAAATGGCGAGAAGTATGCCGCCAAGGCTATTGGAATTGCGGATAACGGCGAATTAATTATAGAAAGAGATGGTCATCCGGAGCTAGTTAGGTCTGGTGAAGTATCAGTTAGAGGAATTTACGGATATGTATAATCAAAATGTTGTATTATGTGGTTCAAATTCATATGAAAAGAAATATTATTTTAACGAAGAATTTGACAAACTCCCTGAAACAATAAAGCAGGACCTTAAGATAATGTGTGTGCTTTTTACAGAGGATATTGGAGGCATATTGACACTAGAATACGACGAGGAAGGTAATCTTAAGTTTAGTGTCTTATCTGACGAAGGAGACCTATTATTTGACGAAATTGGATGTGGTCTCAAGATAAAGCAACTTCAAACAGAAAAAAGAGATATGCTTGAGGCATTAGAGATGTATTACAAGGTGTTTGTGTTGGGTGAGGACGCAGAGTAATGAAGATAGGCAATATAGATATACCAGAAAATGTAGCACTAGGACCTATGGCAGGAGTAACAGACCTGCCATTTCGTAAGTTATGTAAGGAAATGAATTGTGGCCTTATGTATACGGAAATGGTTAGTGCAAAGGCAATACTATACAATAATAAAAACACTAAAGAATTACTACAAACAGACGACTGCGAGCATCCTATTGCAGTTCAACTTTTTGGCTCTGATCCCGATATTATGGGTGAAATTGCTTGTAGAATTTCGGATGATGGATTCCAGTTTGTGGATATCAATATGGGATGTCCGGTTCCTAAGATAGTAAACAACCATGAGGGTTCGGCTCTTATGAAAAATCCAAAACTTGCAGGGGAAATCATTAATGCTGTGGCGAGTAGATGTAATAAGCCTGTTACAGTAAAAATCCGAAAGGGTTTTAATGATAGTTCTATCAATGCAGTGGAGATGGCTCGTATTGCCGAGGCAAATGGTGCGGCGGCTGTTGCAATACATGGAAGAACAAGAGAACAGTATTACTCAGGAAAAGCAGATTGGAATATTATTGCTGAGGTTAAGAATGCTGTGAGTATTCCGATAATTGGAAATGGAGATATTACATCGCCAGAGGATGCAAAACGTATGCAGGAGCAAACGGGTTGTGATGGTGTTATGATTGGACGAGCAGCCATGGGGAATCCCTGGATATTTAAGCGTACAGTGCACTATTTACAAACAGGAGAGCTTCTACCAATTCCCACATTAGAAGAAAAGAAGGCTATGATTTTAAGGCATAGCAAAATGCTTATTGAATACAAAGGTGATTATATTGGCATAAGAGAGATGCGCAAGCATGTAGCTTGGTATATTAAAGGACTTCCACATTCAGCAGCTATTAGAAACAATATCAATTCTGCCTCCACATATGAGGAACTGGAGGAGCTGATTTTAACAAGACTTGTGGATGAAACAAAATAACAAGGAGGTAATTATGTTACTAGTTGTAGATGTTGGAAATACAAATATTACATTGGGTTTATTTGATGGTGATGAACTAATGGGAAAATACCGTATCACTACAAAGACCCCAAGAACTTCAGATGAATATGGTGTGGTAATAAAAGGGATTTTAGGAGCTAATGCAGCTAATGTACAGGGAGTAATAATATCCTCAGTGGTACCAAATGTGATGTATTCCCTGAATAATGCATTTAGAAAATATTTTGGTACAACTCCATACATTGTAAAACCTGGTACAAAAACAGGAATCAAACTTGCTGTTCCGAATCCTAGGGAAATAGGGGCAGATAGAATTGTTGATGCGGTAGCAGGTTTTGTAGAATATGGAGGACCTGTTATTGTTATAGATTTCGGAACTGCCACTACATATGATTTGATTACAGAGGACGGTACATTTGTTGCAGGCATTACAGCACCAGGAATAAAAATGAGTGCTAAGGCTTTACGGGAAGATACAGCGAGACTTCCAGAGATAGAGATAAAAAAACCTGCTAGTATTTTAGCAAAGGAAACTATCTCTAGTATGCAGGCAGGATTGGTATATGGATATATTGGACAGACGGAATACATCATTGATAAAATTAAAGAAGAGAGTGGTCTGGTTAATATAAAAGTCGTTGCCACAGGTGGTACAGGTCGCATAATTTGTGACGAAACAAAAAAGATAGATATATATGACAAAGACCTTACTCTAAAGGGACTTAAGGAAATATATCACCGTCAGAATTCATAGTTGACAATGACAGCTTAAATAGATTATAATATTTTGAACTGTCGAAAGCAGTGCGTTTTACAAATAGTAAAGTCAGGAAGGGTGTTAACAGATGGCAGAAAAGAAAAATATCATTACTTATGATGGACTTACCAAATTAGAAGCAGAACTACATGAATTAAAAGTTGTAAAGAGAAAAGAAGTATCTGAAAAGATTAAGGAAGCTAGGGAACAGGGCGATTTATCAGAAAATGCAGAATATGATGCAGCTAAAGATGAGCAACGTGATATTGAGGCAAGAATTGAAGAATTGGAGAAGATTCTTAAAAATGCTGAAGTTGTAGATTCTGCTGAAGTTGATACAAAGAAAATTAACATTGGCTGTGAGATTCGTTTATTAGACAAAACAGCTAAAGAAGAATACTCTGTTAAACTTGTAGGTTCAACAGAAGCTAATAGTTTAAAGAACAAGATTTCCAATGAATCACCTATGGGTAGAGAACTTATGGGCAAGAAAGTTGGAGAGATTGCAGCAGTTGAAGCACCAAGTGGTGTATTCAAGTATAAGATTTTAGAAATCAAGAAGTTGGTATCAGAGGCATAATCAACATAAGCATAAGCATATACTAACATTAATATATTGAAAGGATAAAAACAATGGCTGAACAAAATAATATTCAGAGAACACAAGACATTAATGCATTACTGAAAGTTAGACGTGAAAAACTTGCTGACTTACAGGAAAGAGGAAAGAATCCGTTTGAAATCACAAAATATGACGCAAGTCATCATAGCGCTGATATCAAGGAAAAATTTGAGGAGCTTAACGGTAAAGAAGTATCAGTTGCCGGACGTATTATGTCAAAACGTGTTATGGGCAAAGCTTCATTTTGCAATATCCAAGACTTAAAGGGTAATATTCAGTCATATGTAGCTAGAGATAGCATTGGTGAAGAATCTTACGCTGATTTTAAGAAATATGATATCGGTGATATCGTAGGTATCAAGGGTGAAGCCTTTGAGACAAAAACAGGTGAGAAGTCTATCCATGCATCCGAGGTAACACTCCTTTCAAAGAGTTTACAGATACTTCCAGAGAAGTTCCATGGACTTACTAACACAGACATTCGTTACAGACAAAGATATACTGACCTTATAATGAATCAAGATGTTAAGGAAACTTTCATCAAACGTTCAAAAATATTATCAGAAATCCGTAAGTTCCTTGATAATCAAGGATTTATGGAAGTTGAAACACCAGTGCTTGTACATAATGCAGGTGGTGCTTCAGCAAGACCATTTGAAACCCACTTCAACTCTTTGGATGAGGATGTTTCACTTAGAATTTCATTGGAATTGTATTTAAAGAGACTTATTGTTGGTGGACTTGAAAGAGTTTACGAAATAGGTCGTGTATTTAGAAACGAAGGCTGTGATACAAGACATAACCCAGAGTTCACACTTATGGAATTATATCAAGCATACACAGATTATTATGGAATGATGGACTTAACTGAAAATATGTTCCGTTATTTAGCACAGGAAGTATGTGGAACAACACTTATTCCATATGCAGAGGCTATGATTGATTTAGGCAAACCTTTCGAGCGTATTACAATGTTAGATGCCATTAAGAAATATTCAGGCATTGATTTTGCTGATATCCATACAGCAGAAGAAGCTAAGGCGCTTGCTAAAGAACATCATATTGAATTTGAAGAAAGACATACAAAGGGCGACATCATCAACCTCTTCTTCGAAGAATTTGTAGAAGAAAAACTTATCCAGCCAACATTTGTTATGGATCACCCTGTAGAGATTTCTCCACTTACAAAGAGAAAACCATCAGATCCAGACTATGTTGAAAGATTCGAGTTATTCATATATGGACGTGAGATGTGTAATGCATACTCAGAACTTAATGATCCAATCGATCAGAGAGAACGTTTTGTTGCACAGGAAGCTGCATTTGCAGCAGGCGACGAGGAAGCTAACCATACAGATGAAGACTTCCTTAACGCCTTAGAGATAGGTATGCCACCTACAGGCGGTATCGGATACGGTATTGACCGTTTGGTGATGTTACTTACAAACTCACCAGCTATTCGTGATGTGTTGCTGTTCCCGAC
>JAAYNM010000066.1 GCA_012520815.1 Clostridiales bacterium
ACATGTCCTATCACATCCAGTCGGAATGGTTCCACAATATACGGTGCTATTATTGGTTTATTACTTAGCAGTTCGTTCTAAAAATTTACATGAGGTGAAATATGCGCTTGAGCGAATGTTTATTTCATTTTTCTTTTTTGCCATTTTAGGCACCTCCATTAAAAAGTGTCACCAACATTCCATTGGTTGCAAGTAACTGTAGCTGTTCTTCTTCACTCATTGTAGGAAGTTTGTCCTTTAACTGCATTTCTTTGTATAAAATCCCACTGGTATTGAAAAACTTCTTAAGAGAAAGTCCACTCTTCCCATACCAGTCCTTTAATTCATCATAAGTTGGATTAACATCCACAATATGGCGCTCTGTATATTCTATATTATGTTCATACAGCCACTTCTTAGCCTTCTGGCAGGTTGAACATTTTGGATAACATATAAATAGCATTTCCTTGTCTCCAATCAAATTTAATTTATCATCAATACCATAATCCTTCAGCAAATTTTTTTGCCATTCTATATCGTGTACCGGTAATTCATTTGAGATTGAACATATTTAATAATCTCTGACGGCGGTAATACCAGGGATGTTTCTTCAAGATTCTTATTCAATTCTTTATAATCCATATGGGCCTCCTTTCAAATAATAATTATGGTTCTATTCCATTAACTCTACTGCCTTAATAGACTCCTGCTCAACCTTACAATTATTATCAAGCATAAACACGAGCACATCTGTATATGCAATAAGTTTTGTATCCTTCTTTTCCAATATCACTTTTTTATCTGTAGTTGTTAAGTCCTTGTATATTCCGGCTTTATAAAACCGTTCAAGCGTCTTTACATCCATCATAAGAGGCATAAACGGAATACCCGTCTTCTCCTTCAGGTTTTCCAAAATGAGAAAGCCATACACATCCAAATCACCCATGTGAAAATATGCTTTTGATTTATTGTCCGAATATATCTTTTCCAGTAGCATCTGCTTCGAATAATTATGGTATCCACCAAGGTATATATGAATGGAATTATCCTCATCTGCATCGTGATATGTAGTAAGGTTCTCAACTGTAATAACCTTGTCTGCATTAACAATAATTCTTTTTATTTTTTCCAAAGAAGCATTTGATAACGCAATTCCATCTGGCATCTCTGAAACATCGATCACCGATGTTTCAAAATGCATAACCACATTCCCTTTTATCAAGACATAAGTTGGATTCTCATACAGGTTATAGAATTCCAGTATTTTATCTTTTTCCAAAACTTCATCAGTATAATCAAACAATATCGATTCAATGATGCTTTTAAATTCTTTTTGAAATTTCTTCGAATCCTTAAATAGCGCCGTTGAAAAATTGCGGATATAAGTTTCTTTATCAAGTTTCGTAATTGCGATTAGTACACGAAGCACATCATCTATTTTCTTGCTTGCATATTTTAAATCATATGGTAGCTTCTTATAATCAGCTATCAGTTTCGTCCATGTTCGAATTACATTCTGAATGATAAGCGACTCTGCATTCTCATATTTTCCCAAAATATGCTGTACCTTTTCACACTGTTCTGGAATACTAATACGCTTAAGTGATCTATAGCTTTCTTCTACCATAAACACATTCAATCGTACTTTTTCATACTTGCCAGAATTATTCTGTTCTGAAATGACCATGTTCTGTGAAGACAATTTCTCAATTGCCACATTGATATCTTTATATGCATCATGGTTATAGCGATCTTCATATGCTGGATAGGCCTTCTTAACTTCAATCTGAATGGCACGCAAAGTTGAAGCATCTTGATTAAATGCTTCTCTTCTTTCATACATATCTAATAATCGATTCAATATGTCCTTTGTGTAATCCATTCAACTGCTTCCTTTCAAAAAGTTCTAAACACGTTCGAACACACCAATTGCATTTCTATTACCTGACTTCACAATAGAATATGTAATATCACAATACGGCAAAATAGATGTCGCTTTCTCTGCAGTAGCAATGAGTACTAGCTGAAGATTCAGTTTCTTAAACATATTCATCATTGGCTTAATTCTGTCACTTGTCATATTATTAAATGCTTCATCGAGTAAGATAAGTCTCATACACCCATCCGGATTCTGTTCATAAATCTGCAAGAGTGATGCACAGATAGCCACATAAAATGGAGCCTGATTTTCTCCACCGCTTCCTTCTCCACTAACTTTAGAGAGAGGCACTTCGAGTCCTGTTACTGTATTCTTTACAATAATGTCATAGTCTAAGTATGTACGGTAATCGACATACATTCCCATACTCTTAGCACTGGATTTCTGACCAGTCAAACTCTCCTTTGCATGTTCTTCCACATCCATCATAATTCGACTCATGAAATCTTCAATTTGACTTTCAAAAACTTCTGATTTATTGGCTTCAGCCAGAAAAGCCATAATTTCATTATCTTGATCTATCTGTTGATTATCTTTATCCATTATAATGTCATAAAAAAGTGCAAGTTCCTTATCCTTACTCTTGTCAATTCCGAAATGATATCTTTCCTCGCCATATGACATTTTATCATCATCCATGACGCGATTAATCTGCTTAAATTGCTGTCTCGCACGAAGAATATCATCCTTCATTCTAAACAATACTTCTTTGCGGAAACGATCCTTACATCTAATCTGTGCCTGGGCTAATTCTTCCTTATGGCGCTCCAATTCAATGTTCTGAAGAGATAAGTACTCTTGTTGATACCTTGTAGTGCCTTCAATACCTTCTGGGTAATCGCATGTATAAGTCGCTGTATATTTCTGTTGTAGTGGTATCAACTGCTGATTCATATAATTATGAAAAGCGTTACTATCCTGCAAAGCACGATTACCAATGTTATATGCTATATCAGTCGCTTTCTTCGTCTTTCTTGCATCTTGATATTTCTTTTCGACTTCACTTGCATGCTCAGGGTATTCTCGCTGAGCATCCTCATATATAGCCTTAAGAGAGGTAACTGTAGTCTCTAACTCAGCTATTTCTTTTTCAGCCTTCTCCATATTTGATTCAAGATTCTGTTTCTTTGCTTTTATATCTGTTATTTCATCATTAATTTGCTTAACATTTTGCTCGCAGTCACTGACTCTGTCATACATTGCAAGAAGTATTGGATTCTTCTGAAATTCAGCAATTTTCTCTTTTATCTTCGAAATTCGAATACCAAGTTCCTTTGCTTTTCTTTCTGAATCACAGTACTTCTCTAGCAAAGTAAAATTATTTCCTGCTGTAAATTTCGTGTAATCTGCATATACCTCATCAAAGATCTTTTTATCATCATTTATTCTTCCTAATGATTTCTGCAGGTCGGAAAGTTCTTTCTTAGCTGTCTTAAGTTGCTTTTCAATAGCATCAACACCAATAAAGTGCTCTTTCTTTCCCATTCTCTGCAAACAGAAATTCTGAAATCTTAAACGATCCTTTGTAACGCTTTTACCAAACCACTCTAACGTATCCGAACTATCACAGCACACCACATCACGCATTACGAATCTCGCATATCTTTTTGCATAAATATTCTCGGACTCAACTTTATCGCCAAGAAATAATTCGTTAGATTCACCATAAGTGATATCACCAATTTTTCTGGTATCAATAAGACCGATTCCTTTTACTTTATCCCCAAGAGAAATAAATACATTCTTTGCAATCAAATAGTTTTCAGGAGCAACAATGATGTTAAATCTCTGTGTATTCAAATAACTTTCAACTGCATCCTGCCAAGTTTCATCCGTCATATAAAGAAGTTCGCAGAGAAGGCGTGCATCTTCTTTTTTGCTTTGTTCTCCTAGTACTTCATTAATTTTATCTCTAACAAAGGTGGCCTCCTCCGGATAACACATAACACCGGATTCAAGACTTTTTATTTTATTTTCAAGTTCCTTTGCTTTTATCGAGAGACTGCTAATTTCTGCTCTAACTTCAGCATCATGATTCTTAATAAGTTCTTCTATTCCATTCAGGATTTCAGTTGCAGCTTTCAGAACTGAAATCTTTTCTTCCTCTGCAATATTTTCACCAAGTGCGTCTAATTCCATATTGCACGAAAAGCCAATATCATTTAACTTCTGTTGCAATTTCGACAATTTTGATAGCAACTCTGAAAAGACCGCTACTTCATTTACGAGTTTTTCACGTTCTGCTTCATTATCCTTATTTTCCTGCTCTAAGGACAACATCTCTCTGTTCTCAGTATTGTTATCTGCTGCCTTTTTTGCTTCGTACAACAAGTCCGTAGCCTTCTTTTCCTTGTCTGATAAATCAGTAAGTTTATCTGCGAGGACACTTATACTTTCTGTCCACTGTAAAACAAGACGTTTCTTCTCCTGTTGACCTTCCACATTTCCTTGATAATTAGCAAACGCTACAAGGATTTCATTTACCTTAACTTTTGATAACCGAGCCTTTGCCTCCACAATCTTTTCATTTATCTCGGCAAGTAATACTTCTCTATCCTGAGCCTCTTGCAAAATCTCCTGCAATCGTTCGAGTTCTCTCATATCCTTCTGCAAGAAATCGATATTAACTTCTGGTTCAGGCAAAATGTATGTGTATATAAATTCTCGGATGTCTTTGATGTCTTCAAGACTTGTACCCATATGAAAGACTTCGTTAAACTTCTTGCCAATTGGCGAATCAGCCTCGCCTATACCTAGAACACGGCAAATTCTTCTCCTTGCATCTGCTTGATTAGATGCTCTATCCATTCCCTTATTATCCAGTTTAAATTTTTCTCTCGAATTAGGTCTTTTTTCACCCTTTATCTCAGTAAAATATGGAATATCCTCAAGGGTAAAGCCTGGTTTTGTTACATACCAATCTTGGTAAACACCCTTCAAATCCTGCTTTGGTGTCTCAGATTCCACACGAACAGTAATTACGAAATTCTTATTGATATTTTCATCCAAAAACTCTATTCCTATATAAGATACTGTATGTCCTGGACGAAGATAGCTATCCTCTGCCCTCTGTTTCTGATGGACAGACCCAAGCAGAGTTCTACCACTTTTCTTATTTCCAGCAGTATTAAAATCCTTATTTGTAGTAAGACAATACCTAATGGCGTCCATAATTGTAGTTTTACCAACCGCATTTACACCCAATAGATATGTGATGTTCTTAAAATCAATTATGTTATCCTGAAAATTATGCCAGTTAATCAGATGGAGTCTTGTCATTCTAATCATCGCTTTCATCCTCCTCTGAATTTACATACTGTGATAAAATCTTACTCGTCTGCTCATAAGCTTTTGTAATTGTTGTATCAGGCATTGCCAACATAACCGAAGAATAAATCTGTATCTTCGCATCCATATCCTGCAGTTTATCTAATGGCTGAACCAAATTGTATCTCTTTATATTTTTTAATGAATCCTCCAATAATACTTTATCGAATTTTCTTGGAAGATTTAATTTTTCATACTCATGCTTTATTTCTTCCACCGTAACAACAACCTTGTCCTCGCTTGTAGACAGGCTCTCTCTTTTCTCTACATACATCATCCTAAAAATAAGCAGCATAATACTCTCATACTTCTTCAATGCAAGTCTGCCCGTACCATGGTTATTAATAAGTTGAACCACTCTTAAATTACGATGAACAACCAATGTATAACCTATCGGCTGAAAGATCTGTCTGAAGCTTTCTTCATGATTTATAACGTAGTAATACTTTTCTCTTGTAGAATCTACATTGCCAATCAGGAAGCAGTTATTCAGCAAATAATTTGCGATTTCTTCTCTTATATCAATTGCCATTTTTAACCCTTCCTTTCCTCTACGATAAATTCTTTAAAACGTACTCCATTGCATTCTACAAATGTGTCCTTAAGCCTAATCTCATACTCACGCTCCGGTGTCTGTGAGTAAGTGTATAATCCAATTACTTTCGTCAGCGCATCAGGATGATTATCAAATACGCTGCTAATTGAAACTGCTGTTTTACCCTGTAATATATCTTTTGCAAATGTATTAACATTTTCAGAAGTCAATGCGTTTCTAATATATTCATGCATCTTGCGTTTTTCCTCTTCCACAAGCTCCGTATCGAGTTCATCAACAACTGTCATAAGTTCGATTGGTGTCGGACGTCTTTTCTTAACAGGAGTTGCTAACGATGCGCTATCAATATAGTTCTGTCCAAACACCTGAAATACATCACTACATAACGTATTATCTTCTTCGTATATATCCTCTTTCGTATCTATCTGACTTGCATAATA
The DNA here is from genome assembly GCA_012520815.1 of Clostridiales bacterium. Lineage (GTDB taxonomy): Bacteria > Bacillota > Clostridia > Lachnospirales > Lachnospiraceae > SVEL01. The sequence goes on from JAAYNM010000066.1 coordinate 6,242, forward strand.
TTGCAAGATATTATTAATCTTACTCTTGACACTTCCATCAGACAAAAGTAGGAATTGTGCTCTTTGAACCACTCTTGTTCGATAAATTATATGCCTGTCATCAATGGTTCTCATAATTGCTTCCATCTCTTCAATGTCCATTCGAACCTTTGTGATAAGCTCCTTGATTCTAACAGTTGCTTCCTGCATGTCCACTCGTTCTGCGTCCATATAATCTGTTACAAGAGCATCAAATAAAATATCCTCACATTTATCAAGGCTTTCATAAAGGCTTGTTCTGTAATAGAACAGATTATCATTTGTCTTAAATCTATGATAAGAACCCACAACGATTTTCTCTTCGTATTTCTCAAAGAATTCTAATACTTCTTCTGGCTTTTTCCCTTGCGTCAAATTGTTAATATGATCCTCAATTGATGCAGCCAGAGTTCTAAGCGCCTGGTTCAAATTATCGAAATCTTCGGATGCTTCTTTCAAGACTCCTTCATAAGGACTCCCCTGCTCCGATATATGTTCAAACATGGAATAAATCTTAAAGAGCTTTCCCTTGTATGTAATAATCGTCGGACTAATAATCTCTTGAAATGACTTAAGAAGTGGCACAACCTTGTAATTAATCGCAAGCTTGGATTCCTCCTCATATTCACCTTCCTTTTCAGAAAGCCATCCAGTATCTCTTAGCCTACGCACAAAGCCTCCAGCTATTACACGAGCATCTGTTGTGTTTCCGTCCGTTTCTTCTTGCTCTTCGACATCCAACTCCACCTGTTCATCCAGGCCATAGAAATAGTCCTCTACCATATCAAATATGGTACTTTTCTCTATTGCATACATAGGCATACGCTTACACTTGTCCCAAATCAGAGCAAGAATATCAACATATTTTCTTTTATTTGTTCCAGTTAATGGACGAAATAAATTCTCATCCACTTCATCAAAAATGTTCACGTTCTCACTCCTTCTTACTAAGATATAAACATTATGCCTATAAAATATCAGCATAATATCTTCCGTCTATCAATGAAAATATTACTTCCGCAGGAAACATAATATTTGTTCTGTCCATCGGCCAATGGTAGCATCGGCTGTTTTTCAACATCCTTGTAAACCTTTGCCCCTCTTTGATTTAAAAAGTAGTCCTTGTCATCATCAGCCACCGGATCTAATGGCAGTTTATTATGCATCAAATCTTTTGATTTCATGGTCTGGCTTTTCAATTCGCCATTCCGTTTTCTGCCGTCATATTTTATTTCAAAATCTAAATACTTCTCAGAAATTCTCTGTTCATAATCCGCAGGCCAACCAACAATAGCAGCAATAAAAGTATCGTCTAATTTTTGCCATTCTCTTCCTAAAAAGGTAATAAATATTCATTTTCCTAAAGAATTTCACTATCGCCATCTATACTCTATCAAATTAACTGTCCTTTTTTTCGGACTCTAGCTGAACAATATCATCTCGCTTCACATAAGTCAATTCAATATCATACCCCAACGCTTCCAGCATCTGAACGAAAGTTTTATTTACAACACCGTCCTGCTTTTTGATGATGCGATTAACATACTGACCCGTAGTTCCGATTGTTTCCGCAAGCTGCGCCTGGGTAGTTCCGTTCTCTATGCATTTTACTTTTACATCTACTTCT
>JAAYNM010000067.1 GCA_012520815.1 Clostridiales bacterium
AGAGGTGTAAGTACGGCAACGTATGTAGCTGACTAATACTAATAGGTCGAGGGCTTGACCAAACGGTTAGGTTGTTTTAAGAAACGGAAGTCGGATAATTTAATGTGTAGTTTTGAAGGTATAAATTGTAGGCAAAATGCATATGATAATACCAGAGGCTTACCTTAGTAGGAAAGTCTATTTTGCTAATATGCATTAGTAATATTCCTCGATAGCTCAGTTGGTAGAGCGCACGGCTGTTAACCGTTAGGTCGTAGGTTCGAGTCCTACTCGGGGAGCTAGTAACATCTTGCTCCCGCGTTGAGTTGGCATATTTTAGGCTCCGTGGTCAAGCGGTCAAGACACCGCCCTTTCACGGCGGTAACACGGGTTCGATTCCCGTCGGAGTCATTAAATGTGGTTGACAAAATTAAACCTCATTGATATTATGTTTTTATGGCGCGATAGCCAAGTGGTAAGGCCCCGGTCTGCAACACCGTTATCACCGGTTCAAATCCGGTTCGCGCCTCTCTAAAGGACTTCACAGAAGTCCTTATTTTTTATTAGTAAACTGTCATAAGCCATATAATATAACCTTATAAAAATAGAGTATAAAAAGAATAACTTATGCGTAATCATTACAAAATAGCAAGTTTTAGTATTTACGATTTTTACATTTTATGTTATAATAACAATAGTCTATATTGTGATAAAAACGAAAGAAATATTTTAATAGAAAGGAACTATTGCTTATGATGCAGCCATTAGATGTAAAACACATTAATCCATTTTTGCAGTCAAGCATTAATATCATTGAAATGACTACACAGACTAATCTCACAGTGGGTAAGCCTAGTGTTGCTTCATTGGATTTTCCTAATAATACATTCATTTTACAGGTTGGTGTTACAGGCGTTTTTAAAGGACATGTACTTCTGGTAATGAGTGAAGAAAATGCCAAGACCATGGCAAGCAAGATGATGATGGGTATGCCAGTAGCTGAGTTGGACGAGATGGCTTGTTCGGCACTGGGAGAATTAAGTAATATGATTATGGGAAACACAGCTACGGTTTTTTCTACTCAAGGGATATTGATGGATATTACGCCACCTATATCATTACATGGGACAAATCTAAAGTTACAGATTGACATTCAGGCTTTGAGGATACCGATGATAGATGTAGATGGTAAAGAGATGCTCTCACTATATTTATGTATAACACAGGACGAGTAATTATGCAGTTTGAATTAGAAGACATTGTTAAACTTAAAAAAAAGCATCCATGTGGCAGTTTCGAGTGGTCCGTGCTAAGAGTTGGGGCGGATTTTCGATTAAGATGCATAGGATGTGGACATGAAGTTATGGTTCCGAGAACGTTGGTAGAGAAGAATCTTAAGGGTATAAGGAAACCAACGAAGTAATATTACATCTGTGGAAATTATATTTAATGAAAATTGAAATTATAGAAGGTGAATAAAACGGGGATTGCTAGTACAAAAGTGCTTGCAATCCTTGTTTTGTTGTGTTATAGTAAATAATCGTGATATGTTATTCCTTGCTCGCAGACTGATACTGTGGGCCAGAGACCAGAAGGAGGTAAAGTTAGAATGAACAAATACGAATTAGTAGTTATTGTTAATGCAGCTCTCGAAGATGAAGAAAGAGCAGCTACAATCGAAAAGGTGAAAGAATATATCACACGTTTCGGTGGTACAGTAACAAATGTAGATGACTGGGGTAAGAAGAGATTAGCTTACGAAATCCAGAAGAGCAAAGAAGCGTTCTATTATTTCATCCAGTTTGAATCTGACGCAAATTGTCCAAACGAAGTTGAAGACAATATCCGTATTATGGAAAGTGTTGTTAGATACTTATGTGTTAGAAAAGAAGCGTAGTCGGCACATACCTGTTGGAAAAGAGGAGATTTTATGAACAAAGTTATCCTTATGGGAAGACTAACAAGAGATCCTGAAATAAGGTATTCTCAAGGCGAAAATGCTCTTGCGATTGCAAGATATACACTTGCTGTTGATAGACGTGTTAGAAGAGATGCAGATGCTGGACAAACAGCAGATTTCATTTCATGCGTAGCATTTGGAAAGACAGCTGAGTTTGCTGAAAGATATTTACATCAGGGAACAAAGTTATTAGTGGAAGGTCGTATACAGACAGGAAGCTATACAAACAAAGAAGGACAGAAAGTCTACACTACAGAAGTTGTAGTGGAGAATAGTGAGTTCGCAGAAAGCAAAAATAATGCAGGTGGTGCATCTGGATATTCTGCTTCAAGACCTGAGCCAGTTAGTGCTGCAGGTGATGGATTTATGAATATACCTGATGGCGTCGAAGACGAAGGCCTGCCATTCAACTAAACAAATAGGAGGTAGTAGTTATGCCAGTGAATAGACCAGAAAAAGGCGATAGAGACAGTTCTATGAGAAGAAGACCAATGCGTAGAAGAAGGAAAGTCTGCGTGTTCTGCGGTGACAAGAACGGCGAAATCGACTATAAGGATGTTAATAAATTAAAAAGATATGTATCTGAAAGAGGAAAAATTCTTCCTAGAAGAGTCACAGGAAACTGTGCTAAACATCAGAGAGCTCTTACAGTTGCAATTAAGAGAGCAAGACATATTGCTTTAATGCCTTACACACTTGACTAAAACCTAGTAAAATCAAGGGTTTCAGAGGTTGGTTGATAGAGTTTGACTCAAATTTGACACAACTTTTTATATGGATAATGTATATTAGACTCATAGTCCGAAGGGCTATGGGTCTTTTTGTGTATGTGAAAAATAATTGCAATTTGTTAAGTATTATTTAGGTATAGTAATTTATGTACTTTTTCTTATAAGGGTACAATAAGTAGATATATGTTGAGGTTGACACTAATTGGTAATTATTATATACTTTCAAGGTGAGAGACCATTTAGCTATATAATAAGAATATGGTATATAGATAATATGGTTTTTTCTTATAAATAAATGAAAGTGGAGGAAGTTTAAAATGCGAAAAGTTTTATGCAAGATAATAAGTATCATGTTAATATGCAGTTTAGTCGTAGGAAGTAGTCAAAAAGTTCATGCAGAGGAAAATGCCAAATATGTATTTGTTGATGGTTTGGAGTATAAAGTTGTATTAGATGAAAATAAAAATATACATATAGCTTGTATAACACCAGGATATGAAGGCGAAATGGCCATTGATGAAAATTTAAACGGCGAAATAAGTATGAATGGAGATGAGAAGTATGAAATTGAGGTAAATAATTTAAATTATGATATGGAAACTGTTGATATAGTCATATCAGAAGATGGCGAAACAGTTGAAGAATACAATAGCTTTGACGAAGTTATACAAGATGAATATTGCGGACAGATGGCTATAGCTGCTGGTGGAACAATTGCGATAGGCGGATTTGTTACAGCATTATTATATGCATGTTTAGCGGTTACAGTTGCTGGTGTTGTATGTTATGCGGTTGATGCGGTAATAGATGATGTGAGAAAAAAATCGACATATTATTATAAAGCATATCGTATGTACAATACGGTATTCATAAATCCAAATGCAATAACAAGAACTGCAGCTGTTAGCAGAATTGCAAGTGGAAGCGATACATACACATTCACATCGAGTCAAGCTAAGAGTATTGTAAAGTCAACCGGATTAGGTGTAACATCAAGTGAAAATCATTGGGCATGGTATAAAATAGGTTCGTTCTTTAACCATTACCATACAGCGAATAGAAATGGGGCGCATTCATTTTATGGAATACCAAAATAAATATGTAATTGAAGATATTAAGCAATTCTCTGTTAGTGATGAAGTACAGTTGAGTGAATATATAAATATAATAAGTGAGACAATATGTAAAGCTGATTTAGTGTATTTATATAGAACTCATAAGCACATCAATGAAGAAAATGAGCTGATTAAATGGACTAGTGAATTCGCAAAAAAAGTTGAACACGTAAGTATATTTGTTGAAAAATATGGCAAGGAACTGAAGTTGAAATCAGTAGATGGTCGAGGTGTTCTTGTCTTAGACATCAATGAGGATATCATTAGAGAAAGTTTTATAAATAAGTTTTTTATTTGTTGTACTGACTATAAACATTGTGTTTCGGATTCACTAAAAAAATTACAAATAATTACATTTGACCCTAAATATGATCAATATGATTATTTGTTTGTGAAGAACAATAAAGTCATTTTGTGGACTAGTATACATGAGTTGATGGTTTTTATTAGTGAGGATTATATCTAATGAAAAAATTACAAAAAAAAATAATTATGATTTTATTGATTATCGTGGTAGTAATGTTTTTATTGGTGGCACATTTAAATCATGAATATTTCTTTGTGAATGATTTTTATGAAACTAATCAAACAATAGGTGTTATAGATGGTGGTTTATCATTTGATAATGAAAATATTGTTATAACAAATATTGATTATACATTTTGTGGTGAGCAAAAAAAACATGGGGACTATTTGCTAGATTTTATTGAAAAAGTTAGTGATGTCTCAATAGCTTATTTTGACGCATGTGATGAGTTCGGAAAGATAAATACCGAGCGCATTATTACAGGCTTAGAGTGGATGAAGGAAAATGATATTAAATATGTCAATATTAGCTTAAGTGGAAATAGATATTCTGAAGAATTAGAAAATTGGCTAAAGGATAATCCGGATATTCACGTATATGCTAGTTACAATAATAACAAAAATTCATTTGACTATCCTGCAATGTACGATGGGGTTATTGGTTCAAGCGTTGATGAGGAACTAGTGAAATCAGAAAAAGATAGAGTGTATTCAAGTAATAAAATTGTTTTAGACTATGATTTTAAAAATATATATGAAGGAAATTCTTTTTTATCGGTTCTATCTTTAATGAGTGACCTTGAAGATTAGTAAAGTGTGTTATATATTGTAAAGCAAATGTATGGTATTTAATATACAAAAAATCTATTATGGCGAAATGTATATTAGACTCATAGTTCGAGAGGACTATGGGTCTTTTTGTCTTTGGGGAGTAGATATGGATAATGGCAGATGTCATAAATGGAAGTGATAAAATCTGTCAGTTACACTACAGATAATGGGTGTACATTTCTGTATAATGAAAGTAAATATTGATTTTGAATATTATCAGTGGCAGGTAGGGGATTGAGATATAATAGTGACAAGCTTAAGAAAGCCTTATAAATAGGGCGTTTCAGAGGTTAGTCCAAATTTATCTTTTTAATCAGTTACGGTAAAATTGGTGGAGAAAGGCACCAAAAAAACTGAATATGAAACCTAGAGTGGGTGTGGACTACACCATCTTAAGCTTAGACTTCGATAAGAAGTTAGTTTAGGATGGTGTATTTTTTTACCCTTCCGATGCGTGGCTGCATTGGAATAAGTAGTGATGGCATTTCCTTAAGTTTGGTCACTTGTAAGGGAAATGCCCGAAAAGGAGGTCCTGTATGGGATTAGGAAACATTTTGATTGCAATAGTGAAGTTTTTTTTGAAGAGTGTGCTTTTTGTATTAAAGGCAGTTCTTTATGGAGCAAAGTTGTTTTTGTTGTTATTTGTGCTGGTGGCAAGGGTCTTTCTGATTTTTGCAAAAGCAGCAGTACCACAGTAGAAGGGAGCGATCTCTATGTTAAAGAAAGTATGGTTATTGTTTATGCTATGGAGTGTTTTGATGGTTTTGGGATGTTCTGGTGGTATTCCAGAAGATAATACAGAGAGCGTGGTTGTTTCAGATGATGTTGTAGCAGTAGATGATTCTGATACATCTGTGGGGACTGAGCAGACGGAAACATCTGAGATTGAGGAGCAGAGTGGAGATAGTTCTAATGTGGAAGCTTCAAATACGGAAGAACCGACAGCAGATATGACTACAACGGAAGCTGATGCGGAGCCACTAACAACAGAGGTACCAAGCGAGCCGGAAACAGTTACTACTGAGCCTGCCACATCACCTGAGGAACAACAACCAACCACACCGGAGCAGACACCACCGGCTACATCCACGGAAGTTCCTGCAACGGAAGATGAAACGCCACCTGCTACAGATGACAGAGGAAATCCTGCTGACGGAAGTCCGGTGTTTGAGATTACCTTCAACATACCGCAGGCAGAATATGTGGGATATGATGCAGACCGTGTGGCGAGGCTTGCGGTGGAGAAGTGCAAAGCCGCAGGAATGATAACACTTCCCGAAAATCTGGACAGATTGCTTGCAGAGGGAAAGATTACACAGGAAGAATACGAGGAGTATTATCCTTATGATGGTTGCGGTTATTATTCTGTATTTGTGGAAACGAATTTAAACCTTGCTTCTACTATTAGTGGAGAAAGGCTTTGCAGCGAGGAAGAGATTGCAGATTACATAGCCGGAATGATGGTATTGGAAGTAGAACCGTATTTTTACATTGAGTGTGCTGGAGTTTATCAGGGCAACAGCGTAGAGTTCTATGAGTTCCGTTGCTATCGTTAGGCAAATATTTTGAGAGAGGAGGCGACTTTTTATGGGAAAGATGGATATTCCCTATGTAGAAAAGGATGGTATTTTGTATCCGTTACTGACTTTCCCTGCTGATATGGAATTATCGGCAGTGGGAAAGTACGGACTACTGTGGTTATCCTATATGAAGGAAAATCATAAAGGAAGATTTCGTACACTTACAAGACTTGGATGTGTTAATCGGACAGCGCATAAGGTCAATGAGGAAGCTTATGAATGTTGGATGTAATGATTAGTCAGCATATGAGAAAGCATCCGCTTGTAAATCACGGTTCCACCATAGAAATGTGGAAACTGCGTGAGCAGGCAAAGATGGTGGCAGAAGAAACCGTACTTATGGATATTGTGTATCAGTATCATTAGTGAATTGTTTTTATGGAAGGTGGTGGCTTGGCTGCCACCTTTTACAGTAGGAAAAAGATTATGCAAGGGACCGGCACCCGGATTGCCGGAGAAAGAGGTATTTATGACAGAGATTATGAGAAATGAAAGTAACTTGAACACTATGGAAGGCAGAAACTTTATGGAATTAATTCCTGAATTTCTGATTGCCATTGACCATGGCTGGAGTTCCATTAAGACTCCAAGCATCATTTTTGAGAATGGAATTACGGAGTTGCAGACCATGCCTGCCACAAAGGATAACCTGCTTGAGTTTCGAGGCAGAAAATATGTTATCGGTCAGGGCAGAATGGGTAAGCAGGAGACCAAGACAGAGAATGAAAATTATTATCTTCTGACACTGGCTTCAATTGCAATGGAGTTAAGAGAACGTACGGAAGCGAAAGCTGTAAAGGTAAATCTTGCGGTGGGAGTTCCCCTCACCCTTTATGGCAAGGAAAAGAAGGAATTTAAGAATTATCTTCGTTCCAATGACAAAGTGTCATTTTACTATGAAGGGGTCAGATATGTGGTGCATTTTGGCAAGGTAAGGGTATTTGCACAGTGCCATGCAGCGATTGCCAACCGAATGGAAGGTATGGACAGACTGACAGCGGTGGACTGCGGCTCTTGGACACTGGATATTATGTCGGTGGTGAATAAGGTTCCCGTTCTTGATGAGTGCCATACTTACCAGCAGGGACTGATTACAGCCATTGACCGTATTCAGAAGGAGTGCATAGCAAAGTATGGTAAGGAAGTGCCGGAGTATATCATCAATGAAGTGATTGAAACGGGAGATACCAAAGCCATTGCCAAGA
>JAAYNM010000068.1 GCA_012520815.1 Clostridiales bacterium
AGTCCATTGTTTTGCTCCATTTACGTAAATATAGATGGTTATATTTTACCACAAAACCAATGAAAATACCATTGTTATTAAGTATAATGTACCTTATTCTATTTGTAAAATTTATATAAAAATATATATTTTTTTATTGTTGTCAGTATAATATTATGATAAACTAACTCTGCAGCGCTTAAACCATATATGTATCATCTAAATAGAAAGGAGCATTAAATTTGTCAGATATTAATTACACAGAAATAACCCCAGAGATTGCCGAGCTAGCAGGGAAATGTACTTCCAATACTATTGACTCTGAATTATATACGAAATATGAAGTTAAAAGAGGTCTTAGGGACCTAAACGGACGCGGTGTCCTCACCGGTCTTACAGAGATAAGTGAGATCAAATCCCACACTATTGAGGATTTAGACTATGTACCATGTGACGGAAAATTATTCTATCGTGGCTATGATGTTGAAGAAATTGTAAAAGGATTTCTTGATGATAAACGTTTTGGTTTTGAAGAAGTTACATACCTACTTCTCTTTGGAAAGCTCCCATCTATTAAAGAATTAGATTCTTTCTCTGCACTCCTAGCGAGGTACAGAACATTACCAACCAGTTTTGTAAGAGATATTATTATGAAAGCACCTAGTAAAGATATGATGAATACCCTTGCAAGAAGTGTTCTTACATTATATTCTTATGATAAGGCCGCAGATGATATTTCCATCCCAAATGTTTTAAGGCAAAGTTTGCAGCTCATCTCACTATTCCCTATACTTTCTGTATATGGATATCAAGCTTATAAGCACTATCACGATGGCGAAAGTTTGTTTATTCACACTCCTGATCCAACTCTATCTACAGCAGAAAATATACTCCATATACTTAGACCTGATCAAAAATATACAGAGCTTGAAGCAAAGATTCTTGATATTGCATTAGTTATTCATGCTGAGCACGGTGGTGGAAATAACTCTACATTTACTAACCATGTTGTTTCTTCTTCTGGAACAGACACTTACTCAGCTGTTGCTGCTTCGCTTGGTTCCCTCAAGGGTCCAAAACATGGTGGCGCAAACATCAAAGTAGTCCAAATGTTTGAAGACATTAAAGTTAATATTAAGGACTGGAATGATGAAGATGAAATTTCAGCATACCTTAGAAAATTGCTTCACAAAGAGGCTTTTGATAAATCTGGCCTTATATATGGTATGGGACATGCCGTTTACTCATTATCAGACCCAAGAGCCAAAATTCTCAAAGGTTTTGTTGAAAAACTTTCCGTTGAAAAGAATATGCTTAATGAGTTTACATTATATTCAAATGTTGAACGCCTTGCACCTCTTATTATTGCAGATGAACGTAAGATGTTTAAGGGTGTCAGTGCCAATGTAGACTTCTATAGTGGATTTGTTTATAATATGCTTGGACTTCCAACAGAATTATATACACCAATATTTGCTATTGCCAGAATTTCTGGTTGGAGTGCCCACAGACTTGAAGAGCTTACAAATGGAGGAAAAATTATTCGTCCAGCATACAAGAATGTAGCACCACACAAACCATATGTTAATTTAAGTTCTCGCGAATTATAATAGCAGTTCTTCTACTGTTATAAATTGATAACCTTTCCTAATTAATTCATCTACGATTATAATGGCAGCGTCAACAGAAGGCTTAAATATATCATGCAGCAGAATTATTCGTCCATCTGCTGCATTTTTTATTACATTATCCGCAATTCTTTCAGCGTTACAGCAATTTAAATCTCTAGGATCTATATCCCATGCTTCATGAAAACCACTACCCTTGCTTATATTACTATAGTATATGAGCAAGGAAGTCATAATTGCAAAAAGATAGAATCAATGATAGAATTTTAGATATTTTTAAAACTTCAATTTAGGAGGTTCAAATGAACAACATACCAAAAGATCCAGTAATGCTACTCAGCTACATCAATACCCAGCTACGGGACAACTACTCATCACTTGATGAATTTTGTATATCCTTTCTGGCAGACAAAAAAAGAATCGAGGAGATCCTCGACTCTATTGATTATAAATATAATGCAACTTTAAATAAATTTATTTAGGGCTCTATTTCTAAAATAACTCTCCTTTTCTCAACGCCTCTAGTACATCACTAAGAGAGTTGAAATGATCACTTACAAACGAACTAAACTCCTTAGAATATGGAATACAATCCGGTATCATTATCGCCCGCATTCCTGCAGCTGTAGCTGCCTTTAGCCCATTTGGTGAATCTTCAAGAGCAATGCTTCTTGTAGGATTAATTCCAACACTTTCACATGCTTTTAAATATATATCAGGTGCTGGTTTGCCGTTTGCCACCATATCTCCTGTTATAATTGCATCAAAATATTCCTTCATTTTTGATTCTTCTAAATGGCTCATTGTACTTTCTTTAGATGTGGAAGTGGCTAGTGCTACAGGATATCTATTCGTTTTTAGATATTCCAATAGCATATATGCTCCAGGTTTAATAGGCAATCCTTCGTCACAGATTATTTGTCTTACATGCCCTCTATAGACGTCTCTAAACTCATCATATGGAAATTCATTTCCTAACTCTTCCATGTATATTTCCCTAGTCCTAACAGCGTTTGTTCCTACACACTTATTCGCTATGGACAAAATATCTATTATATTAAATCCTTTTGCTGTAATCTCAAGACATCTATGACTTATCTGTTCTGTTCCAAACAGCACTCCATCCATATCAAATACAAAACCATCTATCATATTTTATTCCTTTTCTATCTTTCTTGTCTTTGCCATCTTCCTTTTAACTAGAACTTGTTTTGTCTTTTCTTCTGTAAGAATAACTATGCTCCGGGGCGGAACCACAATTGTTCTATTGTTTACTATCATTTTTTCTTCTGAAATAGAAATAGCTTTATCTGTTGCAATAACTACTTTCCAGATTGTATCTTTATCAGATACTGGGATATTAAATTCCTCGCTTTCCCAATACATATTACTAGCAACATAAATCATCCCCTTACATCCTGGAATGTAATTTTCATTATATAATAGTGCAAAACTTCTATTTACATGATGATAATCTATTCGCCATGGTTGATTACCATGAAATGAAAGATCTGGGTATCCCAAAGACTTATAATCCATAAGTTTCAATTCTTTGGAGGCATGCAATATTTTATGCTCCTTCCTAAAATCTATCATCATCTTTATGAACGAGTAAATATCGCTATTAGTCTTTAAGTTATTCCAATTAACCCAAGTTAGCTCGTTATCTTGACAATATGGATTATTGTTGCCACCTTGAGTTCTTCCCATCTCATCACCTTGAAATATCATTGGAGTCCCTTGACTTATAAATAATAACGCGAAAGCATTTTTAATTTGTTGCTTACGTGTATCCATAATCTTTCTTTTTCTTGTAGGACCCTCAAGACCGCAATTCCAACTATAATTATATTCGCTTCCATCCATATTATTTTCACCATTAGCTTCATTATGTTTTCTCTCATAGGAAACCATATCCATTACAGTAAAGCTATTGTGGTTAGCGATATAATTAATAATTCCTGCATTATCATTGTTTTCCTTTATCTTTGAAATCATATCATGCACTTGATTTTCATCACTCTTAATATACTTACGCGCCGTGATCATAAATCCATCATGGCACACACCTATATGACGCTTTTCCTCATATCCTGGATTTCCCTCCTCATATTCAGAAATTATATTCCATCTATCTCCTATAATCTTTATATCTGCTAAAATAGGATCACTCTTCAACATATTCACTGGTGCCACATCTAAATTAATTCTGATACCATCTATATGGTACTCCATTACCCAGTGGCGTAAACAGTCAGTTATCATATGTGGGTTTGTCCCAGCTGTAAAATAAAATTCCATGATAACTTCAATACCATTTGAGTGTAAAGTTTTAACCATCTCCTTGAATTCATTCACGCAAGCTTGTCCAGATTTTGCTGAAAATGCCCCCTTAGGTGCAAAATAATGTCCATTAACATAACCAAAATAGTTTACTTTACCATCCTGACTCCTAGTTGTCCTCATTGAATTAATACCATTCTTTATGTCATCAACAGATGGGACATCCACAAATATTTCATCGAAATCATAAGAAGGCATAAGTTCTATGCTTGTGATTCCTAACTCTTTTAAATAATTCGACTTCTCTGCTATCCCTTTAAAGGTTCCTTTATTTTTAACCCTTGAGGACTTATGCATCGTAAATCCTCTTGTATGAATTCTATACATCACCATATCCGAAAAATCATAATTTGGTTTCCTATCCTCATTCCAATTAAAATTGTCATTATATACTGTGTAGGTAATATCCTTTTTCATACCCCAAATATCATGACCATTTACAATTTTTCCATATGCATCCTTAAAAAACTTTCCATCAAGCTCGTATCCATAATCAAACCGTCTAATATCAAATCCCACAACATTCATTGCATATACACGACCGTACCTCATAGTTTCATCAAATGGTAGGGTCTTTAGAACTTCCGTTGTTCCCTTTTTGTAAACTAAAAGCACCAGGTTTCCACTAACATCAACCTGTGTACAAAAATTCACTCCTTTTTTGTGAACTGTTGCTCCAAGTGTTATTGGTTTTCCCGGTGTTACTATTAATTTATCTGACTTTTCCTGAATATTCATATAAACCTACTTCCTACTATCAGTTTCTTCTACGCATAATCATACTTATACAAAATTATACCTTAATTTAAAACCTTTAACAAGAAAAAACTTGCAAAATCACCCATTTAATGTATATTATATAGGTAGTTTTAAGAAAGGTATGGTTTTATTTATGATTAGTGCTAACAACGTAACGCTTAGAATTGGTAAGAAGGCTTTATTTGAAGAAGTAAACATTAAATTCACAGAGGGCAACTGCTATGGTCTAATTGGTGCCAATGGTGCTGGAAAATCCACATTTTTAAAGATTCTTTCAGGACAATTAGAAGCAACTAGTGGTGATATAGTCATCACTCCCGGTCAAAGACTTTCATTTTTACAGCAGGACCATTTCAAATATGATGAATTCCCTGTACTTGATACAGTTATTATGGGTAATTCTAAACTTTATGAAATTATGAAGGAAAAAGAAGCTCTATATGCCAAAGAGGATTTCACTGATGAAGATGGAATTAGAGCCAGCGAATTAGAAGGTGATTTTGCAACTATGAATGGTTGGGAAGCTGAATCAGATGCTGCTACCCTTCTTAATGGGCTTGGTATTGAAACAGATCTTCACTACAAGCTGATGAAAGATCTTCGCGGTGGCGAAAAGGTTAAGGTTCTCCTTGCGCAGGCATTATTTGGTAATCCAGATATCCTTTTACTTGATGAACCTACAAACCATTTGGATTTAGATGCTATTGCTTGGCTAGAAGAGTTCCTTATTAACTTTGAGAATACTGTTATTGTAGTATCCCATGATAGATACTTCCTTAATAAAGTTTGTACACATATAGCTGATATTGATTATGCAAAAATTCAAGTATATGCAGGAAATTATGATTTCTGGTATGAATCAAGTCAGTTAATTGTCAAACAGATGAAAGAAGCTAATAAAAAGAAAGAAGAAAAGATGAAAGAATTACAAGAATTCATCCAAAGATTCTCTGCAAATGCTTCCAAATCAAAACAGGCAACATCCAGAAAGAAAGCTCTTGAAAAAATCGAACTTGATGAAATCAGACCTTCAAGTCGTAAGTATCCATATATCGATTTCCGTCCAAATCGAGAAATTGGTAACGAAGTTCTTTCTGTAGAAGGTATTTCAAAGACTATTGATGGCGTTAAGGTTTTAGATGATGTTTCATTTATTGTAAATAGAGAAGATAAAATTGCTCTTGTTGGTGCCAATGAAATTGCAAAAACAACATTATTCAAGATAATTACAGGAGAGATGGAACCAGATGAAGGTAGCTACAAATGGGGCGTTACCACAACAAGTGCTTACTTCCCTAAAGACAACACAAAGGACTTCGATTGTGAGGATACTATTGTAGATTGGCTTACCCAATTTTCCGAAATCAAGGATGCTACCTATGTTCGTGGATTCCTTGGTCGTATGCTTTTTGCAGGCGATGATGGTGTTAAGCAGGTAAAAGTATTATCCGGTGGTGAAAAGGTTAGATGTCTCCTCTCAAAGATGATGATTTCTGGTGCAAATGTATTGATTCTTGATGAACCAACTAACCATTTAGATATGGAATCCATTACTGCACTTAATAATGGATTAATTAAATTCCCAGGCGTAATTATGTTTGCTTCCCATGATCATCAATTTGTTCAGACCACAGCAAACAGAATTATGGAAATCGTTAATGGAAAATTAATCGATAAGATTACTACTTATGATGAATATCTTGAGAATGACAAAATGGCAAGAAAACGTGAAGGTGCTTCTTTAGCTGGTGACGAAATGGACAACTAATACTTTCATAGTATTCTTTATAATTTACTAAACTTTTAATAAATTATTTACAAAAAACGAACCCCCAATATGATATTTAGTATACCTACTTGGAAGTAGCCATATCATATTGGGGGTTATTTTTATTTTGATTTTTACTTTCTAAGATGCAATGCTCTAAGCGAATTAAGAATAGCAAGAAAAGCAACTCCTACATCTGCAAATACAG
Organism: Clostridiales bacterium; assembly: GCA_012520815.1. Taxonomy (GTDB): domain Bacteria; phylum Bacillota; class Clostridia; order Lachnospirales; family Lachnospiraceae; genus SVEL01. The sequence goes on from JAAYNM010000068.1 coordinate 6,686, forward strand.
CCATCCACATATTAGCAATACCAAAGGCCGCCAATATAAGAATTAAAAACTTAATACCTAATGCAAATGCAATGTTTTCTTTCACTATAATCATTGTCTTACGGGCTATCTTAATAGCCTTTACTAGACCACTCATCTTATCATCCATGATGACAACATCAGCTGCTTCTATTGCTGCATCTGAACCCAAGCCACCCATGGCAATCCCCACATCTACACAAGCAAGTACAGGGGCATCATTTATTCCATCTCCTACAAATGCAACCTTACTTTCATGTGATTCCTTAAGTATGGCCTCGGTTTTTTCAACCTTATCGTTTGGAAGTAATTCTGCATACACTTCGCTAATACCAACTCTCCCAGCTATGTTGTTTGCAATATCTTTTGCATCACCTGTGAGCATAATGATGTGCTCAACGCCTAATTTTCTTAAATCTGATATAGCAGATGGTGTATCTTCCTTTATTTCATCCTGAATAAGTAAATATCCTAAGTATTTGCCACCATTAGCAACATGAACCACTGTTCCTGCTTCATTGCACTCAACATACTCAATGTTATTCTGCTGCATAAGTTTTTCATTTCCTACTAAGATATTTTTATCCATATACATTGTTTTGATGCCACATCCTGCAATTTCTTCAATGTTTGAATTATTTCTGTCATTTTGGATAATCCGATTTATCTCCATTGCTGCACCACTGTCTCTATTTTGCAGTTCATCCATTAGTGATCTTGCAATCGGGTGATTAGAATTTCTTTCTGCTATAGTTGCTATATGCAAAATTTCATCATCATTCCCTGTAACAGAATATATTTTAGAAATCTTGAAGTTTCCCTTTGTGAGAGTTCCTGTTTTATCGCAAATCATATATCCACATTTAGCAAGCGCCTCTAAATAATTGCTACCCTTAACTAATATACCATTTGCGGATGCTGCTCCTATTCCCCCGAAAAAGCTGAGCGGAACAGAAATCACTAATGCACAAGGACAGGAAATAACCAAGAAACTACAAGCCCTATATCCCCATATCGAAAGTACTTCTAGATCAAATCCACTAATAGCAGTAGGTATAAGTGCTAATGCTAATGCCGCAATTACTACCACAGGAGTATAGTATCTTGCGAATTTAGTAATAAACTTCTCTGTTTTAGCCTTTTTTGAACTAGCATTTTCAACCAATTCCAATATTTTAGATACTGTAGATTCTTCAAATCTCTTTAAGACCTCTACTTCTATCACACCATTGATATTGATAGTTCCGCTTATTACAGTATCTCCAACATCCTGGAATCTAGGAACACTTTCACCTGTAAGTGCTGCCGTATCAACATCAGCATGACCATTTAAGATAACACCATCTAGTGGTATCTTCTCACCAGCTTTTACAATAATAATATCACCAATGTTTATTTCATTTGGACTCTTTTTTACTATATTACCATCCGCCTGCTTTAGAAATGCCACATCTGGTTTAATATCCATAAGTTCTGCAATAGATTTTCTGGATTTATTAACAGCATAGGATTGAAACATTTCACCTATTTGGTAAAATAACATTACAGCTACCGCTTCAGGATATTCACCTACTAAAAATGCTCCAATAGTCGCAATAGACATTAAAAAATTCTCGTCAAAAATCTGTCCATGTAGGATATTTTCAGCAGCTGTTTTTAAAACATCTCCCCCAACTATAAAATACGCAAATAAAAATATAGCAAGAATGATATTCTCTTCCATTCTAAAGGACACATTAAAAATCCTTCCTATATCAAATATACCATGTTCTGCCAAAACACCTGCAATAAGAACAACAAATGATAGGAACAAATTTGCCAATTCTTTCTTTTTCATATAATCTCCAATCTGCTAATTTTGTACTATCTCAGCTTGTTTTTCTATCTTACTAACGGCCTTCCTTGCCATATCTATTATATCTGAAAATTTATCTTCTTCTGCTTCAATCAAAAGCTTCTGTGTCATAAAGTTTATACTAACATTTTCAACACCACTAATCTTTCCAAGAGCTCTTTCCATCTTTAAAGCACAATGTGCACACTCTAAATTCTTGATTTTATATGTCTTTTCCATAATCAAATCCTCCATTCTCTACATCTTCTAGCAATCAACTTACTCACATATATGTTCAATACCCATATTCAATATCTGTTCAATATGACTATCTGACAAGGAGTAAAAAATGCTTTTTCCTTCTCTTCTATATTTTACGAGTTTCATCTGTTTTAACACCCTTAATTGATGTGATACCGCTGATTGAGAGACACTTAAAATTTGTCCAATATCGCAGACACACATCTCTGACTTTGATAATGCGTATAAAATTTTTATCCTTGTTGAATCTGCAAACACCTTATAAAATTCTGCTAAATCATAAAGTATTTCATCATCTGCCATATCATTTTTAACACTCTTAACTATATCTGGGTGTACCTGCAGCGAATCACATTGCAAATCTGAGTTATCCTTTTTTTGATACATATGTAACTCCTTTCTTATAAACAAACATATGAGCACTTATTCATATGTTTGTTTATATTATATGTACTTATATTAAATATGTCAATATTTTTTTCGCCCCTCTGAAGAAACTTTTACCAATGAACTTTCAAAAAAAGACCGGAGAAAAAATCTCCAGTCTTAATATATTATTATTCAATATTAATATAACTATTACTTATATTATCCTTTTAATTAAACAATTGCCTATTCTTCTGTCTTTGTTGCATTCACTGCCACCAAAGCACCTGCTGCAATAATAGCTATAGCTGCAAATAACCACACTACTGTGTTATCACCAGTTGCAAGTGGCTCTTCATTAGGATTAATTACAACACCTGAAGCAGATTTTTCATTCGTTGCTGTTGACTGTCCGTCATCTAATGGATTTTGGTCCGGCTTAATAACCACGCCTGCTGCCGTTGTTTCTTCTTCTGTTGTTGCTTCCTCTGTAGTTGGCTCAACTGTTGTTACTTCTTCTGTTGTTGGTTCCTGCGTTGTTACTTCTTCTGTTGTTACTTCTTCTGTCGTTGGTTCCTGCGTTGTTGGTTCAACTGTCGTTGGTTCTTGCGTTGTTGCTTCCTCTGTCGTTGGTTCCTGCGTTGTTACTTCTTCTGTTGTTGCTTCTTCTGTCGTTGGTTCCTGCGTTGTTGGCTCAACTGTTGTTGGTTCCTCTGTCGTTGGTTCCTGCGTTGTTGGTTCAACTGTTGTTGGCTCAACTGTTGTTGGCTCCTCTGTTGTTGGTTCTTCTGTCGTTGGTTCTTCTGTTGTTACTTCTTCTGTCGTTGGTTCTTCATCTTCCTTAGGAACTATTACTCCATCAACATGCCAAATATTATCACCATTATTGAACTTAATTACTGTCCAAATTATTTTGTGATTTTCACTAAATTCAAATTCCCAATTTTTGTCATCTAATGCTCTCTGAACACTCGTTGCATCTGGCTGGACTGTTATGCAATCCACAAAATCCTCTGATGTAATGTATTTTCCGTATTTGTAGTTAACAACATCAGCTGGATCATATGTGATAGTTCCTTTCATATAACCAGTTCCTTTAGTCCATAAATTCGCCGAAGAATCTTCCAAAGGATTCTGCACAATATATTCTATTTGGCCAATTGGAAGCTTAGGGTTAAGAATAAAAAAGGTTGCATCTACTGTTACTTTGCTACTTTCACCTACATTTTTACCATTAGATGAATTATTGTTTGCATTCTCTGCTGCTGCAAATGCTGCAATCGTAGTTGATACAGCCAATACCAATGCCGCCATAAATGTTACTATTTTTCTAGTTGTTTTGTTCATGTTATTCACTCCTATAAAAATTCTATTTTCAACTAATACGTGTATATTATCTCTTCTGACAAAATAAATCTCCCCCCTATTAGGGGGGGATTTCTATTTTTTTAGTACTTTGGTACCGCTAATATTTATATAGCTTTCCGGCCTTCTATCGCGGAAAACACCCCAATCTCGCGTAAAATCAAAGCATTTATCCAAATCGAACTCATGTAATTGGCCTTGGCAATGGAAGCTTGTGAACGCTTATTTTGCATCCTATTGCATCAGTCTCGTTTTCAAGTATTTCTACATTGAATATTCCATTTTTCAGCCAGATAACCTTCTTAACTCTTAAATATTGTTTTAACTTTTCTTCTATTTCACCCTTTGATAACTTAGGATTTCTTCCCTTGCTAAGCAGACAACTTTGCGTAGTAATCGCTGTTACCTTACCATCCACATGTATTGAACCGCCTTCAAGAATAAAATCCCTAGCATCATATACGTCTATATCAAGTAAATCACACACTTTTCTGGCCATCTTATTATCTTTATCCCATAGAAAATAGAGACCGTCTTCAAGACCGCCCCACGCGTTAAATCCAAAATCAATAGCTCTTCGGAAACCATTTTCATCAATAACAAAGTCTGGACAATAATCTCTTGCCCATGAATCATTGCTACACATTTCACATACCCTTATATGAGCTGGCAACATTTCCCTTGCAGTATCATATTGGTTTTCGCTAGCTAGAACTGTTACTTTTTCCGATTCTGCGATAGCACATGCCACCTGCGTAAAAGCCCTTCTGGCTGCAATGCCCCGTACTGCCATGAATCTGCCCTCTCTGGCCATATAATCAAACAGCCATCATGATCCTCATATTCTGCTGGCATATGAAACCCATCTGACGATGGAGTCGAATGTAAAATCTTCAATACAAATCCTCCGAGCTATGTTTCTTATTTATTTTTCAGCACAACTTTTCTTATATAAGCAAATGTATAATCTTCACCCTTTACAGATAACATATTCAATAACTTATAGAGCAAGTTCTTAGCATCTTCATGCATCACATAGTGTTCTTGTCCTCTTAAAAAGTAGTTCAATGCATCCTCGTTCTTATATTTGTCCTTGTTGTATGTTTTGCAAGCCGCTACTCTGTCACAAAACATCTCTATGACATAATTAACTGGCATTTGCATTCCAGTAAGCCCAACTGCTTTATTCACCGGGTAATCAATCCAATACTCAAAGTGGTGCTTATTTCTTCCTTTGTGATGTAACCACGCCGAAGAGCAACCTTCTGCCTCTCTTTGAGCATTATTAGGACTTCTATCACCTTGAAAGTATCGCACACCTGGAATAAATTCATCAGGCATATACTTTGATAAGTCATGCAAGAGCCCTTGTTTATATAAACCACATCTGAAACAATGCTTCATAACCATTAACTTGTGTTGATTAATCGTTGTCAGATGTCCTTTGAATCTTTCAATTAATGACATTTCCATAATATGCCTTCTTAATTAAAGCTGAACTAAAACAAATATTTCGTAAATTGCTTTAATGGCATTTTCAAAATCAGAGTTTTTTACACCAATAATGATATTTAATTCGCTTGAACCCTGATCGATCATCTTAACATTAATGTTGGCATGAGCCAATGCTGAGAAGATCCTTGCAGCTGTACCCTTTGCTGCTTTCATACTACGACCTACAACAGCAATAAGTGCAAGATTTGATTCAATCTCTATATGATCAGGTGATGTAAGTCTGTGAATATCAGACAATACCTGCTGTTCCTTTCCCTCAAATTCTGGTTGATGAACATATACAGTCATAGTATCAATACCTGAAGGAACATGTTCAAAAGGAACTCCGTGAGACTCAAATGCCTCAAGAACCTTACGACCAAAGCCTATCTCTGAATTCATCATATCCTTTTCAATATTAATTGATACAAAACCCTTCTTACCTGCAATTCCTGTAATAGTAAACTTAGACTGCTTGCATGTACTCTCAACAATCATTGTACCTGGATCTTCAGGTCTGTTTGTATTTTTGATATTAATTGGAATACCAGATTTTCTAACTGGGAAGATTGCTTCTTCATGAAGCACTGTAGCTCCCATATATGCGAGTTCTCGTAATTCCTTGTATGTTATAGTAGTAATAGTCTCTGGATTATCAATAATTCTTGGATCTGCAACGAGGAAACCTGAAACATCTGTCCAGTTTTCATAAATATCTGCTCTTGCCGCTTTCGCCACAATAGAACCTGTTACATCTGAACCACCTCTTGAAAAGGTCTTAACAGTTCCATCAGATAGTGCACCATAAAAACCTGGAACAACTGCACGCTCTACTTCTGCAAGTTTCGCACTCAAAATTTCATCTGTTGTATTTGCATCAAAATTACCATTTTTATCGAAGAAAATAACTGTAGCTGAATCTATAAATTCGTATCCCAGATAGTTTGCCATAATGATACCATTTAGGTATTCTCCTCTAGATGCTGCATAATCACCGCCTGCTTTAGCCTTAAACTGTTCTTCAATAATGACAAATTCATTATCAAGAGATAATTCTAATCCTAAACCTTCAATAATTTCATTATATCTATCTTTGATTTTTTCTAATAGTTCTTTAAAATTCTTGCCCTGCTCTGCTAATGCATATGTTTGATAAAGCATATCTGTTACTTTGGTATCATTGCCAAATCTCTTACCTGGTGCAGAAGGTACAACGTACTTTCTATCTGCGTCTGCATGGATAATTTCTCCAATTTTTTTAAACTGTTCTGCACTTGCTAGCGAACTTCCACCAAATTTTACAACTTTTTTCATTTTGAATGTTCCTCCGAGTAATTTTTACATGTGTATGCATGCCTACCACTATAATGCTTCACAACAAAAGCAAGACAAAACACGCTACATAATAGAAAACCATATTTTTAAAAATATATCAAGTATTTTTTACTATTTTTCAAATCCATTAGGATGTTTTTTATGCCAATTCCATGCTGAAGCAATAATTTCTTTTAATTCCGTATGTTCTGGATTCCAACCTAAAACTGTTCTTGCCTTCTGGCTAGATGCTATAAGCTTTGCTGGATCTCCAGCCCTTCTCTCCTTTGTAACGGCTTTAATATCTTCACCAGTAACTTCCCGCGCGCAATCAATAACTTCTTTAACTGAAAATCCAATCCCGTTTCCAAGATTAAATATATTACTTTCGTTGCCCTCACAAAGGTACTTTACTGCAAGAATATGCGCCTTGGCTAAATCTGTTACATGAATGTAATCTCTAATACAAGTTCCATCAGGAGTATCATAATCATCACCAAAAATATTAATGCATTCTCTCTTACCATTTGGAACCTGTAAAACAAGAGGTATGAGATGTGTTTCAGTCAAATGTGCCTCACCTATTTCCCCACTTGAATGGGCACCACATGCATTAAAATATCTTAGAGAAACAAATCGTGTTCCATGAGCAAGACCTGTCCACTTGAACATTTTCTCCATTGATAATTTTGTTTCGCCATAGCAGTTTGTTGGCTGCGTTTTATCAGTTTCTAAAATAGGAACTTTATCTGGCTCACCATAGGTAGCTGCTGTAGATGAGAATACTATCTTATCAATACTATGTGCCACCATACTCTCAAGCAATACCTTTGTTCCGCATAAATTGTTATCATAATATTTTAATGGGTCCAACATACTCTCTCCTACAAGAGAATTTGCTGCAAAATGAATAACTGCATCAATTTTTTCGTTTTCAAAAACACTATCTACAAATCCTCTATCTCTAATATCTCCTTTATAAAAACGAGCCTTAGGATTAATGGCTTCAATATGTCCTGTTTCAAGATTATCTACCACTACTACATCTTCCCCTGCTTCGATCAATTCATATACTGTATGGGAACCTATATATCCTGCTCCACCTAAAACTAAAATTGTCATATCTTATCTCTCTTTTTTCTTTCTATTTTTAATATTTTCAATAGTTGCTTTTCTATTTTCATCTGAATATCCCACCAAAATATTTGGCATATTATCAATGAAATACTGTTGGATTATATCTATGTCTTCTTTTGATTTTCCTGGGCACGCACATCTAAATTTCTTTTTGCCCTTTACATTTAAAGTATAAGAAATCTTAAAGTGCAAGTTACTAAAGTTACGTATTTTACTATGTTCGTAAACGAATACTATCTCATTTAGTGGAATTATATCTACATAGAATGCTCCAAGGTTAATAAAGTATTTTTCTGTAATATACATGCCACCTGCTTCTAAAATATCCGTAACCACTTGATAATCTAAATCTTCTGACATAGCTTTGTACGATTTATACTTGTTATACCTTTTGACTCTTCTAATTGCCGGATGGAGAACAGGTACTATTGCATAAATCATATTACTTAAAAACATACATCCACAATATACAATTATAAATAGTATTGCAGCAAATGTCAGTTGGTATTTCCAAATTTGATTATCTGCCTGAACCATTATTTCTTTTACTGTTATTTTCTCTAAATCATTATAATCCCAGTCAATTGTACTGGATAACAATTCTAACATATTTTCAAACAAACCATCTGATTTCTCAAATTTCACAAATATACCTGTATTTTTGCCTGCCTCAATTATATTGCCCTTTGCTTCATCCAAATAATAGAAGAAACACTTACTGTCACTAGCAATGTCGTAGTAGTATACACCATCTACGGTGTCACCCTTCATAATATCATATCCAGAATAATATATTTTCTCTGGATTCACAATTACGTAGTTTGCTCCATTGTGAAATTGCTCTATAGCCTCCTGGGAAGAGGATACCTCTATAGGATAAAAAACTTCTTTAAATGGAAGAAATGCTAATAAAAAAAATGCTAAACCTAATGGAATAATAGGCAACAGAAAGTGCTTTATGCTAGTTTTCCGTATATGTGAAAACACTATGCTCTTATTCATAAAATAGCCCTTTTCGTTCTTTTTTAATTACAAATGTAATCTTTTATGAGTATAAGTCAATTCACAATAATAATCAAGATTGCATTTTATATAAAAAACTGTTATCATATTTTATCGTAAACCTTAGTATTACAGTATTTACAAGCAAGGAGCGCTATTATGGAAGCATATACAGGTTTTGCTTCACTTTATGATTTATTTATGGATAATATCCCATACAAAGAGTGGAGTCAGTATCTTACCAGACTTCTACATGAGTATAATGTTTTTAATGGTATAATCCTAGATTTAGGTTGTGGCACTGGAACTATTACGGAGTTGCTTGCTGCAAATGGCTATGACATGATAGGTATAGACAATTCTGAGGAAATGCTAAACAAAGCCTTGGATAAAAAATCCAAATATGATTCTAATACTTTATATATCAATCAAGATATGCGAGAATTTGAGTTATATGGTACTGTATCTGCAGTTGTTAGCATTTGCGATTCAATCAATTACATTACCGAGCCTAACGACCTCCTTTCTGTATTCAAATTAGTAAACAACTATCTTGACCCTGGCGGTATATTTATCTTTGATTTAAATACAAGATTTAAATACCAACAAATGGGTGATGAAACCATTGCTGAAAATCGTGATGAAGGAAGTTTTATCTGGGAAAACTATTTCTATCCAGAGGAAAATATTAATGAATATGATTTGACCATTTTTGTCCCAAGAAACGATGGACTTTTTGAAAAATTTGAAGAAACTCACTTACAAAGGGCCTACTCTTTAGATGAAATCAAATCCACCTTAGAATCAGCTGGAATGAATTTCGTCACAGCATATGACGCTTTTACCCATGAACCCGTAAATGATACTAGCGAACGAATATATATCATTGCCAAAGAGTGTGGCAAGCAGATAAACAAATAGAT
>JAAYNM010000069.1 GCA_012520815.1 Clostridiales bacterium
ATTGTATTCATTTTAAATTGTTTAGTGGCTCTTCATCTTGGTTTGTTATTCGCAAACCTCGAAGGGTTTTGATTTAATAGAAGGACTTTCTTTAAATAAAAAACTCCCATCCGTAAAAGGACGAGAGTTTGCTCGCTATACCACCTGTTACATGCATACTCAAAAACTAATACTAAGTTTTATTTATATGCGACTCCCTTAACGCGGGAAAATCGTCAGCATCTACTAATCTTCGAGCTGCGACTCCAGAGTGATATTCATATGCATCATACTCGTATTCAGCTTCCACCGTCCTGAACTCGCTTTAGTAACTTTCGTATGCAAACTACTGTCTCTTTCATAGTCTTTATATGTTAAAGTTTTCTTAATTATAATAAACCGATTTTCAAATGTCAATGACTAGGTCTATTTCTTATTAGCTTTTACTGCTGCTTTTTCTCTTGCCTTTGCTTCTTTTGCTTTGGCTTTCGCTTCTTCCTTTTCAGCTTTAAGCTGTGCTTTTCTCTTCTTTGGATCTGTCTCAACTACAGGTCCTCTAAGTCTCTTTGCACTTGTAACGTAGATACCACTAACAGTTGCCTTAACCTCCTGCTTTGGAGCAAGTGTGTTAAATACCTTTGGATCACTAATAAGTGACATAACCTTTGGTCCTACCTTAACTTTAAGAATAGGAAGCTTCATCATACGTGCATACTTAGGTGTCTGTTCTAACACTATTTTAGGAAGATTTGCCTCCTTAAACTTCATCATCTTTTTATCAATAATAAAAAATGTCATCGTCTGAGCTGCTGCTTCCATCTGTTCCTGGGAAGCATCCTGCTTCTTCTGCATTCTTCTTCCTACTATATAAAGTACGATTATTCCAATAACAAGTACCGCTAAAATAACTAACAATACAATTCCAAGTGTGCTCATTGCCAACATAATGTTTCCTCTCTTTCAATTCCGTTTGAAATTCATTTTATCATCTACATGCAGATATTACAAATTATTTTTTTATTAATTCCCCATTCTTTGTAACCATATCTTTTACTATATTGTACGAATATAGACCAATGGCTTTTTTGTCCTCTTTAGAAAGATTATCTATGACTATAGGCTCGCCAAATTCTATGCACACCCTACTGCTCTTAATCTTTGGAAATTGGTCTTCTAAAATGGCACTAGTATTATTTACAGCCACCGGAACAATGTCACAATTACATCTCTTTGCCATCTTTAGACTACCTTCCTTAAATGGCATAATTTCATCATCTGTTTTAGCTCTAGTTCCCTCAGGGAATATAAATATAGAAATACCATTGTTTATCTTGTCCATACCATCATGAATCATCTTAATAGCTGCCTCTGGACTGCTTCTATCTAAAAATAGACAATTCATCAAATGCATCCAAACCGCAAGAGGAAATACCTTTTTTATCTCTTTCTTAGCAACAAACCCAGCTGTTGGAGGAATAAGTGAATATATCAAAACAATATCAAAAAAACTTCTATGATTTCCTACATATAAAACAGCTCTATCCTTAGGTATATTTTCAAGTCCTTTAACTGTAGCCTTTGTGCCGCTTAAAAATAATATCAACTTCAATGCACCCTTTACAACATAAAATGCCATATAATCTCTTGCTTTTTTATTGAACAAACCCACTAAATACATAATAGGACATAAAACTATTCCCATTAGAAAAAAGATAGTTAAAAATAACACTACTAAAATCAGTCTAAACATACATTCTCCTTTTTTATCTTAGCACAAGTCCTCGACAATGCTAGTTCTTTCCTTGCAATTATACCCTTTATGACAAGATTTTACAACATAAACCAAATTCGATACTCAAATGTAATCAAATAGAATATTTTGAATTTCTCAGTAGGTATTTTATGAAAATAAATGTTGAGAATAAATATTGAAAATAATTATGTACTGTGGTATTGTTAAAATAATAACAATCTTGGCAATAAGAAATTGGAGGTACATTATGGGAGAAAGAAATCTTACCTTACTTACAGACTTGTATGAGCTAACTATGATGCAAGGATATTTTAAAAGCAATTCCAACGAAACAGTAGTCTTTGATGTCTTCTATAGAAAGAATCCATCTGACAGCGGATATGCTATTTTCTGCGGATTAGAGCAGGCAATTGATTACATTAAGAATTTAAATTTTTCTTATGATGATATTGAATATCTTAGAAGTTTAGAAATCTTTGGTGAGGATTTTTTAGACTATTTATCATCATTTCATTTTTCAGGAGATATATACGCCATGCCAGAAGGCTCTGTTGTATTTCCAAGAGAACCACTTATTAAAGTAATTGCCCCTATAATGGAGGCACAACTTGTTGAAACCGCACTTTTAAATATTGTCAATCATCAAAGTCTTATTGCAACAAAAGCCTCAAGAATTTGCTATGCTGCTCGTGGTGAGGCCATTATGGAATTTGGTCTAAGACGTGCTCAAGGCCCTGATGCTGGTATTTATGGTGCAAGAGCTGCTGTAATCGGCGGATGCACTGGCACATCTTGCGTTCTCACAGGTAAGATGTGGAACATCCCTGTAAAGGGCACTCATGCACATAGTTGGATAATGAGTTTCAAGGATGAATATACTGCCTTTAAAACATACGCAGAGCTATATCCTACTGCTTGTATCCTTTTAGTAGACACTTATGACACTCTTAAAAGTGGTGTTCCCAATGCTATTAAAGTTTTTAGTGAAATGCGCGATAATGGTGTGAATATGTCCTACTATGGAATTCGCCTAGACAGTGGAGATTTAGCTTATCTTTCAAAAGAAGCTAGAAAGTTATTAGATGCTGCTGGTTTTGTTGATGCTGTAATTTCTGCATCTAGTGACTTGGATGAATACCTAATTGATTCCCTTAAAACTCAGGGCGCTACTATAACCTCGTGGGGAGTTGGTACTAATCTAATAACTTCAAAGGATTGTCCTTCCTTTGGTGGTGTATACAAACTAGCTGCTATGTGGGACAAAGAAAGTAATACCTTCCTTCCTAAAATCAAACTTTCTGAGAATTCGGAAAAAATTACAAATCCAGGTAACAAGACTGTTTTTAGGATATACGATGTAGTCTCTGGCAAAATCAAGGCTGATCTTATTGCCCTCGCCGATGAAACGTTCGACGAAGGTAAAGATTTGATGATTTTCGATCCTATTGAAACATGGAAAAAAACTTTACTTACCGCTGGAACTTATACAATTCGTGAAATGATGATTCCTATTTTCCACAACGGCATTTGTGTATATGATTCCCCAGATGTTGCCACTATAAAAGAATATTGCGCCCGCGAACTTAGTACACTATGGGATGAAACAAGACGTCTTGTCAACCCTCACAAAGTACATGTGGATTTATCGGATGCGCTTTATGATACAAAGAAAAAACTCCTTGATAATCACGGAAAACATTAATCTTCCGCAACTATAAGGAGTTCACAACAAGCCATTATTTCATCATGGTTTCTCATCTCATATTCAGCCACCACTTTTATGTGGTGGCTTTCTATATACATATCAAGTCTTTTTGTATATATGTTTATAGGAATACTTCCAAATGGTGTATCGTAAGTACATGCAATGTCCTTTAATGGTTCAAAGAATAAATGCATATTCAATGCCCCCTTTTTTGTGACTTCCATAGCTTCATCCTGCACTTTTATCACACTTTTTATAAGGCCATTTTCTGTATTCTCACTATACATAAAATAATGTTTATCATCTTTTAAAAAATACTTTCCAGGGCATTTTGTAGTAATGGTCTCTTTTTCACCATCCACCACTGTAGTACCCGCAACTGTTATTGCAATGTTCTTTTCCATTAATATTCTATGCTTCTACATCAGATTTGTAATTCTTGAATTTCTCTAATACTGCATCATAAGTTTTCTGTGAAATATCTGGTAATGATCTTCCCCATGACTTAGTAGCTTCTTGGAAGCCCTTCTTAAACGCACTTAGCATCTTGTCCATCTTAGCATCATCTCCGCCAGATAAAGCCTTCGCCATTTCAAAAATACGATCTGAAGTCTGATTAACACCCCAGTATCCATCTTCTGAGATTTCTGCCTTTGCAGCAGCTGCTGTCTCAGCATCTACTGTGAAATTGCCACTTGCAAGCATTGACCACATACTATCGTTATCTTTGACTTTTTGTCCTTGCTTAGTGAACATCTTCTCAACCAAGCTACGCAATTGAGAAACTCTAGCATCTGTGTCTGCCTTTAATTTCTGTATTAATGCGGCATTGTCCTCTTTTGACAATTTCTTTGAAGATGATTCATACACAGCACTGTTCTCTGTCTTTGTTGAAGATGTTGTGCTTGTGGTGTCTGAAGTCTTTGTTGCCTTTGTCGTGTTACTTTGAGCATATGCACTTGCTGTGTAGTTTGCATATGTTGTTGAAATTCCGTTTACGCTCATAGTTTACCCTCCTTGGTATTTGGTTCTAGTTTATTGTTTCGTTATTTATATCGGCACCTTGATTCATAAAGTTTATATCAGCTCTTAATTGAATCCCATATTTTTCTTAATAGTTTTTTCTTGTTGTTCAATATGAGAAATTATTATTTTTTTAGCTTCTTCTACTTTCTTGTCTTTTAATGCCGCTATTATCTTCGCGTGATCCTTAACTACAGTATATCTTGTATCCTGATCCTTTATGTATTCCAGTCGATACCTATACATTTGCTCACGGATATTAAACAATATCTGTATTAATCTCGCATTTTTGGTAGCCATATATATTATATCATGGAATTCCACATCTAATTTTGCTATATCTGTTGGATTGTTTGTTTCTATCGCCTTTTTAAACACCTCAAGGTTTGTCTCTAGTGCTTCCTCATCTTCAGGACACATCCTTTTACATGCCAACTCTACAGCTAACTGTTCAAGTACCCTTCTCACTTCGAGTACATTTTGCAAGTCCTCCTTGCTTATCTCAGCAACCACAGCACCTTTTCGTGGTGTCATATTTACAAGCCCTTCCAGTTCTAACTTACGAATAGCTTCTCTGATAGGGGTTCTGCTGACTCCCAGTTTATCTGCCAGTTTTATCTCCATAAGTCTCTCACCAGGTTCTAAATCTCCTGTAAGAATAGCTTCTCTTAGAGTATTAAATACAACATCTCTTAGAGGTAAGTATTCATCCATATGTAAGCTAATATCTTTCATCGCCATTTCCTCCATCTGTAATGTATACTTGTCTTAAACAATCCCAACCCTTCAAAGCAGAATATGCTTCTTTTGCTACCTCTCGATTGTCGAAAAGTCCAAACACTGTTGGGCCGCTACCACTCATTAATGAATTGACAGCACCCAGCTCAATCATCCTTCGCTTAATTTGGTTAATTACAGGATATTCAGTCTCTGTAACCGTCTCTAATACATTTCCAAGTTTGTCTGCCATACCATAAAAATCATTGGCCTCTATAGCTTCAATCATCCCATCAATATCTGGATGATATGGTAATTTATCTACTTGTAAATTTGTATACACAAACTTTGTGGAAACATTAATGCGAGGCTTCGCTAGGATAATGTAACAATCAGGCATCGGGCTAAGTGGTGTAAGAATATCTCCAATACCCTCTGACAATGCTGTGCCTCCCATAATACAATATGGAATGTCCGCTCCTAGTGTAACTCCCCTATCCATAAGTTCTTCCTGTGTCAATCTTAAACCAAACATCTTATTGATACCTTTAAGAACTGCTGCACAATCTGCACTACCTCCAGCCATACCTGCTGCCACTGGAATCATCTTTTTAATTCTAATTTTAATAGAGTAGTTAAGTCCAAACTCCTCCATAAGCATAGCTGCTGCCTTGTACGCAAGATTTTTCTCATTGGTTGGAAGAAACCTTAGATTAGTCTCTATCTCTATTTTATATGTATTATCCTGCATTCTTCCGAAGTTTTGAATCTCTATACTATCGTATAAGCCTACAGACTGCATTATCATTCTTACCTCATGATATCCATCTTCTCTTTTCCTTAAAACATCTAAGGCCAGATTAATTTTACCATGGGCTCTTATTTTTAAATAATTCATAACTGTTGTCTCCTGTATACAATATTCATAAAATTAGTTTAACACACGGGTAATAAAAACGCAAACAAA
>JAAYNM010000070.1 GCA_012520815.1 Clostridiales bacterium
TTATCTCTTTGAAAACTGTGGTGCACGACGAGCAGCTTTGAGACCGTATTTCTTTCTTTCTTTCGTTCTTGGGTCTCTTGTTAAGAATCCAGCCTGCTTTAAAATTGGTCTGTAGTCTGAATCTACCTGTAATAATGCTCTTGAGATTCCGTGTCTAACTGCACCAGCCTGACCTGTATAACCGCCACCGTGTACGTTTACGATAACGTCAAACTTGTCTGCTGTTTCTGTAGCTACGAGTGGCTGACGAACGATAACCTTTAATGTTTCAAGGCCGAAGTATTCATCAATGCTTCTCTTATTTATTTTGATTTCACCTTTACCAGGTACTAAGTAAACTCTAGCGATACTCTTTTTTCTTCTACCTGTTCCGTAGAATTTTCCTGTTGCTTTTTTTGCCATTGTAATTTCCTCCTTCCAGTCCTAATTAAAATGTTAATGTTTCTGGCTTCTGTGCTGCATGTGGATGTTCTGCACCTGCATAAACGTGAAGCTTAGTATACATTTCTCTTCCTAAAGGTCCCTTTGGAAGCATTCCCTTAACGGCGAGTTCAATTACTCTATCAGGATGTTTATCAAGCATTTCTTTGAGAGTTGTCTCTTTCATACCGCCAACATAATCTGAATGATGGTAATAAATCTTCTGATCTAATTTCTTACCTGTAACTTTAATCTTCTCTGCATTGATAACGATAACGTAATCACCTGTATCAACGTGAGGTGTGTAAGTAGGTTTGTTCTTTCCTCTTAATACCTTTGCAACTTCTGAAGCAAAACGGCCAAGTGTTGCGCCTTCTGCGTCAACAACATACCATTTTCTTTCGATTGTTTCTGGACTTGCCATAAAACTCTTCATGGAATATTCCTCCTGTAAATTGATTAATAAACTATTCTTGATTCTCATTATTCATTTCTGGGTTTTGAAGAATAGCGAGAAACCGAACCACACTTTCTGTGATTCCTCCAACATATCTGCTCTGCAGATTTTCGGCATATGCACATCCGTACTACGATAATCAGTCGCAATACGAGGTGTCACAGTTAATCATTATATTACACCAGATGTCTAAAGTCAACCAATTTTCACAAAATTATCGCACTGACTGTAATCTATATCAATAAGTGTCAATCCCTTTGCTGGAGCCTTAGGGCCAGCAGCATTTCTGTCCTTCGCTTCTATTATCTTCGCTACCTGTTCTGGCGGATATACGCCAAGCCCCACTTTGATTAATGTACCTGCAATAATTCGTACCATGTTATATAAAAAACCATTTCCGGTGATTCTAATATAAATCATGTCATTTTCCACATGTACATCTAATGAGTATATTGTTCTCACAGTATTCTCCACCTGTGTTCTATTTGAGCAAAAGCTCTTGAAATCGTGTTCCCCTACAATGTATTTCGCTGCCTCTTGCATTTTTTCTACATCTAGTGGCACATACACAAAATGTGAGTATAATCTCTGCGTTGGCATTGGAATTCTTCTGTTCAATATTTTATATTCGTAGGTTTTTCGGCTATTGCAATATCTTGGATGAAAAGTATCTAATACCTCGAAGGATTCCTGCACACGTATGTCCTCGGGCAATCTCTGATTTAATGCAAATGAAATCTTTTCCCCTGGTATCCTTGATTCGGTGTCAAACACAGCAACATTTGCAAGGGCATGTACCCCCGAATCCGTCCTGCTTGCACCAATAACTGCTATATCTTCTTTTAATAAATCCGATAATGCTTTATTTATAAGTTCCTCTACAGTGATTCCATTTATTTGAATTTGCCAACCGCAATAATTCGTTCCGTCATATGCTATTTTTAAAAAAATTCTTTTGCTCATATTTCCTCTATTCCATTATAATCATCCGATTTTCTAGGTGTATCTTGCAGCTACAATCTTCAGATATAGTCTTTCAGATATATTCTTCAAATACATTTTTACAGGTATATTTTCTACCTCAAATCATATTCTTGCTACATCCAAATTATATGCCACATAAAGTTGCTTCCAATAGCCACTAATACCAAGGTAAACAGTGACAAATATGCAATTGCATCTCTTCTTTTATATTTTAGCGGCTTCATTTTTGTTCTTCCAGCGCCACCTCGATAGCATCTTGCTTCCATCGCCGTAGCCAAATCCAGCGCCCTCTTTATTGATGAAATAACTAGCGGAACAATAAGTGGAACCATCGCCTTTGCTCTTTGAAATAATCTGCCCGATTCAAAATCTGCGCCTCGTGCCATCTGAGCCTTCATGATTTTGTCAGTTTCTTCAATTAAAATAGGAATAAATCTAAATGCTATTGAAATCATCATTGCTATTTCATGTACGGGAAATCTCAACTTGTTTAATGGGGCAAATGCCTTTTCCATCCCATCTGCAATATCTGTAGGTGTGGTTGTGTAGGTTAAAAGTGAAGTCCCCATTATCAGCATTATTAGCCTCGCCGTTAGCTTAATACCCTTTATAATACCTTCCAGTGTAATATTTATAAACCCTAAATCAAGTATGACCAAACCATCAGTAAAGAGTACAGAAAAAGTCACACTAAAGAGAATCAGTATTATAATTGTCTTTATTCCTTTAAGTATATATCTAATCGGAACATTGGACATCTTAATCGCTGTCATTAGAAAAATAGCCGCAATCACATAGCCCAAAACATTGTCGGCTATAAATAGTGCTGCCATAAATGCTATGGTTCCAAAAAGTTTGACTCTAGGATCCAAACTATGTATCTTCGACTTTGCTTGATAATATTGACCAATCGTTATATCACGAAGCATATGCTACCTCTTTCCTGCTTTTCTTACATCACATTTTCTTGCATTGCATTTCTTTACATCATATTTCTTTACTCTACATTTTCTTTTATTGCATTTTTTATACAGAAATTTCCTATATTGCTTCCACAATTAATCTCGCAGCTTCCTTTGATGACAATGCTTCTCCCGAAATATCTATTCCGCTTTGTTTGAGTTTTTCAATAATGTATGTTACCTGTGGAGCTGCAAGACCCATTTTTTCAAGCTCCTTGTATTTTCTAAAAACCGTCTGAGGGGTACCTTCATACATTAATTTTGCGTGGTTCATAACTATAATTCTATCTGCATATTTTGCCATATCCTCCATACTATGGGATACTAGAACTACTGTAATGTCTCTCGTCTTCTGCAACTCCTTCAACATACCCAATATTTCGTCTCTGCCCTTTGGATCTAATCCAGCTGTTGGCTCATCGAGTATCAAAACCTTTGGCTCCATGGCAAGAACTCCAGCTATTGCTACCCTACGTTTCTCACCACCAGATAATTCAAATGGAGACCTCTCATACATAGATTCCTTTACACCCACCATTTTCATTGCTAACTTAGCCCTGTCTATAGCCTCCTCTTTTGTACACCCAAGATTGAGCGGTCCAAAACAAACATCCTCTAATACAGTATTTTCAAACAACTGATATTCAGGATATTGGAATACTAACCCCACATTTTTTCTAAGATCCGCCATTGAATGATTGCCATCATATATATCCTCGTCTTGAAAATATACCTTTCCGCTAGTAGGTTTTATAAGTCCGTTTAAATGCTGTATAAGCGTAGATTTACCAGAACCAGTGTGACCTATGATCCCTAAAAGTTCACCTTCATATATGTCAAGGCTAACATCATCTACAGCTTTTTTTTCATAACTGGTACCAGGCTGATAAATATATTCAATATGCTCTACGCGTATAATCTTATTTGCATTTTTTTCTAAATTTCCTACCGAATTCTCTGTTTCTTCCCCATCTATACTACTATCTATATCTTTAGTCTCTATGGATATATTTTCTACATCCATATCTGCACTTATGCCCTCGATCATCTCCGTATATACACTTTCACACCTCATGCTATCGGGGCTCACATCTGTTTTTTTGCATATATCGTCGCAACATATCTTTTCTAGCTCCTGCACTAATTCATCCACTCTAACAATACCAACTGGAAGCTCAACACCCAATTTCTCGATATAGTATGCTGTCTGTGTTACTTGAGGTACATCTAACCCCAACTGTTTCAGTTCATCCACCTGTGAAAAGATTTCTACAGGAGTGCCTGACATTGCCACATTTCCTCTATCCATAACAAAAACACGGTCAGCATCTATAACTTCATTCATATAATGAGTTACAAGTATTATAGTAACGCCGTCCTTTTTATTAAGCTCTTTAATGGTTTCAATAACTTCCTTACGTCCAGTTGGGTCTAACATTGCTGTAGGTTCATCTAGAATTATACATTTAGGGCACATTGCAACAACCCCCGCTATAGCTACCC
The DNA here is from genome assembly GCA_012520815.1 of Clostridiales bacterium. Classification (GTDB taxonomy): domain Bacteria; phylum Bacillota; class Clostridia; order Lachnospirales; family Lachnospiraceae; genus SVEL01. The sequence continues at coordinate 4,327 of JAAYNM010000070.1, forward strand.
TTTGTTTCTGACCACCTGAGAGCTTAGCTGGAGAATGTTTTCTATATTCATTCATATCCACAGCAGTTAAAGCCTTATTAACTCTTTCCCATATCTGCGATGTTGGAACTCCGAGATTTTCTGGGCCAAAGCCCACATCCTCTTCCACTACAGTAGCTATAATCTGGTTATCAGGATTTTGGAATACCATTCCGGCATTTTGGCGGATATCCCAAAGATTCTCTTCATCTGTTGTATCCATATCTGCCACCATAACTGTTCCATCTGTGGGCATAAGTATTGCATTAATATGTTTTGCCAATGTAGACTTTCCCGAGCCGTTATGCCCTAAAATAGCAATAAATTGGCCCTCTTCAACACCTAGGTCAACTTCATTAAGTGCAATTTTTTCATCTACTACATTGCCTTCTTCATCTTTATCTATAAACTTGTGTAACAATTTTGATATTTTAATAATGCTCATTTCAATCCTCAACTAAATCTATATTTCGAATCTTCCACACACATTTATTTATTTTGGTACTTCTATAATCCAGTGCCTCTGTTTCACCTATCATTTTGATATAAAAACGCATATTTCTCCCTATTTTATAGCATTTTATTATAATAAGCAAGTTTTTATTAAAAGTTTTGCCACGCAAAAACTCCCCCACCTTACGATGAGGGAGTAATCAATTTTAATTATACTAATTCAAGTAAAACTTCCATAGCAGCATCGCCTTTTCTAAGACCGATCTTAACGATTCTTGTATAACCACCGTTACGATCTGCATACTTTGGAGCATATTCATTGAATAACTTATCAGTTAAATCAATCGTCTTTGTATTTTTCTTCTTACCAGCTACAGCAGTTGGAACTTCTTTTACTGTGTAAAGAACTTTGTACATCTGTCTTCTAGCATGAAGTCTTGAAGGCATATCTTTGTTGATTTTCTTGTCAACTAAGTCAAACTTAGTAACTTTCTTTCCATCAACAACTTCCTTAATCCTCTTGCCGTCTTTATCTTTTACTGCAACTTTTGCTTTAACTGTAACTTCTTCAAAGTTGTCTTTTTCTTTAACTGCTAAAGCAATAAGACCTTCAGCAACCTTACGGATTTCTTTAGCCTTAGCTTCAGTAGTAACGATTTTACCATTTTGAAGTAAGCTTGTTACCTGTGCTCTAATTAATGCTTTTCTCTGTGCAGATGTTCTGCTAAGTTTTCTATATCCAGCCATTTAATTTTACCTCCATTTGTGGAACATCTAATCAAACTCTTCGGCCTTACTGATAAGATGCTTAACTCCATAAATAATCTAGTTGTGTGTTTTCACACTACTGCTCTTCACCAGAGCGTAATTCTAAACCTAATTCCTTTAACTTAGCGAGGAGTTCCTCTAATGACTTACGTCCTAAGTTTCTAACCTTCATCATATCCTCTGCAGTCTTGTTTGTAAGTTCTTCAACGGTATTAATTCCGGCTCTCTTTAAGCAATTATATGAACGAACTGATAATTCAAGTTCATCTATGTTCATTTCAAGAACTTTATCTATTACACTTTCTGGCTTATCAATCATAACATCAACTGTTTTAGCGTTTTCAGAAAGATCAATGAAAAGATTTAAATGCTCGCTTAAAACCTTAGCTGCTAAGCTAACGGATTCATCTGGAGCTAAAGTTCCATTTGTATAAACCTCTAATGTAAGCTTATCGAAGTCAGTAATCTGACCTACACGAGTATTCTGGATAGATAAGTTAACTCTTTCAACAGGAGTATAAATTGAATCAATAGCAATCACGCCGATTGATAAATCATCTGTTTTATTCTTGTCAGCACTTACATATCCCCTACCCTTTGTAATGGTAAGTTCCATATATAGTTTGCTATCAGCACCACCATTAAGTGTTGCAATAACCAAATCAGGATTTAAGATCTCAATATCTGCATCTGCCTGGATATCTGCTGCTGTAACAACACCTTCACCAGAAAATTCAATATAAGCGACCTTTGGTTCATTTGTATCACTATTATTTTTGATTTCTAAACTTTTGATGTTCATAATAATCTCAGTAACATCTTCCTTTACACCAGGAACTGAACTGAATTCATGAAGTACACCATCAATACGAATAGTACTAACAGCTGCACCTGGTAATGAAGAAAGCATAATTCTTCTTAATGAGTTACCAAGTGTTGTACCGTAGCCTCTTTCAAGAGGTTCCACAACAAATTTACCATATCTTTTATCATCTGAGATTTCTACTATCTCAATGTTTGGTTTTTCGAAATCGAACACTATAAAGCCCCTCCTTCTATGGATTCGTCAGATTATTCTATTATTTAGAATATAGTTCGACGATAAGTATTTCATTTACTGGTACATCAATGTTTTCTCTTAATGGTAACTGCTTAACAGTTCCTTTAAGATTTTCATGATCTGCTTCAAGCCATTCAGGAACAAGTCTTCCGTCTGTAACTTCAAGGATGTCTTTGTATCTCTGAGAAGACTTGCTCTTCTCTCTGATTTCAATTACGTCACCAGCTTTAACGATGTATGAAGGAATGTTTACACACTTGCCGTTTACTAAAACATGCTTGTGGTCAACGATCTGTCTAGCTTCTCTTCTAGTTCTGCCATAACCTAAACGGAAGATTACATTATCAAGTCTTAACTCAAGAAGGATCATGAGGTTTTCACCTGCCATACCCTGCATTTTCTGAGCTTTTTTGAAGTAATTTCTGAAAGGTTTTTCTAATACGCCATATATAAGCTTAGCTTTCTGCTTCTCTCTTAACTGGAGACCATACTCACTAATCTTTCTATTAGATCTTCTTAATTCTCTGTTTGATTTTTTATCAATACCTAAATAGATAGGATCTAAACCAAGTGATCTACATCTTTTAAGTACAGGAACTCTATTTACTGCCATTTAATTGCACCTCCTATTAGACTCTTCTACGCTTTGGTGGACGACAACCGTTATGAGGAACTGGAGTAACATCTTTAATGCTTGTTACTTCAAGACCACATGCCTGTAAGGCACGGATTGCTGCTTCACGTCCTGAACCAGGACCTTTAACCATAACGTCAACTGTTTTTAATCCGTGTACTAAAGCTGCCTTTGTAGCAGTTTCGGCAGCCATTTGAGCTGCATAAGGAGTAGATTTTCTTGAACCTCTAAAACCAAGACCACCAGCACTTGCCCATGATAAAGCATTTCCTTCAGTATCTGTCAATGTAACGATTGTATTATTGAATGATGACTGGATATGTGCCTGTCCGCGTTCAACGTTTTTCTTTACACGCTTTCTTGTCACTTTGTTTGTAACTTTAGCCATTTTAAACTAACCTCCCTTATGGGTTCTATCAATATTTTCTATTATTTCTTCTTGTTTGCAACTGTTCTCTTAGGACCTTTTCTTGTTCTTGCGTTGGTCTTTGTCTTCTGACCACGAACAGGAAGTCCTTTTCTATGACGAATGCCTCTATAACATCCGATTTCTTGTAATCTCTTAATGTTTAAAGCGATATCTCTTCTTAAATCACCTTCAACAGTACTTGTTTCATCGATTACTGCGCTAATCTTCTTAACTTCATCATCTGTTAAGTCTCTAACACGTGTATCTGGATTTACGCCAGCAGCTTCAAGAATCTTTGTAGCACTAACTCTTCCGATACCATAGATATAAGTTAATCCAATTTCAATACGCTTTTCTCTTGGTAAGTCAACACCTGAAATACGAGCCATGTGTGTATTACACCTCCATCAATAATCTCTTTTAAGAAATACAGTTCATCGTAGCCCGTCCATGACGTCTGAAATGTGTACGTTTACATATATTTCTTTACTATGTGTTTCATAATTTCGTTTCTGCGTTAAATAACGCGCACAGGACCAACGTTTAAGTCGTCCTGCATCAATACCATTATTTTCAAAATAACGGTTGTAGTCCAAGGACTACATATTTAAAAGCAACTCCACATTATTTCACATGTCAACCTTGAGAGTTATGGGTTCCACGCTTCCTAGTGTTTCATTGCTGCAGCCGCATGCTTAGACGCACAAAAACCGAATTTAGCATTCCACTAAATTCTTGAACTTTAAATATTAAATTATATTAGCCCTGTCTCTGTTTGTGCTTTGGGTTTTCACAGATTACTCTGATGCTCCCTTTTCTCTTAATAATTTTGCATTTTTCGCAAATAGGTTTAACTGATGATCTAACTTTCACAGTAAAATCCTCCTTTCAAAAAAGTCCGACTATAAGTATAACATACAAGTTTTTCAAACGCAAGCGCATTTTCCAATCTTTTAGTCGTTTATTTATCTCTCCAGATAATACGTCCCTTAGACAAATCATATGGGGATAATGCAATAGTTACTTTATCACCTGGTAAGATACGTATAAAGTTCATACGAAGCTTTCCACTAATATGTGCTAATACCTTATGTCCATTTTCAAGTTCTACTTGAAACATTGCATTTGGTAATTTCTCAACAACTGTTCCTTCAATTTCTATAACATCAGATTTTGCCATTAATTCATGACCTCCATTTTATATCTTCTAATGAATTTTCTTACTTCACAGTCACGTATAACTGATTCTTTTATTTTATCTTTTACTTCATTATATATATAGGAAGTAGGTTCAATATGTTTTTTCTTTTTTCGCTTGGGGTTTGCAATTTTCCGCCTGCAACCGTCAATAAGATATACATATTCGCCTGCCTCTCTTAATATGATGAATATTTCATCTTTATCATGTCCTGCCTTTGATTTACAAAAACTTCCAATTTCATATAGGTTCATTGTATCACCTATACTATAAAGATAAAATTTCTGGTTCACCCTTAGTTATAAGAACTGTGTTCTCATAATGAGCAGATAAAGAACCATCGTCTGTAACTACTGTCCAGTCATCATCAAGCCAATCCACTTCATAAGTGCCCATGTTAACCATAGGTTCGATAGCTAGAGTCATACCAGCCTGAAGTTTAATTCCTCTTCTTTTTTGTCTGAAGTTTGGAATTTGTGGGTCTTCATGTAATTTCTTACCAATACCGTGACCTACAAGATCGCGTACTACGCCATATCCAAAACTTTCGCAGTAGTCTCCGATTGCATTTGATATATCATGTAAATGATATCCTTCTTTTGCAAACTTAATACCCTCGAAAAAGCTTTGCTTCGTTACTTCGATAAGTTTCTTTGCTTCGTCGCTTATCTCACCAACTGCTATAGTTCTTGCCGCATCTGATTGATACCCTTTGTAAATTACACCTGCATCAAGTGATACTATATCACCTTCAACAACTATACAATCTTTACGAGGTATTCCATGAACCACTTCATCATTAACTGATACGCAAATGGAAGCAGGATATCCTTCATAATTCAAAAATGAGGGAATACATCCATAGCTTCTGATGATTTCTTCGCCAATTTTATTTATTTGATATGTTGACATACCTGGCTTTATGGCCTTAGCTAATTCTTCATGGGTAGTGGCAAGTATTTTACCTGCCTCTCTCATAAGTTCTATTTCTTCTTGTGATTTTATAGTTACTGACATCTTATTTACCTAATATCTCTACGATTGCGTCAAAAACTTCATTCATATCCTTAGTACCATCAACTTCTACTAATGAATCTTTCTTTGTATAATACTCGATTAAAGGTTGTGTCTGTTCATGGTAAACATTAAGACGTTTTGTTACAGTTTCAGGCTTATCATCTTCTCTTAATATAAGATCCTTGCCGCATCTGTCACAAATTCCTTCTACTTTTGTTGGAATATGAACGGTATGATACGTTGCTCCACAAGCAACACAAGCTCTTCTACCAGACATTCTATTTACAATGTTTTCATCAGGAACTTCTACATTTACAGCAAAGTCAATCTTTGAATCAATTTCTGCTAATGCAGCATCTAAGCTCTCTGCTTGAGGTATAGTTCTTGGGAAACCATCAAGGATATATCCTTTTGAACAATCATCTTGCTTAACTCTATCTACAACCAAGTCACATACTAATTCATCTGGAACTAGTAATCCCTGATCCATATATGTCTTTGCTTTTTGTCCAAGTTCAGTACCATTCTTGATGTTTGCACGGAAGATATCTCCTGTTGAGATATGTGGAATTTCAAATTTATCTGCTAACATCTTTGCCTGAGTGCCTTTACCAGCACCTGGAGCGCCTAACATAATAATTTTCATACAAATCTCCTTATATCTAGTACAATAACCCGCGACAAGCTTTCGCCTACCGCGGGCTAGTATTATTAGTCATTCAAGAAACCTTTATAGTTTCTAACAACCATCATTGATTCAATTTTATTCAATGTTTCAAGAATAACACCAACAATAATGATTAATGATGTACCACCAAATGATATAGATGCACTAAATACTCCTGAAAATACAATTGGAATAGTAGCAACAATAAGTAATCCTATTGCTCCAATAAATATTATGTAGTTCAAGATTCTAGTCAAATATTCTTCGGTTGGCTTACCAGGTCTAATTCCTGGTACAAATCCACCTTGCTTCTTCATATTATCAGCTACTTCAATTGGATTGAATGTAATTGATGTATAGAAGTATGCAAATGCTATTACTAACGCTGCATAAACAAGGAATCCTATAGTGTATTTTAATTCAGATGGGTTAAACCATTTTCCAGTGTTTAACACACCAAGTATTTTGCCCCAAATGGTACCATCACCAGCTGATTTTCCAAATGCACTTGAAATGAGGATTGGGAACTGCATAAGTGATGATGCAAAGATAATTGGGATAACACCTGCAGTATTAACCTTTAAAGGTATACATGTAGATTGTCCACCAACCATTCTTCTGCCTTGTAATTTCTTTGAATACTGCACAGCAATTTTTCTTTGTCCGCCCTGTAGAATAACTACAAATGCATAAATAGCTACTATTACAGCAATTATAATAAGAGCAGCCAAACCAGCTCCACCGATTGATCTACCATTTGTTTCAGTAATCATAACCTTAGTCTGAAACAATGTGATTAAATCATCTGGGATTCTTGCAATAATATTAATTACAAGGATTATTGAAATACCATTTCCAACACCATTTTCAGTGATTCTCTCACCGATCCACATAAGTAATGCAGAACCAGCAGTCATTGTAACTACTGCTACAGCTATTACCCAGAAATACTCAAATCCAGTCATCCCACTCTTATTTCCGAATACACCTGAATTTCCAAATCCAACTGCCATGGCCACACTTTGAACAATAGCTAATATTATTGTTACATAACGTGTAATCTCAGCAATCTTCTTTCTTCCAGTTTCTCCATCTTTCTGTAACTCCTCAAGCTTTGGAATAGCTATTGTAAGGAGCTGCATAATAATAGATGATGTGATATATGGTGTAATATTTAATGCAAATATAGACATCCTCTCTAAAGAACCACCTGTAAATGCACTAAAAAATTGGAAGGCATCACTTGATGAGAATTTTCCCATCAAGTCTTCCAATACTGATTGATCCGTTCCAGGAATTGGAATCTGACAACCTAATCTAACTATAATTAACATCAAAAATGTGAAAAAAAGTTTATTTCTTATTTCTTTAACTTTAAAAGCATTTTTAAGTGTTTTTATCATTAGATCACCTCGCAGGTTCCACCCACAGCTTCAATTTTTTCCTTTGCGCCTTCTGAGAAAGCATTAGCCTTTACTGTAAGTTTCTTTGTGAGATTTCCGTTTCCAAGAATCTTAACACCATCTTTTGGGTTTTTAACAATACCTGCTTCAATTAATTTGTCAATTGAAACAACCGCATTTGCGTCAAAAGATTCAAGAGCACTTACATTAATACCAACGATTTCTAATGAATTTCTATTTGTAAAGCCTCTCTTAGGTATTCTTCTGTATAAAGGCATCTGACCACCTTCGAAGCCAGGTCTTGTTGCACCTGAACGTGCTTTCTGACCCTTATGTCCCTTACCAGCTGTTTTGCCGTTTCCAGAACCATGTCCACGTCCTCTTCTGAAGTTATCACTATGCTTTGAGCCTACTGCAGGCTGTAAATTCGATAAATCCATCAATTGCACCTCCTTCTTTAGATTTCTTCAACTTTAACTAAATGTCTTACTTGTTGAATCATTCCTCTAACTGCTGCATTATCAGACATTTCAACTGTTTTATTAAGCTTCTTTAATCCAAGAGCTTCAACTGTCTTAACCTGTTTAGGAACAGCACCGATTGGTGATTTAACTAATGTAATTTTTAATTTTTCTGCCATATCAATTTCCTCCTATTAGCCTAAGATCTCTTCTACAGTTTTACCGCGAAGCTTAGCTACTTCTTCCGGAGTCTTTAATCCAGCTAATCCTTCTATTGTAGCAAGAACAACGTTCTGCTTATTGTTTGATCCTAAAGATTTTGTACGAATATTCTTGAGGCCACAAAGCTCGAGTACGTTACGAGCAGGACCACCAGCGATAACACCAGTACCATCTGGAGCCTTCTTTAATAATACTGAAGAACTTCCGAAGTTTCCGATTATATCATGTGGAATACTTAAGTTTGAATCAATTGGAACTTTCACAAGCTTTTTCATTGCATCTTCTTTTCCTTTACGAATTGCTTCAGGAATTTCAGCTGCTTTGCCTAATCCAGCACCAACGTGTCCGTTGCCGTCACCAACAACTACTAAAGCTGCGAATCTCATATTACGTCCGCCTTTTACTACTTTAGTAACACGTTTAATTGATACTACTTTTTCTTCTAATTCTAACTGACTAGCATCAATGATTGTACGTTTCATGTTTATCCTCCTCGACTAGAAATTAAGACCAGCTTCTCTTGCTGCATCTGCTAATGCTTTAACTTTACCTTGATATATGAATCCGCCTCTATCAAAGACTACAGTTGTAATACCTTTTTCTAATGCTTTCTTTGCTATAACAGTACCTAAGTATGCTGCAGCATCTACATTATTAGTTTTTTCTAATTCAGATTTTACATCCTTTTCAAGAGTTGAAGCTGCACAAAGTGTATTGCCAACTGTATCGTCAATAATTTGAGCATACATATGATTATTGCTTCGAAATACAGCTAAACGAGGTCTCTCTGCTGTACCATTGAAACGATTACGTAATCTGTAATGCTTCTTAACACGGACATCCGCTCTACATTCTTTACTAACCATGATTGTTTCTCCTTTAATTATTTCTTACCAGTCTTACCAACTTTACGTCTAATAACTTCATCAGAATACTTAATACCTTTACCTTTGTAAGGTTCTGGTAATCTTTTTGCTCTGATTTCAGCAGCGTACTGGCCAACTTTTTCTTTATCGATACCTTTAACAATAATCTTATTTGTACCGTCAACAACAGATTCAATTCCCTCTGGATCTTCCATTTCTACTGGATGAGAATATCCAAGTGCAAGGATTAATTTAGATCCTTGCTTCGAAGCTTTGTAACCAACACCATTTACTTCAAGCTCTTTAGCATATCCTTCAGATACACCTATTACCATATTAGAGATAAGTGTTCTTGTAAGACCATGTAATGATTTCATCTTCTTTAAATCGTTTGGTCTGGAAACAACAACTGTTTCTCCATCTTTTTTAATTTCCATTTCTGATGGAAGCACTCTTTCAAGTGTTCCCTTAGGTCCTTTAACAGTAACCTTGTTATTTTCTGCTATATCTACAGTAACACCTGCTGGTATAGCGATAGGCAGTCTCCCTATACGTGACATGCCCGCACCTCCTTTTCTTGTTAGTGAAAACTAATGGCAAACTATATTCACCACTATTTATGTTGTGTTTTCACTTAGTTTAACGGATTCTATGTTAACTGATTATTCAGCTTCCAATCTACTAAGAGTATCTATTACCAAACGAATGCTAAAACTTCTCCACCAACTTGAAGTTTTCTAGCTTCTTTATCTGTAACAATGCCTTTATTAGTTGAAATAATAGCAATACCTAAACCACCAAGTACTCTTGGGAGTTCATCTTTTCCAGCATATACTCTAAGACCTGGCTTAGAAATTCTCTTAAGACCAGAGATGATCTTTTCTGTCTTATCTTTGCCATACTTAAGTGTAATCTGGATGTTCTTGAAGTCGCCAACTTCTACAACTTCATATTTCTTAATATATCCTTCATTTAAAAGAATCTCAGCGATTGCGAGTTTCATCTTAGATGCTGGAATATCTACAGTATCATGTTTTGCAGTATTTGCATTACGAATTCTTGTAAGCATATCTGCGATTGGATCGCTCATTGCCATTTTAAAATGTCCTCCTTTATATTGCAGTATCGCATATGCGACTTACATTAATAGTAACTGACTCTTACCAAGATGCTTTTTTAACGCCTGGTATCTGTCCTTTATAAGCTAATTCACGAAAGCAGATTCTGCAAATTCCGTATTTTCTCAAATAAGCATGTGGACGACCACAGATTCTACATCTTGAATATTCTTGTGTAGAAAACTTGGCTGTACGTTGCTGCTTAATCTTCATTGAAGTTTTAGCCATGGATTTACCTCCTAATTATTTCTGAAATGGCATATTAAATAATGTCAATAATTCACGAGCTTCTTCATCTGTTTTAGCGGTTGTAACAAAAATAATGTCCATACCTCTAACTTTATCAACCTTATCATATTCGATTTCTGGGAAAATGATCTGCTCTTTAATTCCAAGTGCATAGTTACCTCTTCCATCGAACGAATTAGGGTTAACGCCTCTAAAGTCACGTACACGTGGTAATGAAAGGTTTACTAATCTGTCGAGGAACTCATACATCTTTTCTCCTCTAAGAGTTACCTTACATCCAATAGCTAATCCTTCTCTAAGCTTGAAGTTTGCTACTGACTTCTTAGCTCTTGTGAGTACAGCTTTCTGACCTGCGATTGTCTCGAGATCTTTAACTGCTGCGTCTAATACTTTAGCGTTGTCTTTAGCTTCACCAACACCCATATTTATAACAATTTTATCAAGTTTAGGTACCTGCATTACATTGGTATATCCAAACTTCTTCATCATTGCATCTACTATTTCATTTTTGTAAGTATCTTTAAGTCTGCTCACTTTTTGCGGACCTCCTTCCTGATTAATCAATAGCTTTGCCAGTTGCTTTAGCAATACGAACTTTTTTGCCGTCTTCAATCTTGAATCCAACTCTTGTTGCCTTGCCGTCTACAACTAACATTACATTTGAAGTGCTAATAGGTCCTTCTTGATTTACGATACCACCTGCCTGGTTTTGAGCGCTAGGTTTTGTATGCTTTGTACGCATGTTAACGCCTTCAACTATAACAGTGCTATCTTCTTTGTTTACAGAAAGAACTTTGCCTTCTTTTTCTTTATCTTTACCAGCGATTACCTTAACAAGGTCGCCTTTTTTAATCTTCATAGCTGACACTGTGCGACACCTCCCTATAATACTTCTGGTGCTAATGAAACAATTTTCATAAACTGTTTTTCTTTTAGCTCTCTTGCTACTGGTCCAAAAATACGTGTTCCTTTTGGATTCTTATCATCTTTGATGATTACAGCAGCGTTTTCATCGAATTTAATATAAGAACCGTCTTTGCGACGAGCGCCCTTTACCGAACGAACTACTACAGCTTTAACAACGTCACCTTTTTTAACAACACCTCCTGGTGTTGCCTCTTTTACAGTAGCAACGATAACATCACCGATGTTAGCATATCTTTTAGTAGAACCGCCCATTACTCTAATTGTAAGTAATTCTTTAGCGCCAGTATTGTCGGCAACTCTAAGTCTACTTTCCTGTTGAACCATAATGAATCTCCTTTCTACTATCTAGCCTTTTCGATAATCTCAACAAGTCTCCATCTCTTATCTTTAGATAATGGTCTTGTCTCCATAACTTTAACTGTATCGCCGATACCACATTCGTTATTCTCATCATGGGCTTTTAACTTAATAGTTCTCTTAACGATTTTGCCATATAAAGGATGTTTTACATTATCCTTTACAGCGATTACGATTGTTTTATCCATTTTATCACTGACTACCTTACCGGTACGTGTTTTTCTTAAATTTCTTTCCACGACAACTGTCTCCTTTCTCAGACTTCATAATCAATTAATACTAGTTGGCTTGTTCAGAAATAACTGTCTGAATTCTAGCAATGTTCTTTCTAACTTCTTTGATTCTGCTAGTGTTATCTAACTGATTTGTTGCGTTCTGGAATCTTAAGTTGAAAAGTTCCTTCTTAGCAGCTACTAATTCATCATTTAATTCTGCAGCTGATTTTGCTTTTAAATCTTCTACATACTTATTAATTTTCACTGTTATCACCGCCTTCTAAGTCTGCACGAGAAACGATTTTACATTTTACTGGTAACTTGTGAGATGCGAGACGTAATGCTTCTCTAGCAACTTCTTCTGGAACGCCTGAGATTTCAAACATTACACGACCTGGCTTAACAACTGCTACCCAGTATTCTAGTGTTCCTTTACCAGAACCCATACGTGTTTCTGCTGGTTTTGTAGTTACTGGTTTATCTGGGAATATCTTAATCCAAACTTGGCCACCACGCTTGATATAACGAGTCATAGCAATACGGGCTGCTTCGATCTGGTTTGATTTAATCCATACTGGTTCTAAAGCGACAAGACCAAATTCACCGTTAGTAATCTTATTTCCTCTAAGGGCTTTACCTGCCATACTACCACGGAATTGTTTACGACGCTTAACTCTCTTTGGCATTAACATTACTTATCGCTCCCTTCCTTAATATCTTTAGCTGCTTTAGTTGGAAGTACTTCACCTTTGTATATCCAAACCTTAACACCAACTTTACCGAAAGTTGTGTCAGCTTCTGCAAAGCCATAATCAATATCTGCTCTTAATGTATGAAGTGGAATAGTACCTTCATTATAAGACTCTGAACGAGCCATATCAGCACCGCCAAGACGACCTGAACATAATGTCTTGATACCTTTTGCTCCAGCTCTTAAGCTTCTTGACATTGTAGATTTCATTGCTCTTCTAAATGAAACACGGTTCTCTAACTGGAGAGCTATGTTCTCAGCTACTAACTGAGCATCACTATCAGGCTTCTTAACTTCTTTGATATCTATAACAATTTTCTTATTTGTTAACTTCTGGATTTCTCCTTTAAGTTTTTCGATTTCAGCACCACCCCTGCCAATTACAACACCTGGCTTAGCTGTATAAACGATAACTTTACATCTGTCAGATGCTCTTTCGATTTCAATCTTAGAAACACCTGCGCTATATAACTTCTTCTTAAGGTATGTTCTAATCTTATTATCTTCTACAAGATTATCAGCGAAATCGGCTTTAGCATACCATTTTGAATCCCAATCTTTAATAACGCCGACTCTTAGGCCGTGAGGATTAACTTTCTGTCCCATTATGCGTTCTCCTTTCTGCTATCTACTTTTCGTTAAGCACAATAGTTATATTGCTCATTCTCTTTTCGATTCTGTAAGCTCTACCCTGTGCTCTTGGTCTGATTCTCTTCATGATAGGTCCCTGATTTGCATAACACTCTTCAATATAAAGGTTATCAACATTCATACCTTTGTTATTTTCAGCGTTTGCAATAGCAGACTTTAATATTTTTTCTATAACTGAAGATGCATATCTTGGATTGTAAGCTAATATACCAAGTGCTGTCTGTACGTCCTTACCTCTAATAGCGTCCAATACGAAGCATGCCTTCTGAACTGATATTCTAGCATATGAAAGTTTTGCTGAAGGTCTAGTGTCCTTGTTCGCATTTCTTTCTCTTTTTATCTGGCTTCTATGTCCTTTTGCCATGGATGAAAACCTCCTTTCAATCTTCTTCTAACTAACGTTTAGACTTCTTTTCGTCTTTTCCATGTCCTCTGTATGTTCTTGTAGCAACGAATTCACCAAGCTTATGTCCTACCATATCTTCTGTAACATAAACAGGTACGTGCTTTCTGCCATCATGAACTGCAATTGTATGTCCAACCATTTGTGGGAAGATTGTTGAACGACGTGACCAAGTCTTAATAACTGTTTTCTGACCTGCTTCGTTCAATGCATCTACTTTTTTAAGTAAATATTCGTCCGCAAATGGACCTTTCTTTAATGATCTAGCCATTGGTGAGCCTCCTTACTTCATATTCTTGCCATCGCGTGTTCTTACGATAAGCTTGTTGGACTTCTTGTTCTTCTTTCTTGTCTTTAAGCCAAGAGCAGGTTTACCCCAAGGAGTACATGGGCCTGGACGACCGATACCTGTCTTACCTTCACCACCACCGTGTGGATGGTCATTAGGATTCATTACAGAACCACGAACTGTAGGTCTGATACCCATGTTACGTGTACGTCCTGCTTTACCAATATTTACTAAGTCATGTTCGATGTTTCCAACCTGGCCGATTGTAGCACGACAAATAATTGGAACCATTCTCATTTCACCTGATGGTAATCTAAGAGTAGCAAACTTGCCTTCCTTAGCCATAAGCTGAGCTGAGTTACCAGCAGAACGTACTAACTGTCCGCCCTTACCTGGGTATAATTCAATGTTGTGTACTTCTGTACCAACTGGAATGTTTTCAAGTGGTAAACAGTTACCTACTCTAACTTCTGCAGTAGCACCACTCATAACCTTCATGCCATCTGTTAATCCGTTAGGAGCAAGGATATATGCCTTTTCACCATCTGCATAGCTTAAAAGTGCAATATTTGCTGTTCTATTTGGATCGTATTCGATACCAACTACTGTTGCTGGAATACCATCTTTCTTTCTCTTGAAATCGATTATTCTATATTTTCTTCTAGAACCGCCACCGCGATGTCTAACTGTTATTTTACCTTGATTGTTACGACCAGCGTTTTTCTTAAGAGAAACTACTAAAGATTTTTCAGGTGTTGACTTTGTAACATCTGCAAAATCAAGTCCAGTCATATTTCTTCTTGAAGGTGTATATGGGGTATATGTTCTAATTCCCATTGTGTATCTCCTTTCCTGATGCCCCACTAATGTGGAACCCGTTTATTATCATGCTTACTTTGCATATAGTGGAAATTTTCTAAATCTTATAGACCTTCGAAAATTTCAATGTCTTTGCTGTCTTCTGTTAACTGAACGATAGCTTTCTTTGTCTTTGCTGTCTTTCCTGTAGTAGTACCACGTCTGCGGTTCTTACCATCAAGATTCATTGTGTTAACACTCTTAACTTTTGTTCCTTCGAACATTTTTTGAACAGCTTCTTTAACCTGAGATTTTGTAGCCTCTGTATGAACTAAGAAAGTATATTTCTTCATGCTCATTTCGTTCATGCTCTTTTCTGTAATAACAGGTTTGAGGATTACATCGTAGTATTTAATGTCTGCCATTATGCGTACACCTCCTCGATTGTTGCTACAGCTGCTTTATCAATAACGATTGTATCATACTTTAAAATGTCGAATACATTGATTGTGTTTGTTAAAGCTGTTTTTACTGTAGGAATGTTCTTTGCTGATAAAACAACGTTCTTATCATTTTCATTTAAAATAACAAGAGCTTTTGTTACCTTTAAGTTATCTAAAGCTTGAGCAAAGTTCTTTGTCTTAATACTATCCATTTTAAGTTCATCAATAACGATGAATTTGCTTTCCTGTACTCTTGAAGTTAAAGCAGATTTAAGAGCCAACTGTCTTTCTTTCTTATTGAACTTGAATGAGTAATCTCTTGGCTTTGGAGCAAATACAACGCCACCGCCTGTCCATTGTGGTGATCTTGTGGATCCCTGTCTAGCATGGCCTGTACCTTTCTGCTTCCAAGGCTTTCTTCCACCGCCACGAACTTCTGCACGAGTTTTTGCACTCTGTGTTCCCTGACGCTTATTTGCAAGCTGACTTACTACTGCCAAATGAACTAAATGTTCGTTAACTTCTACGCCAAAAACTGCGTCGTTAAGTTCCATTTCGCCAACCTGACTGCCTTCCATATTGTAAACAGATACTTTTGACATCTGATTGTTCCTCCTTCCTTACGAAACCTATTTGCTGAATTTAACAGTTTCCTTAATTGTAACCATTGCTTTTTTTGGTCCAGGAACTGCACCTTTAACAAGGATTAAGTTATTTTCAGCATCGATTTTTACTATTTCGAGATTCTGTATTGTAATTCTTTTAGCGCCCATATGTCCTGGCATTCCCTTACCTTTGAATACCTTACCTGGACTAGAACATGCACCATTTGCACCCTGATGACGATGGAATTTAGAACCATGAGTCATAGGTCCTCTTGATTGACCAAATCTCTTAATCGCGCCTTGGAAACCTTTTCCCTTTGCTACTGCTGTTGCGTCAATCTTGTCGCCAGCTGCAAAGATATCAGCTTTGATTTCATCTTTAACTGAGTATTCCTCTGCGTTTTCAAATTTGAATTCTCTTACATATCTCTTGTAAGATACTCCAGCTTTATCAAAATGTCCTTTTAATGGTTTGTTAACAAGCTTTTCTCTCTTGTCAGCAAAAGCTACCTGTACTGCGCTGTAACCATCATTATCAACTGTCTTAACCTGAGTTACGACACATGGTCCTGCTTGAAGTACAGTAACTGGTGTTAATGCACCATTTTCGTTGAAGATTTGAGTCATTCCGACTTTTGTTGCTAAAATAGCTTTCTTCATTTCATTACCTCCTGTTTAATCTACAGCGGTTTTCACAGCTAACTGCGAAAACATCCTAGAACAGTCCAATATACGTGGAACACTATATCATACATATGTTGATTCCTTGGATGGAAGTGTTGCTTCTATATCTAAACCCTTCAGGATTATTTGCCTAAATTTGGTAGATGTAAAACTATCTGTTTTTCATCTTGATATCGATATATACACCAGCTGGCATTTCTAATCTAGATAATGCATCAACAGTCTTCTGTGATGGTGTGATGATATCGATAAGTCTCTTATGAGTTCTTTGTTCAAACTGTTCTCTAGAATCTTTGTACTTATGGACAGCTCTTAAGATAGTAACTACTTCCTTCTTAGTAGGAAGAGGTACTGGTCCGCTAACCTGTGCACCTGTCTTCTTAACAGTTTCGATGATTTTTCCAGCTGACTGATCAATTAACTGATGATCGTAAGCTTTCAATGTGATTCTCATTACTTGACTTGCCATAAAAAAAGTCGCCTCCTTTTCGCACTTTTAACTAAGTACGACAAGCGGTGACTGTACACTCTTCCGTGTGTGTCGCAAATATTGCTACATCAACACGTTGTTTCCGCAACCTGCGGACATATGGTTTGTACAGTGACTTGTCGCCAGTTTCCTAACTTGACATTCGCTCCACGGAAAACCTGCTTTTATCAAGCAGCAACCTCTCGTTTCTACGCTATCAATGTCACAGCATTTAGTAGTTTACACTATACATCCTTTAATTGCAAGCACTTTTTTAACTTTTCTAAGTTTTATTTATTATTATTTTTCGACCTATTTCTTTATCCTATTTCTTCTTAATCTTATTTTTTTATCTTATTCATTTATCTTTTTATCATTTTACTTATTTTATTCTTTCATCTTATTTGTTTCATTTTTAATCCTGTTTCTTCTATTATATAATAGAAGAAATAATTGAATACATATTTATCACTTGTAAATACGGCAAACTATACGCATATATAACCAACCTCACATTAACTGAATTGCCTATAAATCAAGGTTAAATCCCAGTTTAAAAATATAGTACACAAGTACTATTAATCAAACGACATATTGGGGTAATTTTTTCCTTAATATTTATATAAAACTCTTTATTTTTCATGTTAAATATTATATAATCAATTTAACATATTGACCAGAGAGAACATAGCGGTCGTCGTTTTTCTATAACGACAGTCTTTATACGATAGGAGATTTTATTATGAGAATGAGAGTGAAAAAAATTGTTACCCTATTAATGGTGTGCTCTTTGCTAGCATCTACTTTTTTACTAACTGGTTGTGCTTCTGGTGGCGAGGCCGTAGCCTCAAGCGTTAGAACAAAGCTTATTTTAGCCCTCAACAACTTGGATTACGATGCTTACTATAATTTAGCATACCCTGCACTTAGAGAAGATATCACAAAAGAAAAGGACGAGTTAGGCTTATCAGACAAAGATTATATGCAGCACATAAGGGATGAATTATACCCTTTCGATTATGACACTATGATTTCCGAATCCTCCCTCAAATTTACAGGTAATACAACCTATGATGCTGAGCAACTAAAATGGATTAATGATGAGTTTATCTACTATGATGATTACGTTACTATTGATTCTGCTAAAAACGTTGATTTCTTAATTAGGGATTACAAATACACTGATGAAACAGCTCCCGCTCTTTATAGAGCAGATTTGGTAATTGTAAGCGCAGATAGCAATTATTACTTTGTATATTTTTCCATCTCGGATACACCTTATGAAGAAGATGCAACTACCCCTGCAGAATAACTACATATTTTTAATTTAAGTACAAAAATAAGCCCGCTAGCAACATAGTTTTCCAAAATGCTAGCGGGTTCTTTTTATTTTCATAACAACACACCGTTTATTACTTTTTATAGATTTTATATTTTTACAATTTTTATTCCTTTGATTCCCATCTTCCAGAAGCCCCACAAGGTAAAACTAGTCCATTAGAAGAAACAGGAAGTCCAACTTCCTCTGCCCTTACCATTCCACCCTGTTTTGATACAACTTCTGTCGATAACATATAACTTAGCACCGCTGGTGCAAGTCCGGTTGTATAGGAATTTATCAAGAAAAATAATGGATCATCACTCAGAATCTGTGTACACAGCTTAACGAATCCATGTATTGAGTCTTCAATCTTCCATATTTCTCCTTTTGGACCTCTTCCATAAGAAGGTGGATCCATAATAATACCATCGTATTTGTTACCACGACGTATTTCTCTCTCTACAAATTTCACACAATCATCCACTAACCATCTAACTGATGCCTCTTCTAGCCCAGATGATTTAGCGTTTTCTTTCGCCCATGCCACCATCCCCTTAGATGCATCTACGTGAGTTACTTGTGCCCCTGCAGCCGCCGCCGCAAGTGTAGCTCCTCCTGTATACGCAAAAAGGTTTAGTACCTTTACTGGTCTATTGGCTTTCTTGATTTTTTCAGAAAACCAATCCCAATTGACTGCCTGCTCAGGAAATAAACCTGTATGCTTAAAGCTAAATGGTTTCAAATTAAATGTTAGTTCTTTATAACTAATTGTCCACTGTTTCGGTAAGTCAAAAAACTCCCATTCACCTCCACCCTTAGCAGAGCGGTGATAATGGGCATTCATCTTATTCCATTTTTTATTTACCTTTGGAGTATCCCATATAACTTGAGGATCGGGGCGAACTAATGTATAGTCGCCCCATCTTTCAAGTTTTTCTCCAAGTGAACAATCTATGACTTCATAGTCTTTCCAATTGTTCGCTATCCACATCTTTTTTCCCCTTTGATGATTTATTTTACATAACCATAAGTAGTTACTTTCATAGAGAAGATATACCAATCTCCATCAGCCTTTACTAATTTTACGTCATACTCATAATCGTGCTTATCATCGTCCACTTTTATTGTGACAACTCCATCCGCAGTAACCATCTTCTCGATTTCGATGTATGAATCATATTCTTCTTTTAATGCTTTATTAGCACTCTTAATTGTACTTGCGCTTACGTTGTCTATATTATCAATTGTTGGATTGCTAAATTTTACTTTTGCATCCTTATCATCTGCAGGGCTAGATTTATAGGCAAAACGCTCCATGAATTCTTCTTCGTCATATAATTCGTCATCATAAACTTCTTCCATCATTGCTGGATATATAATATCTTTAAGTGCATCAAAATCTTTGTCATTTAATGCTTCAAAGTATGCTTCAACTGCTTCCTGTGGTGATGATGCTCCACTGCCGCCACATGCAAATAGGCAAATTACTATTACAATAATTGCTACAAGTAATGCTGCTCCCCCAGAAATCAATCCAATTAGCAAACCTTTTCCACCGCTCTTAGCAGCCTTTGGTTGCATTGTTCCCCACTGTGTCTGTTGTGGTTGTGTCTGATACTGTGGTTGTTGTGTCTGTACTGGTGCTGCTGATGGGATTGTTGCAAATGCATCTACTGGTGGCTGGTTATTTACTACAGGCTGTGCCTGCGCAAAAGGATCTGCCGGTATCTGCTGTTGTTCTACAACTGATTGTTGTGTCTGTACTGGTGTTTCCTCCACCTGTACTGGTGCTCCACAAGCGCCACAGAACTTCGCGTTCTCTTTTAATTGTGCTCCACATTTCTTACAAAACATGTTTACTTCCTCCGTTCATTTATTTGAAATTTTATTAGTTTATTGGATAATCAACTGTAAATGCTGCTAAATACCATTTTCCGTTAACCTTTGCCACATCAATTTCAAATCCAACTACAACATCTGTTGTTCCATCATTGTAGTGTATTGTTCCTGATGCTAATTTTCCTTCCTCGCATGGAGTACCGTTAAATACAGCAATAGCATCATTATATTCTTCAAGGTCTGATAATGAATAATTTTCTAGATCATATACAACACCCTTATATTTTACTATAGCAAGAATATCACATTCAGCAAGAATATCTTCTATTTCTTCATCTTCATCATCATAATACCCATACTCAGCATAAAGATAATCATATAACGCCATAACTGTAGGGTGTGTACATTTTCTAATTGTCTCTGTGTCAAATTCAAGATATGACTTTACTGCTGCCTTAACTAAATCATCTGGTGTATCATATCCAGTGTTTACTAAATCTTCATATGTAGATAAGTCGACTGATTCTGCTGGAATTGTTGGTGATTCTGCTGAAGTTGTTAGTTCTTCTTCATCACCCCAATACTGTGCGAATTCATCAGTTCCATTACCTGTAAATGTATATGGATAATTATTATATGTACCCTCGAAAATAGAAATGTTTTCGATATACCATTTTCCGCCATAATAAGCAATTTCAATAATATACTCGAATGTAGCTGTTCTATCTTTGCTTTTAAGAGTAAGTTCTCCGCCAACATTGAATATAGCCTCAACTATATTACCTGTTAAATCATATCTTTCATTGATATAATCAACGAATGATTCTCCTTGATCATAAAAAATTCCATCTGTTGTAAACTCGGCACCTGTAATAAGTCCAAATGTGTTATCAATTTCATTGGCATACACCAATGCATCTTCTATATCATATGACTCATATTCTTCAAAATACTTTTCATACACGGCTGGTAACATTACTTTTTCAAAGTAAGAATAGTCCAACTCCGTGGAAGCCTTAAAATAATTCTTAAATAATTCTTCAGCGTTTCTCTTTACTTCATCTTCAGAAAACTCTAAAGTTTCAGGTGTTGTTAGTTCTTCTGGCGCTGTTGTTGTTTCTTCTGTTGTACTATCTGGTTTCTTTGTCTTATCTTCTTTACCATCTTTATCATTGTCTTTACATGCAAATAATACAATAATAAGTACAATAACAACTAATAATAATGAACCACCAACTACTGCAAGAATAAGTGGTGTTTTACTTTTCTTTTTATCACCTTGCATTAATGGACCCCACTCGCCTTGAGTTGGTGCACCATCTACTTGCTGTATAGGTTGAACTGGCGCATACGGATCCGCTGGCTGTACTGGTGCGTATGGATCTGCTGGTTGTACTGGCTGTACTGGTGCATATGAATCTGCTGGTTGTACTGGCTGTGCTGATGCATATGGATCTGCTGCCTGCTCTGGCTGTACTGGCGCAGATGGATCTGCTGCCTGTACTGTCTGTACTGGCTCTTCTGCTACTGGCTGTACTGGTGTACTTTGATCAACTGGTTCCTGAGCCGCCCCACAAAATGTACAAAACTTTGAACCCTCTTCTACTTGATTTCCACAATTACTACAAAACATTTTTTTCCTCCATGTTTCCTTTGTTATTAGTCATTCCACTTCAGTAAATTGGAAATTTGTCAAATTTCTTTAACATCTATATACCCAGAAATTTCTTTCTGAAAATATCTTTTGTTTATATATGCTTATGCATATACTTTGCATTTTTTTGGATTTTTTATTATTCCTGATTATTATAACACCATTAAATAGCAAAAAATACCCACTTTAGGTACTCCTTTTTTGGATTTTTTCACTATTTTAGTCTGAAACTGTTATCTCATCCTATGACTATAATATACTCTTCTTTCTTATATATTTAGTTTTTTAACAAAATATACTTATTATCGATGTATTCCATAAGTACCTTTAAACGCACAAGTTAATATATATGTAAATTTATACAAGAATAGACATGGTCACTTTAAATAATACATTTTATGCAAATAATTGTCAATGATATTAAAATATTTATATCTATATATGTATTCATTGAATTTGTAGCTGTTTTTTGGTAAAATGAAAGATAGGCATTTAATATGTAGAATGCAGGAGGGAAAATTCAAAATGGAACTTATTAATATTAGAGACCTGTTCAGAGAACAGGACAAGTACATCGGCAAGGAGATCGCTGTTGGTGGATGGCTTAGAAGCAATCGTAATTCAAAGACTTTTGGATTTATGGTAGTCAATGATGGTACTTTCTTTGAACCACTACAAATTGTCTACAGCGATTCATTAATTAACTTCGATACTATTTCAAGGCTCGGTGTTGGTGCTGCTGTTATTGTAAAAGGTACTCTCACAGCAACTCCAGAGGCAAAGCAGCCTTTTGAAATTCAGGCTGGTGAAGTATACATTGAAGGAGAATCTGATTCTGATTATCCACTTCAAAAGAAGAGACATTCTTTTGAATACCTCAGAACCATCTCACACCTTCGTCCACGAACAAACACATTTCAAGCAGTATTCAGAGTTCGTTCTCTGATAGCCTACGCTATACACAAATTCTTTCAGGAAAGAAATTTTGTATACGTTCATACCCCACTTATCACAGCAAGTGATTGTGAAGGTGCCGGAGAGATGTTCCAGGTTACAACACTCGATATGAATAATATTCCGATGACAGAAGATAACAAAATCGACTATAGCAAAGATTTCTTTAACAAACCTACCAACTTAACTGTTAGTGGTCAGCTCAATGGCGAAACCTATGCTATGGCATTTAAGAACATCTACACTTTTGGCCCAACCTTTAGAGCTGAAAATTCAAACACAACAAGACATGCTGCTGAGTTTTGGATGATAGAGCCAGAGATTGCATTTGCTGATTTAAAAGATGATATGATTTTAGCTGAAAGTATGATTAAGTACATTATCAACTATTGTCTTGAAAATGCACCCGAAGAAATGAAATTTTTCAATGATTTTGTTGACAAGGGACTCATCCAACGACTTAAAGGAGTTGCTAACTCTCAATTTGGTCATGTAACATATACAGAGGCCATAAAAATATTAGAAGAAAATAATGAAAAATTCGATTATAAAGTGTTCTGGGGATGTGACTTACAGACGGAACATGAGCGTTTCCTTACAGAAGAAGTATACAAACGTCCTTTATTTGTTACAGATTATCCAAAAGAAATCAAAGCCTTCTATATGAAACTTAACGAAGATGGCAAGACTGTTGCTGCTATGGACTGTCTTGTTCCTGGTATAGGCGAGATTATCGGTGGAAGCCAAAGAGAAGATAACTATGATGTTCTTGTGTCTAGAATGAAGGAATGCAATTTGAATCCAGAGGATTATGATTTCTACCTCGATCTAAGGAAATATGGCAGTGCTAGACATGCTGGCTTTGGACTCGGTTTCGAGAGATGCGTTATGTACATTACTGGAATGAGCAATATCAGAGACGTTATTCCATTTCCAAGAACTGTTAACAACTGTGATTTATAATTTATGGAGGCATTATGGAAAACATTATTATTCCTAAAGATTACACCCCTGCACTAGGCATCAAGGATACGCAGGTAGCAATTAAACGTGTCAAAGATTTTTTTGAACGCCAACTAGCAACGCAACTTAATCTCAAAAGAGTTACCGCTCCATTATTTGTAACCCCAGAATCTGGACTGAATGATAACCTTAATGGTGTTGAAAGACCTGTTTCTTTTGGTGTCAAGGAACAGAATGAACGAAATGTAGAAATCGTACATTCCCTTGCAAAGTGGAAACGTATGGCTCTTGGCAGATACGGTTTTTCTGCTGGTGAAGGATTATACACTGATATGAATGCCATTAGACGCGACGAAGTCACTGACAACATACATTCCATTTTCGTAGATCAATGGGACTGGGAAAAAGTCATTTCCAAGGAAGAGCGTAATATTACTACCCTTATGGATACAGTAAAATCTGTGTACGAAGCCCTTCGTGTTACTGAGAAATATATGTCAAACAGATACAATTATATTAACTGTATTCTTCCTGAAGAAATTCACTTTGTTACATCCGAAGAACTCCTTGCTAAGTATCCTGGATGTGATTCAAAAGAAAGAGAATACAGAGAAGCTAAAGAGTTTGGCGCCATTTTCGTAATGAAGATTGGCGATGTCCTAGAAAATGGTGAAAAGCACGATGGCAGAGCCCCTGACTATGACGATTGGGCGTTAAATGGTGATATTATCGTTTATTACTCTATCTTGGACATTGCTCTCGAATTATCCTCTATGGGTATTCGTGTAGATGAGGATTCACTACAAGCCCAATTAGAAAAAGCCGATTGTACTGATAGAGCCGAACTACCATTTCAAAAGGCAATTTTGAATAAAGAATTACCATATACCATCGGTGGTGGTATTGGTCAGTCTCGTATATGTATGTTTTTCCTTAGAAAAGCACACATAGGAGAAGTCCAAGTATCTATTTGGCCTGAAGATATTATATCATTTGCAGCTTCAAACGGCATTAATATATTGTAAATAGCTAAATATACATCAAAAAGGGAACATCGCTTTACAACATAAATTTAATCAAATTTAGTTGCTTGGCTATGTTCCTTTTTCCTGCTACCTATCTTGCTATTTACTCTACTTTCAGGTTGTAATATCAACAAAATCCAATCTACTGTTATAATTTAATGAAAATGTATGTAGGCTTATCATTTCCTTCATCCTCCAAGAAAATGCTAAGAACTGTTTTTCAAAATAACATATATAAATGGAAGTGCCGCAATACATCTAGGTTTAATGCCGTCATTTCCAAGATTTTCGATTTGCTTCTTTAGATTTCTATTGCAGCTTTTTCGCGCCATTTACGGCATTAATAAGTTCCATTTCATTCATAACTTTTTTCCTTGTACTTATATTAGTCTTTTTCTTTCATACTATTAGACAATTAACCTCTTAAAAATTGTATGTAAAAATTAAATTTTTAATTTTTAAAAAGGTCCTCCCCAAAAGGGAGGACCTTTTATTAGCATTGTTCAATTATAGTTCAATTAAAACTACTCGATAACTGTAGCAACCTTACCAGAACCTACTGTTCTACCACCTTCACGGATAGCAAAGCCAAGACCCTGCTCCATAGCGACTGGATGAATAAGTTCGATTGTCATTTCTACGTTATCACCAGGCATACACATTTCTGTGCCAGCTGGTAATTCACAAACACCAGTAACGTCAGTTGTTCTAAAGTAGAACTGTGGTCTGTAGTTATTGAAGAAAGGAGTATGACGTCCACCTTCATCTTTAGTTAATACGTAAACCTGAGCTGTAAATTTCTTATGACATGTTACAGAACCTGGTTTAGCAAGTACCTGACCTCTTTCGATATCTGTTCTCTGAATACCACGAAGAAGGGCACCAATATTATCACCAGCTTGAGCTTCATCAAGAAGCTTTCTGAACATTTCAATACCAGTTACAACTGTCTTACTAACTTCTTCAGTAATACCAAGTAATTCAACTTCGTCATTGATATGAAGAGTTCCTCTTTCTACTCTACCTGTAGCAACTGTACCACGACCTGTAATTGTGAATACATCTTCAACTGGCATTAAGAAAGGCTTATCTGTATCTCTTTGTGGATCTGGAACCCAAGAATCTACTGCAGCCATAAGCTCAAGAATCTTGTCGCCCCATGCACTTGAAGGATCTTCAAGAGCCTTAAGAGCAGAACCCTGGATTATAGGTGTATCATCTCCTGGGAATTCATATTCGTTTAATAATTCTCTAATATCCATTTCTACTAATTCAAGTAATTCTTCATCATCAACCATATCACATTTGTTCATGAATACTACTATGTAAGGTACACCAACCTGTCTTGAAAGAAGGATATGTTCCTTTGTCTGAGCCATAACACCATCAGTTGCAGCAACAACAAGGATAGCACCATCCATCTGTGCAGCACCAGTGATCATGTTCTTTACATAATCGGCATGTCCTGGACAGTCAACGTGAGCATAATGTCTGTTTTCTGTTTCATACTCAACGTGAGAAGTAGAGATAGTAATACCTCTTTCTACTTCTTCTGGAGCTTTGTCGATGTTGTCGAATGCTATAGTTTCGCCTGTACCTAATCTTTCATGAAGTGTCTTTGTAATAGCAGCTGTTAATGTTGTTTTACCATGATCTACGTGACCAATAGTACCGATATTACAATGTGGTTTGTTTCTTTCAAATTTAGCCTTAGCCATTTTGTAATTCCTCCTTAAATTCCTAAAATAATAATATTTTTTTAGTCCAAAAGGCGGAATACCACCTTTTGGCTATATAACGGCTATAAATGATTATATTTCATAATATAAAGATTTTCAAGCCTATTTTTAAATAATTTTCTTATTTACCTCTTGCAGAGATAACTGTTTCCTGAATATTTTTTGGAGCTGTCTCATACTTTTCAAAGAACATTGAGTAGTTACCACGACCCTGTGTATCTGAACGAAGTACTGTAGCATAACCAAACATTTCAGCAAGTGGAACATAAGCTTTAACCATCTTACCGCCACCGATATCATCCATGCTTTCAATACGTCCACGACGTGAATTGAGACCACCGATAACATTACCCATGTATTCTTCTGGCATTGTTACTTCAACCTTCATAATAGGTTCAAGAATAACTGGTGATGCCTTTTGCATAGCTTCCTTGAATGCCATAGAACCAGCAATGTGGAATGCCATTTCTGAAGAGTCAACTTCATGATAAGATCCATCATATACTGTAGCGTGTACACCAACAACTGGGAATCCAGCAAGAATACCTGATTTTGTAGCTTCTTCAATACCTGCACCAACTGCTGGGATGTATTCCTTAGGAATAGATCCACCAACAACTGTTGATTCAAACTTGAATAACTCGTCACCATTGGCATCCATTGGCTCAAAGTGAACTTTACAGTGACCATACTGACCACGTCCACCTGACTGCTTAGCATACTTACTATCAATATCTACTGCCTTTGTAATTGCTTCTCTATATGCAACCTGAGGAGCACCAACATTAGCTTCAACCTTAAACTCACGAAGTAGTCTGTCAACGATGACATCAAGATGAAGTTCACCCATACCAGCGATGATTGTCTGACCTGTTTCCTGATCTGTATGAGCTCTGAATGTAGGATCTTCCTCAGCAAGTTTAGCTAAGGCTTCACCCATCTTACCCTGAGCATCTTTTGTCTTAGGTTCGATTGCAAGTTCGATAACTGGTTCTGGGAATTCCATTGATTCAAGAATTACTGGATGCTGTTCGTCACAGATTGTATCACCTGTAACTGTAGATTTAAGACCTACTGCTGCAGCAATATCTCCTGAATAAACCTTATCGATTTCTTTTCTAGAGTTGGCATGCATCTGAAGGATACGTCCAACCCTTTCTTTTTTATTCTTTGTAGAGTTAAGGACATATGAACCTGAGTTCAATGTACCTGCATAAACTCTAAAGAATGCTAACTTACCAACAAATGGGTCAGTCATAATCTTAAATGCTAAAGCAGCGAATGGTTCGTCATCTGAAGACTTAACTGAAATTTCATTTCCATCTTCATCATGTCCTGTGATGTCTCGGACATCAGTTGGAGCTGGCATATATTCGATTATAGCATCAAGAAGTTTCTGAACACCCTTGTTTTTGTATGCTGTACCACAAAGACATGGAATCGCATCACCTGCGATTGTTCCTTTTCTTAAAGCGGCTTTAAGTTCTGAAATTGAAGGTTCTTCACCTTCAAGGTATTTTTCCATAAGGTCTTCATCGAATTCTACACACTGTTCAACGAGTTTGTTATGGTATTCTTCTGCCTGATCTTTAAGGTCAGCTGGAATTTCACCTATAGTGATATCATCACCCTTATCGTTGTTGAATATATATGCTTGCATTTCAAACAAATCAACGATACCCTTGAAATCTGCTTCCTGTCCGATAGGAATCTGTACAAGTACAGGATTCTTTCCAAGCTTTGTAACAAGCTGCTGACATGAGTCAAAGAAATTTGCCCCCATCTTATCCATCTTGTTCATGAACGCCATACGTGGAACACCATATGTGTCAGCCTGACGCCATACGTTTTCTGACTGTGGTTCAACACCATTTTGGGCATCGAATACACCTACAGCACCATCAAGTACTCTAAGTGAACGCTCTACTTCTACAGTAAAGTCTACGTGTCCTGGAGTATCAATAACGTTAATACGGTATTCATCGGCATTAGATTTCTTTACGCCATTTTCTTCTGGTGTCCAATGACAAGTTGTAGCAGCTGAAGTAATTGTGATACCTCTTTCCTGCTCTTGGGCCATCCAGTCCATTGTAGCAGTACCTTCATGTGTATCACCAATTTTATGATTTACACCGGTATAATAAAGAATACGCTCTGATAATGTTGTCTTACCAGCATCAATATGAGCCATAATACCGATGTTTCTTGTTCTGTCTAACGGATATTCTCTTTCAGCCAAAGTTCTTCCTCCTTACTAGAATCTATAATGAGCAAATGCTTTATTAGCTTCTGCCATCTTATGCATGTCTTCTTTTTTCTTAACTGATGCGCCAGTGTTATTGGCTGCATCGAGGATTTCATTAGCTAACTTTTCTTCCATAGTTTTCTCTCCTCTTTTACGAGAAAACATCGTCAACCAACGAAGAGCTAAAGCTTGTCTTCTGTCTGGTCTAACTTCGATAGGTACCTGATAGGTAGCTCCACCAATACGTCTTGCCTTAACTTCAAGCCGAGGCATAATATTGTTCATAGCTTCCTCAAATACTTCTAAAGCTGGCTTGCCTGCTTTTTCTTCAACTCTTGTAAATGCTCCATATACAATTTTCTGAGATACACCTCTCTTACCGTCTAACATAATGTTATTGATAAGCTTTGTAACTACCTTGTTATTGTATAATGGATCTGCTAATACGTCTCTTTTTTGAGTATGTCCTTTACGTGGCACGGTTCTTCCCTCCTTAATAAGTGTAATTAGATCAACGGTACTCACTAGATTGTGTTCGCGCACGGTCTTAAAATAATTAACTGAATTTTATCGAAAAATATTTCTAATCCGGCACAATGTCATTCAACCTATGGTTACTAGTTCCTATTTAGCGTCTTTTGGTCTCTTAGCGCCGTACTTAGAACGGGCCTGACGTCTCTTTGCAACACCTGCTGTATCAAGTGTTCCTCTAACGATATGGTATCTTGTACCTGGAAGATCTTTTACTTTTCCTCCTCTGATAAGTACAACACTATGCTCCTGAAGGTTATGACCTTCTCCTGGAATGTAGCTTGTTACTTCGATACCGTTAGAAAGACGAACTCTGGCAATTTTTCTAAGAGCTGAGTTTGGCTTTTTAGGAGTAGCTGTTTTAACTGCTGTACAAACACCTCTCTTCTGAGGGGCAGATGTATCTGTTGCTTTCTTCTTTAAAGAATTGTATCCTTTTTGAAGTGCAGGTGCAGTTGACTGCTTTTCAGATGTCTTTCTTCCTTTTCTTACTAACTGGTTAAATGTTGGCATTTCTTTTTCACCTCCTGATTAGAAATATGATTGTTCAAAATTGCGTACAAAAATAGAGTACATTTCTACGCACGCCCGATTATTATATCCCTAGTAAATTTGTTTGTCAAGGAATTTATTGGCAAATATATTCTTATAATAAAGATATTATTAATAAACAATTTATTACCAAAAAAAGTCTGATATGGTATAATTAGCGCAAGAGTGCCTGAATAAGCGTAGCTTATTCGGAGCGACCTTGCCCATTATGTATTTATCCTTAGAAGGGAGCCCTATATATGAGTACCAAATCACACAATATTATCACACTAGTTTGCATTTTAATTATTATGTTTTGTATCGTTGCCTTTGTCCTTATCGCTGTTGATAACAGAGACAAAACCAATTTTGTTTTTAACGAACATTTGCAAGACACCTTGGTTACTATTTCATATGATGATAATGTTGATTCATTAAGTCTAAAGGATGTATCGTATTACATCCTTGTAATGGAAGCCTCAGTCAATCATACAGCTTCCCTTTACAATCCTTCCAACAACTCAGCTTATTGGAATTTGTACATCAACAATACTTTTTTAAAATCTATAGCTAAAGACAATACTATTTATGTGGCTATCCGTGATCACATATATTACTGTGAGGCTCTTGCAAATGGTTATAAACTGGATGAATCCGAACAAAAAATAATCAGTGAAGAGGCTGATTCAATATATAATAATATGACAGGTAAGCAAGTTGATGCTACTGCGCTTACGCTGGAGGACCTATATAATATTCGCTACAAAATAGGGCTTGCCACTAAGTACATCACTCACTTGAAGAACGACGAGGGTTTAACTGAAGAGGAATTAAACATTGATGGTAAATTTTATACTGAATTATTAGAAAAATATGTCTATAAAATTGATAATCTTTGGGATAATATTACATTAGGTAATATTACCGTCGATGATACAAATATTACACAGCAGGAGAATTAACGATGCCAGGATATGATACCCATTACCTTTTTGGTGTTCACACATATAGAAGAATGCCTGATTCAGCCATTAAAAATAACATATCACGTTTTCAGTCACCTTATAAACTAGGCATCTTAGGTCCGGATATCTTTTTCTATTATGCTACCGAGGTTGTTGCTGCTAGAAAAAACATTGGTTCAACAATGCACACGTCAAAAACGGATATTTTTTTCAAGAAGTGTATAGAATATGCTATATCGCAAGAAGATGAGGCTAGGATAATTTGTATTTCATACATTTCAGGATTTCTCACCCACTATACTCTTGATTGTTTAGTTCACCCATATGTTTATTGGATGACTGACTACAACCACAAGACCAAAGATTACTTAGAAAAACATTTTTCTTTAGAAACAGATATTGATATTATGCTACTAAGAACATATCTTGACACAACTCCACGAGAATTTTTCTCAAGAAGTGAAGTCTCACTTAGTTCGCAAGAGATGAACGTTATATGTTCCTTATTGCATTATGCTATTAGACATACCTACCATGATTCAAGAATAACCAAAAGAGGTATTAAGATGGCAATTTTATCACTTCAAAAGGAACATAAATTGCTTAAGCTTTTTTCTTCAAAAGCAAAAAATGCTATAGGCACTATTGAGTATGCATTCGTAGGTCAGCGATATATAGCCCCTCTTATCCCTGGCGGTGATGAAGTAAAACACCTTGATCCACTAAATTTGTCACATCATATTTGGTTTAACCCATGGGATTTAAATATATCCTCTACTGAATCAGTCCCACAATTATTAAATCGTGCTAGAGACAGATATTTATTAACTATATTCCTTCTAGATAATTTCCTGGAGGACACTAGTAATAATAAAGCATTTGCATTGTTACTAAATAAAATTGGTTCTAAATCATATCATAGTGGTCTAAATTGCAGAATACCAAGTTGATAAACTAATTTTTGTTAACTGGACTTTATTGCCTGTTTTTATTAACTGGCTCTTATTCGTTACTGTTTACTAATTTACATTATTCAAATTAATTTGACTTATTTCTTTCTATATAAAAAGGAGATTTTATGTTACTTAAATTCAAATCAAAGAAAACTCAATTACTTGTAAAATACACCGTGATTCTGTTTTTTTCTTTTGTTTCAGCATGTAGTATCAGTCTGATCTTAAGCCCGAACCAGCTGGCTCCGGGTGGTGTCACAGGTCTGTCTATTATAGTAAATCACTACACAGGGTTATCAACTGGTGCTTTATATTTCCTCATTAATGTACCTATTATGGTAATCGGTATATGGAAATTCGGGGCAGGTTTCTTTGTTTCTAACATTGTTGCTATTATCGCCCATTCAATTTTCGTGGATTTGTTGGCTCCTATTGGACCTATTACCACAGACCCCGTTCTTGCTGCACTCTTTGGAGGTGCAATTTCCGCTATCAGCCTAGGAATGATTTTTAAGGTTGGTTCTTCATCAGGTGGCACCGATGTTGTTGTAAGATTACTGAAGCTCAAATTTCCACATATCGAAACTGGACGTCTATTTCTCGTTCTAAACGTTTTTGTTGTAGCGCTTTCAGCTATTGCTTTTAAAAATATCACTGTAGCTATGTACGCTGGCATTGCTGTTTTTGTTTCCTCACATGTTATGGATTTAGTTTTATATGGAAGAGACGGCGCAAAACTTTTATTTATTATAAGTAGTCATGAACAAGAAATTGCGCTTCGTCTTTTAGAGGAGATTGGCACCGGAGTCACCTATGTGAACGGTGTAGGCGCTTACACCTCCCAAGATAAAAAAATTATTATGTGTGTACTTAAAAAGCAAAATCTTCCCAAAGCGCAAAACATTGTAAGAAATGTTGATTCCAGTGTTTTTATGATTGTGTCTTCCGCTAGTGAAGTGCTAGGCGAGGGGTACAAGTCACCATATCAAGAGAACTTGTAACCCCCACTCATCACTGGCTTTTTTCTGTCTTCTCACATACTTTCTCAAAAATTATTCCACTTGTATTTTAATTGTTTATTCATTATAATGAATATTAGTAATTTATTTTTGTGACCGGAGGAGAAACCTTGCGTTTTGTTAAATTAGACGAGATTCGTTTGGGTATGCGTTTAGCCAAACCTATATACAACCAGAGTGGTGTACTTTTGTATGGTCGTAACACCACAGTGACTGACTCAGTTTTAATAAATATTCGAAATCTTAACACGTATGGTCAATATATACTTGAACCAGCGGAACCCCTTCCTCCTATATCAGAAGAAGAGATAGAATTCGAACGTTTTACTACTGTTTCTTGTTATACTTTAAGAGATGATTTGCAACGTATTGTTAATGGAGAATCTGCAAAGCATATTGACGAGCTTGCCCGTTCAGTATGTGCCAATTATGGGAATTTGCCAGATAAGATTAACTTCATTCAAAGTTTGCGCAGCCCTGATGATGCAGTGTTCAAACATTGTCTTAACACTGCTATTTTGTGTGCACTTATTTCTCATAGACTAGGCCTTGACACAAAAGAACAAAACTACTTAGTAAATGCTGCCTTTTATTATGACCTGGGAAAAATACTCGCCCCTAGTGAAATTATCAACAAAACAGATAAGCTCACCCAACGGGAGATGACCATTGTCCGAAATGCTGAATTAATGGGTTATGAATTAATCAAGGAAAACTATCTTATCTCCGCAGGAATAAGACGATACATAGCACAACTACGAATTGAATTGTGCAACAAGTTACCATCCCATCCACATCAACACCAAAACCTCCTTCTTGGAATAAAACTTTTAAAAATAGCTGGTATGTTTGACACGCTTACAGCTATGAGAGTTTATAAAGATCCTATGAGTGAGTTTTCAGCCATTAAATTTATGCTTGAAGATGAAGATACCTATGATGAGAAGATTGTACAAGCTCTAGCTGAAAGCATTAATATACTACCACCTGGTGCGTGTGTGGAGCTTACCAATGGTGAGAAAGGTCTTGTAATTAGCGAGAACGAATACTATATCCTCCGACCTCGTGTACTCGGCTTTTCCACTAATTCCATTTACGACCTAGGTCACAAAAAGGTTTATGAAAAAATTCAGATTAAGGGCATTATGAAAACTATGGATAATAGATTCGTTATGCATACTGATTGTGTAAAATAGATATTTTGATTTCTTTAGCTTACATTATATTTTTCTTTGCTAATCTAAATGCTATATATATCGCTACACTTATCACAAGTGCAAATAATACCGAAAAAATGTAATTAGGAATACCAAGCACGGTATAGCTTGATGCACATAAATTAATTCCCTGTCATAAAATCAAAAATCGACCTTAAAAGCTATTTTTCGCTTTCAAAGCCGATTTAAATTAATATCAATACTTCTATCTTTTTAGTTAGTAGTTTTTTCTGTCTTTTCTTTTTTTCTCAAATAGACGCCCCAATAAATCAAACCAAAGCACACTACACCACCGAATATATTTCCAAGTGTTACAGGTACTAAATTTACTGTAAAGAAATTCTTCCAATTTATTGTAGCTATATCGCTGGATGTCAAACCATAAATCCTATTTGCCGCCTCTACATATTTATCGTTATTTGATGCAAATATACCCATTGGAATGAAATACATATTTGCCACACAATGCTCATATCCAGAAACAACAAATATCCATATCGGAAAAAACAATGCAATAATTTTTCCAGCTACATCCTTTGAGGCATAACTAACCCAGATTGCAATACACACTAGTATATTACAAAAAATACCCATTATAAAAGCTGTTTTGAAATCTAAATTGCTTTTAGCAAACGCAACATTTATAGCATATGCTCCTAGTTCTCCGCCATCCATAGACATCTGAGTAGTTTGACCCATTAGAAATGTATATCCTATGCCACCTACCATATTTCCAAGATAGACTATGAACCAATTTTTAAGCATAGCAGATGTACGGGTTTTCCCTTCCATTACTGCCATAAATATCATACAGTTTCCTGTAAATAATTCTGCTCCTGAGAGCAGTACCATTATTAAACCAGTTCCAAACAATGCTCCTGAAAGCATCTTTCCCATTCCAACAGATGACGCTCCATAAGCTACAATGCTAGATGCATTTCCCGCAAGTGCGATAAATAAACCCGCCATTATACCCAATACGAATTGTTTCCACCACTTCATATTAACTTTTTTTACGCTTGATTCTACTGTAACTTCTGCAATTTCTGCAGGTAACAATACATTACTCATAGTGCCTCCTTTGCAAAGGAAAACCCTTAGAAATTTTCTAAGGGTTTCCGGATACTACCGTATAGATTAAATAAACCGGTATACTATTCTTCTGTTATTTCAACGATTTCATCTTCGATTACATCGCTCTCATCAATTGATATTGTTTCGATATCTGTATCAAGTTTAACTGAACGATATCTCTTCATACCTGTACCTGCTGGAATTAACTTACCAATAAGTACATTTTCCTTAAGTCCAATAAGCGGATCAATCTTACCATTGATAGCAGCTTCTGTAAGAACCTTAGTTGTTTCCTGGAAGGAAGCAGCTGAAAGGAATGAATTTGTTGCAAGGGAAGCCTTTGTAATACCAAGCATTACCTGCTTACCTTCTGCTGGCTCTTTGCCTTCAGCAACCAGTTCTTCATTAGTTTCATTGAATTCAAGTACATTTACAGAAGTGCCTGGAAGGAATTCTGAATCACCTGCATTTTCAACTCTAATTTTCTTAAGCATCTGTCTAACAATAATTTCGATATGCTTATCGTTGATATCAACACCTTGTAGACGGTAAACTCTTTGAACTTCTCTAATCATGTAATCTTGTACTGCACGAAGTCCCTTAATCTTTAAAAGATCATGTGGATTAACTGAACCTTCTGTAAGTTCATCTCCTGCTTCAAGTGTTGCACCATCCATAACCTTAATCTTAGATCCGTAAGGAATTAAGTAAGCCTTTGAATTACCTGTCTCTGTATCTGTTATGACAATTTCGCGTTTCTTCTTTGTATCACGAATCTCAGCAACACCGCCGAACTCTGCAATAATTGCAAGTCCCTTTGGCTTTCTTGCTTCAAATAATTCTTCTACTCTAGGAAGACCCTGTGTAATATCATTACCGGCAACACCACCTGTATGGAATGTTCTCATAGTAAGCTGTGTACCTGGTTCACCGATTGACTGAGCTGCAATGATACCAACTGCTTCACCAACCTGTACTGCCTGACCAGTTGCCATGTTTGCACCGTAACATTTAGCACAAACACCAGAGTGTGATTTACATGAAAGAATTGTTCTAATCTTTACTGTCTTAGGTTCCATCTTCATAACTGCGGCTGCTCTCTTAGGAGTAATCATATGATTCTTCTTAACGATAACATTGCCATCAGCATCTTCGATAGTTTCTGCTGAATATCTACCTGTAATTCTTTCTTCAAGACTTTCAATAGTTTCAGCACCATCCATAAATCCAGTGATTTCCATAAATGGAACTTCTTTACCTTCGCAACAGTCAACCTGTCTAATGATAAGATCCTGTGAAACGTCAACAAGACGTCTTGTAAGGTATCCTGAATCGGCTGTTCTAAGGGCTGTATCTGAAAGACCTTTTCTAGCTCCATGAGCTGAGATAAAGTATTCCAAAACGTCAAGACCTTCACGGAAGTTAGATTTGATTGGTAATTCGATAGTTCTACCTGTTGTATCCGCCATCAAACCACGCATACCTGCTAACTGTTTAATCTGTTTATCAGAACCACGGGCACCTGAGTCAGCCATCATATAAATATTATTGTATTTATCGAGACCACCAAGAAGAGCCTGTGTAATTTCGTCATCGGCTGCCTGCCATGTTCTAATTACTTCTTTATATCTTTCTTCGTCTGTAATCATACCACGACGGTAGTTGTTTGTAATTGCTTCAACTGTATCTTCTGCACCTTGAATAATTTCTTCTTTCTTAGCAGGTACTGTCATATCTGAAATTGAAACTGTCATAGCTGCTCTTGTAGAGTACTTGTAACCCATTGCCTTGATATCATCAAGAACTTCTGCAGTTATTGTTGCTCCATGAGTATTAATAACTTTTTCAAGAATCTTCTTTAACTGCTTCTTACCTACATGGTAATCAACTTCAAGTTTAAGTGCATCTTCCTTTGTCTCTCTAACTGTGA
This sequence comes from Clostridiales bacterium, assembly GCA_012520815.1. GTDB lineage: Bacteria > Bacillota > Clostridia > Lachnospirales > Lachnospiraceae > SVEL01. The sequence goes on from JAAYNM010000070.1 coordinate 41,422, forward strand.
GTCCAAGATCCTGAGGTAAGATTTCATTGAAAATGAAACGTCCTAATGTGGAGTTGATAACGCCTGAAAGAACTTCGCCATCTTCAAGCTTAACTGATTTTCTTACGAAAATCTTTGAATGAAGTGTAATTGTGCCATTCTCATATGCGAGAATTGCTTCGTTAACATTCTTAAATACTTTACCTTCTCCCAGTGCTCCTGGTCTTTCCTGTGTCAAGTAGTAAATACCAAGAACCATATCCTGTGAAGGAACGGCTACTGGTCCACCATCTGAAGGTTTAAGTAAATTGTTAGGTGAAAGAAGTAAAAATCTACATTCTGCCTGAGCTTCTACTGAAAGCGGAAGATGGACAGCCATCTGATCTCCATCGAAATCGGCGTTAAACGCTGTACAAACTAATGGATGAAGTTTAATAGCTTTACCTTCTACTAATATTGGCTCAAATGCCTGAATACCAAGTCTATGAAGTGTAGGAGCACGGTTTAACATAACTGGATGTTCTCTGATTACATCTTCAAGTACATCCCAAACTTCTGTCTGCAGTCTCTCTACCATCTTCTTAGCCTGCTTAATATTATGAGCAATGCCCTTAGATGTTAATTCTTTCATTACAAATGGCTTGAATAATTCAATAGCCATTTCCTTTGGAAGACCACACTGATAAATCTTAAGTTCAGGACCAACTACGATAACTGAACGTCCAGAATAGTCTACACGCTTACCTAAAAGGTTCTGACGGAAACGTCCCTGTTTACCCTTTAACATATCTGAAAGGGACTTCAAAGCTCTGTTACCAGGTCCTGTAACTGGACGACCACGTCTGCCATTATCTATAAGAGCATCTACTGCCTCTTGAAGCATTCTCTTTTCATTTCTAACAATGATTTCTGGTGCTCCCAGGTCTAGAAGTCTTTGTAAACGGTTATTTCTGTTAATAATTCTTCTATATAAGTCATTTAAATCTGATGTTGCAAATCTACCACCATCTAGCTGAACCATAGGTCTTAATTCTGGTGGAATAACTGGAACTACTGTAAGAATCATCCATTCAGGTTTGTTACCCGATAATCTGAATGCTTCTACAACTTCAAGTCTCTTTACGATTCTTGCACGTTTCTGTCCTGTTGAATCTGCTAACTGGCCTTTAAGTTCTTCTGCGTCTTTTTCAAGATCAATGCCTCTTAAAAGTTCGAGAACACTTTCTGCACCCATACCTACACGGAAATTACCAGAACCATACTTTTCACAAGCCTCTCTGTATTCTTTCTCTGAAAGTACCTGCTTATACATGAGATCTGTATTACCAGCATCAAGAACTACATATGATGCAAAATATAATACTTTTTCAAGAATCTTAGGTGATAAATCAAGAATAAGTCCCATACGGCTAGGGATACCCCTGAAATACCAAATATGTGAAACTGGAGCTGCAAGTTCAATACGTCCCATACGTTCTCTACGAACACTAGCCTTTGTAACTTCTACGCCACATCTATCACAAACGATTCCTTTATGTCTAATCTTTTTATATTTACCACAATGACATTCCCAGTCCTTGCTTGGTCCAAATATCTTTTCACAGAATAAACCATCTCTTTCAGGCTTTAATGTTCTGTAATTGATTGTTTCTGGTTTGAGTACATTACCTTCTTCATTCCATCTTTTCCAAGCATCTGTATCTTTGTCTATTGGTTCCTGAGTTCGATGAGACCATTCTCTAATCTTCTCAGGTGACGCCAAACCGATTTTGATTTTGTCAAATGTCATTGGTTGATATGTTGACTGTCTATTTTCTGGCATTCTAGGAACTCCCTTCTACAATTCTTCATCTACAGATAATTCTTCAACTTCAAAATCTTCTGCTGCTACGCTATCTTCCTCGTCGTCAGCTACTAATTCTTCACCTTCAAATCTCTGTTTCTGGAAACCTAACTTAGCGAAATCTTCTTCATCATTGTAATGATCATTACCCATAATTGAATTCCAATCGCTGGTTTCTGTATCAATATTTTCCTTAAGTTCTACTTCATTGTCATCTTCATCTAATACCTTAACATCAAGTGCAAGTGACTGAAGTTCCTTTAAGAGAACCTTGAATGACTCTGGAATACCTGGTTCAGGGATATTTTCACCCTTGATAATTGCCTCGTATGTCTTTACACGTCCTACAATATCATCTGACTTAAATGTAAGAATTTCCTGTAATGTATAAGAAGCACCATAAGCTTCAAGAGCCCAAACTTCCATTTCTCCAAATCTTTGTCCACCGAACTGAGCCTTACCACCAAGTGGCTGCTGTGTTACAAGTGAGTAAGGACCTGTTGAACGAGCATGAATCTTATCATCAACAAGATGATGAAGTTTCAAGTAATGCATATGACCAATAGTTACTGGACTATCAAAGAACTCACCAGTCCTACCGTCACGAAGTCTTACCTTACCATCTCTTGAAATTGGAACACCTTTCCATAACTGTCTATGCTCAAGATGTTCATGTAAATAATCCATAATACCTGCATCAACTGTATCTTTATATTTAGCTTCGAATTCTTCCCAATCAGTATTAACATAATCATTGGCCATATCAAGAGTATCCATAATATCAATTTCGTTTGCACCATCAAATACTGGTGTTGCAATATTGAATCCTAATGCTCTAGCAGCAAGGCTTAAATGGATTTCAAGCACCTGTCCAATGTTCATACGTGAAGGTACGCCCAATGGGTTAAGAACGATATCAAGAGGACGACCATTCGGAAGGAATGGCATATCTTCAACTGGTAATACTCTTGAAACAACACCCTTGTTACCATGACGACCAGCCATCTTATCACCAATAGATATCTTTCTCTTCTGAGCGATATAGATTCTAACTGACTGATTTACACCTGGTGACAATTCATCGCCATTTTCTCTTGAAAATACTTTAGCATCAACAACGATACCATAAGCACCATGAGGAACCTTAAGTGAAGTATCTCTAACTTCTCTTGCCTTTTCACCGAAAATAGCTCTAAGAAGCCTCTCCTCTGCTGTAAGTTCTGTCTCTCCCTTAGGAGTAACCTTTCCTACAAGAATATCTCCTGCACGAACCTCAGTGCCGATTCTGATAATACCTCTATCATCAAGATCCTTTAATGCTTCATCTCCAACACCTGGAACATCTCTTGTGATTTCTTCAGGTCCTAACTTTGTATCTCTTGCGTCTGTTTCATATTCTTCAATATGGATAGATGTATATACATCTTCCTGTACTAATCTTTCACTTAAAAGAACGGCATCTTCGTAATTGTAACCTTCCCATGTCATAAATCCAATAAGAGGGTTCTTACCAAGTGCAATTTCTCCATTATCCGTAGAAGCTCCATCTGCAATAACCTGTCCTGCTTCAACATGTTCACCCTTAAATACTATTGGCTTCTGGTTGTAACAGTTACTCTGGTTACTTCTTGAGAACTTAATAAGCTTATATGTTTCTTTTGTTCCGTCATCATCATACTGAATTGTAATATCCTTAGATGTAGAACGCTCTATTGTACCTGCACGTTTTGCAACTACACATACACCTGAGTCAACAGCTGCTTTAGATTCCATACCTGTACCAACTACAGGTGCTTCTGTTGTAAGAAGTGGAACGGCCTGACGCTGCATGTTTGAACCCATAAGAGCACGGTTAGCATCATCATTTTCAAGGAAAGGAATCATAGATGTAGCAACTGAGAATACCATCTTAGGTGATACGTCCATTAAATCAATTCTCTTCTTTTCAAACAGTGATGTTTCTTCATGATAACGACCTGATACGTTGGCATTAATAAAGTAGCCTTTTTCATCAAGTGGTTCATTAGCTTGCGCTACTGTGTACTTATCTTCTTCATCTGCAGTAAGATAAATAACTTCGTCTGTTACTCTTGGGTTATTAGGGTCTGCCTTGTCTACAACTCTATAAGGAGCCTCAATAAAACCATATTCATTAATTCTTGCATATGTAGCAAGTGAGTTAATAAGACCAATGTTAGGACCTTCAGGAGTTTCGATTGGACACATTCTACCATAATGTGAGTAGTGAACGTCTCGAACCTCGAATCCGGCTCTATCTCTAGAAAGACCACCAGGTCCTAATGCTGATAAACGTCTCTTATGTGTTAACTCTCCAAGAGGGTTATTCTGATCCATAAACTGTGACAACTGAGAACTTCCAAAGAATTCCTTAACTGCAGCAGTTACTGGTTTAATATTAATAAGTGACTGCGGTGAAACACTTTCAAGATCTTGTGTAGTCATTCTTTCACGAACAACTCTTTCCATTCTTGAAAGACCAATTCTATATTGGTTCTGTAATAACTCACCTACAGCTCTAATACGTCTATTTCCTAAATGATCGATATCATCTGGATTACCAATACCGTATTCTATATTCATACAGTAGTTGATAGATGCTATAATATCTTCCTTAGTAATATGCTTCGGAATAAGCTCACCGATGTTCTTAGAAATAGCATTTTTAAGATCCTCTTCATCTTCATTCTCAGCAATGAGTTGTGCTAAAACAGGGTAGAATACATCTTCTGTAACACCTAATTCTTCTGTATCGAAAGATACAAAATTCTTAATGTCTACAGACATATTAGAAAGGACTTTAACGTTTCTTTCCTCTGTCTGAATCCATACAAATGGTACTGCGGCGTTCTGAATTTCAACAGCCTTCTCCTCTGTAAGAACGTCACCAGCTTTAGCTAAAATTTCGCCCGTTGTGGCATCTATAACATCTTCAGCTAATACTTGATTCTTTAGTCTAGCCTTAAAAGAAAGTTTTTTATTAAATTTGTAACGTCCAACTTTTGCAAGATCATATCTTCTTGCATCAAAGTACATACTAGCAATAAGACTTTCTGCACTGTCTACAGAAAGTGGTTCGCCTGGACGAATCTTTTTATATAACTCTAATAAACCATCCTGATAGTTATCAGATGGGTCTTTTTCAAAACTTGCTAAAATCTTTGGCTCTTCACCAAATAAATCTATAATTTCTGCATTGGTACCAAAACCTAATGCTCTCACAAGTACGGTAACTGGAACCTTTCTAGTTCTATCTACACGTACATAGAAAATGTCATTTGAATCAGTTTCATATTCTAGCCATGCACCTCTATTAGGAATCACTGTTGATGAATATAAAGTCTTACCAACTTTATCATGTGCAACACCATAATAAATGCCTGGTGAACGAACTAACTGACTAACAATTACACGTTCAGCGCCGTTGATTACGAAAGTACCTGTAGCTGTCATAAGAGGTAGATCACCCATGAAAATTTCATGTTCGGTGATTTCACCTGTTTCCTTATTGTGAAGTCTAACCTTCACTTTAAGTGGTGCAGCATATGTGGCATCTCTTTCCTTGCATTCTTCAATTGAATACTTTACTTCATCCTCACATAACTGAAATCCTACGAATTCCAAGCTAAGGTGGTTGCTGTAATCTTCAATTGGAGAGATGTCATCGAAAACTTCCCTAAGTCCTTCATCCAAAAACCAATGATATGAGTCCTTCTGGATTTCAATAAAGTTAGGCATCTCAAGAACCTCTTTTTGTCTTGAGTAGCTCATACGTACGCTCTTGCCTGCTTTCACTGGATGCATTCTGTATTTCTCCATTTTGACATTCACCCCTGTCCATATATTCTTAGACCCTTATAAATAAGGGTTAAGTGACATTACTACTACTAGCGGAAAAAGGGCATAAATACCCCTTAACGCAATAGTGCACTTTTCATGATACCACAAGGGGCTTTGCTTGTCAACAAAAATTTAATATTCGCAAAACCATGATAATTCGCTATGCACTTCGTGCTTCGCTCATTTATGGCTGCGCCATATAAAAACGAAAAAATATCCACACCCTTAAGAGCAAGCTCTTGGTGTGGATATTTTTTATTTTTGCATGGTTTTGCTTAGAAGCATTTATTTAATTGTTGCTACAGCGCCTTCAGCTTCAAGTTTTGTCTTGATTTCTTCTGCTTCTTCTTTAGAAACACCTTCTTTAATGAGCTTAGGAGCGGCATCAACAAGATCTTTTGCTTCCTTAAGTCCAAGACCAGTAGCATCTTTAACTACCTTGATAACCTTAACTTTGCTTGCGCCTACTTCTGTTAATTCAACGTCAAACTCTGACTTTTCTTCAGCTGCTGCTGCACCGCCTGCTGCTGCAACTACAACGCCTGCTGCTGCAGATACGCCGAATTCTTCTTCACAAGCCTTAACTAAATCATTTAATTCTAATACTGATAAACCTTTTATTACTTCAATAATTTCCTGAGTTGTCATTTTGATATCCTCCATATAAATTTAATGTTTGTCCCTTTGGGACTAATGTGTTCTAATTATGAAACTATGCTGTTGCTTCGTTCTTTTCAGCAATCTGCTTAATAACACGAGCAAAGTTTGTAATTGGTGACTGAATGCTTCCAAGGAATTTTGAAAGAAGTTCTTCTCTTGAAGGAACTGTTGCAATAACCTTGATTCCAGCTTCATCATAGTAAGTACCATCTACTACACCAGCTTTAATTTGAAGTGCTTCTGCATTTTCTGTGAATTTGTATAAAATTCTTGCAGGTGCTGTTGCATCTTCGCTTGAAACTGCGATAGCTGTAGGTCCTTCTAAATGCTTTGATAATTCTTCAAACTCTGTTCCTTTAACAGCGAAGTTAACCATTGTATTCTTGTATACTTTGTAAGTAACATTTTCCTGTCTTAACTGTTTACGAAGTTTCGTATCTTGTTCTACAGTAAGTCCACGATAATCTACAAGAACTGCTGTCTTAGCGCCGTTGAGTAACTCTTTGATTTCTTCAACGACAGTTTGTTTAAGTTCTAATTTAGCCATGAATGTCTGCCTCCTTATGATAATAACGAGCATAACGCTCATGCCGATTCTAATTTCTTAATTATTAGTCTATAAATTATCCAAAAGAATAAAAAACCTCTCATGAAGACATGAGAGGTTTAAAATCAATAATAAGATTTCCTCGGTAGGCGATTTAATCACTTTCGTGAACCTACTGTCTTCGGCATACTTGTGCATAATAGCACATTTTATTTATGATGTCAATAAAAATTAGTTAGCAAGCTTACCTGGGTTTAACTTTACAGCTGGACCCATTGTAGATGTAATTACCACACTCTTTAAGTACTGACCTTTAAGAGAAGATGGCTTTGCTTTATTTATTGCATCCATAAGCGCTTGGAAGTTGTCCGCTAACTGGGCTTCAGTAAATGAAGCCTTACCAATTGGCACGTGAATAATGTTTGTTTTGTCAAGTCTGTATTCAATCTTACCAGCTTTGATATCAGTTACTGCCTTTGCAACGTCCATTGTTACTGTTCCAGCTTTTGGATTTGGCATTAATCCCTTAGGTCCGAGTACACGTCCTAAACGACCAACAACACCCATCATGTCTGGTGTAGCAACTACAACATCAAAATCAAACCATCCTTCATTCTGGATCTTAGGTACTAATTCTTCACCGCCTACGAATTCAGCTCCAGCTGCTTCTGCCTCTGTAACTTTATCGCCTTTAGCGAATACTAATACTCTAACTTTTTTACCAGTACCGTGTGGTAATACTACCGCACCACGGATCTGCTGATCTGCGTGACGTCCGTCACAACCTGTTCTGATATGAGCTTCGATTGTTTCATCAAATTTTGCAGTAGAACCTTTCTTAACAAGTTCCATTGCCTGATCTACATCGTAAAGAGCTGTCTTGTCGATTAACTTTGCAGCTTCTACGTATTTTTTTCCTCGTTTCATGTAAAAAACCTCCTAGTGGTAATATCGGGACCAGAGCCTTGCTCTGCAAGATGTCTTTGCATCTTCGCCTCCCACGTAATTGTTAACAGTTATTAGTCTACTACTGTGATGCCCATACTTCTAGCTGTACCAGCAAGCATGCTAGTAGCGGCTTCGATAGTTGCTGCATTTAAGTCTGGCATTTTTGTTTCAGCGATTTTCTGAATTTCTGCCTTTGTAATTGTTGCAACTTTTGTCTTGTTTGGAACACCTGATCCAGATTCGATCTTGCAAGCCTTCTTTAATAAGACTGCAGCTGGTGGAGTCTTAGTAATAAAGCTAAAACTTCTATCAGCGTATACTGTAATAACAACTGGAATGATCATTCCTGCCTGGCTTTCAGTTCTTGCATTGAATTCTTTTGTAAACTGAACAATGTTAACACCATGCTGTCCAAGTGCTGGACCAACTGGTGGAGCTGGTGTAGCCTTACCAGCAGCGATCTGTAATTTAATGTATCCTTCTACTTTCTTTGCCATTTTCGGCACCTCCTAAATGTGGTAATATCGGAAGATTCATAGAGCGCTTGGCTCTTCTGTCCTCCCACTTACTGCTCTCGCAGTATCTTGTTTCATGCCTGACACTTTTGTGTCATGTTCTAATGACTAGAACTCCATTTTCTTAATTTCTGTGAAACTAATTTCTACAGGTGTTTCACGACCAAACATATCTACATTGATTGTAACGAACTGCTTGTTTACGTTAACAGCTTTGATAACACCCACTGTATTTTCCCATACACCGCTTGTTACGGAAACTGTATCGCCAACTTCGAAGTCCACAACAATCTGTGGAATGTTGATTCCCATGTTGTACATCTCTTCTTCAGAGAGTGGAACTGGTTTCGATCCAGGGCCTACAAATCCTGTAACGCCTCTAGTGTTACGAACCACATACCAAGTATCATCATTCATAATCATATGAATTAATACATATCCAGGAAACATCTTCTTGGATACTTGTTTCTTCGCACCATTCTTAACTTCAACCATGTCCTGCATAGGAACTGCAACTTCTAATATTTGATCCTGAAGTTTTCTGTTTTCAATCGTCTTCTCGATGTTTGCCTTAACTTTATTCTCATAACCTGAATAAGTATGGACTACATACCAATTTGCATCTGCCATAATATCACCCTTCATTTAAAAAATAAAACTAAAGCCATATTGGACTAACATATCAATAAATTTGATAAGTATTCCAAGGATAACCGAGATAATAACAACAGTTGTCGTCTGACGAGCTACTGATTTCTTGTCTGGCCAGATAATCTTTTTGAATTCTGCCTTGAGACCTTTGAACCAGCTTTTCTTTTCTTTCTTTTCAATTGAAGCAGCTTCGCTCATGAATTACCTCCGTACTATTACTTTGTTTCCTTGTGTAATGTGTGTGACTTACAGAACTTGCAATACTTCTTTGTTTCCATTCTGTCCGGATGTGTTGTTTTGTCTTTTGTTGTATTGTAATTACGTTGTTTACATTCGGTACATGCCAATGTGATTTTTACGCGCACAGCTTCCACCTCCACTTTAATATTTTAGTTTGCTAGTTTTCTTTTATCTGCGCATATGGTAATCGAGCCATCTATTTTATCACAATTTTAATGCTAAAATTGTATTCAAAAATTGGCGCAAAAAAAAAAGACTTCTTCCATCGCTCGTTTAATATAACATAGCAAATGTAATTCGTCAACTTTTTTGTCCAAATTAATATACTTATCTGTCCCCTTTAGTACAATCTTTTTTCTATTTTAATGTTATGTTCATTCCTATTTAATACAATGTTTCTCTCTATTTAATGTAATTTGTTTTTTACAAGTAGAAAGCACCTGATAGGGTACAGGTGCTTTCTGTAGGAGTTTGGGAAGTTTATCTATATAAAAGTCAATAAGCATTTTTATGTGTGTCATTGCTAACACATAGAGATTATATCATATGATTATTTTTTTTCAAGTAACTTTTTACAAGAATTTTTCCAAGTTTTGTTTTAAACATATCCATTAAACATCAATCCGCTGTATACCGAAGTCATGTATGGACTGTTGAAATTTCTAATCGGATTCTTGTATGAGATAAGTTTTTTATCTACATATTCCATGGGATTAACCGATATGCTAGCTGCTTTATTCATAAGTGTCTTTTTAAAAGAACTTAACTTGTCAAGGTTGTCTGTTAGCGTCCCCTCGTTAGCAGCTTGTATAAGTAAAGACTCCTGTACAGATATTCTTCCATCATCTCCCACCATAAATCCTGCCGAATCCAGCGAATTCTTGTATACATTAGTGATTCCACGAATATCTCTATAGAGCTTTTCGGATTCATAGCTTTCACCAATTTGCTCCTGTGCCAAATCTACTAGGGCATTATACTTATCTACAAGTTCTGTAACATTATCAATAACTGCGTCAAAGTCAGGCTTCAATCCTATAGTTACCTCTTCGCCGCCACTTACACCGTTTAGGTTAACCATATATTGTTTTGCAATTGTAAATGTGTTGGAGGATGAAGTTTTTTCCAACCCATTAACTGTAAACTTGGCGTTTTGAGGCTCTTGCTCTATCTTATTTAACCCAAGGTAGGCAACTGCATCCGATGAATTGCTCTTTTCATTAGAAGTGATTTTGAAAATACTTCCTTCAAAATTCAATACGCCTGTTGCCTCTGAAGATATTTTTATTGCACTCTTTCCTGTACCATCTGAATCAACCTCTGCCTTAGCACCTATGCTGGATCTATTAATAAGACGCGTCAACTTATCTTGAATCGTTCTATTTGTATCATCAGTATTTACATTAAATTGGAACTCATATGTGTATTCGCCTATTTTAAAATCAAATGAATATGTACCATCAGCAAGTAAAATCTCATTCTCTTCTATATAATTACCTTTATTTATTTGTGGTGTAGCAAGTTGCTCAACCCCTACACTTATTTCTTCTATTTGATTTTCTTCATTCTTACCAACAAATCTGGCTGAAATAACAGAATTATCACTTGATGTCGCCTTCTTCTTGGCAAATCCAGCGTCTGTTCCGTCATTTTCCGATAATTCAGATGTAATGTTTGTTATCGCTCTAGCCGCTTCCTTTATATCAATGGCGTACTTTTGTACATCATCATTATCTGCAATTTTATACAATGATGAATTTTTATTGACTTTTACTATATTATTATATACTTGTCGCAGTTCACTCTTTTTATGGGTATCATATTTGGAAACTTCACGTCCAACATAGTTTGAAAGATAATAGCTATATGCACTATTGACCATCTGAATCACCTCCTTGTTTCAGATTTGCTTAAGAAAAATGTATATAAACTCTAGGTTTGATAATACTTTGTAAAAATCCATTTCTACAATTTAAGTATATTACATTTAGTTTTCAATGTCAAGAAATCCTTGAGTTTCCGCAGTTTTATCCACAACTGCGGATTTTATCAGTTTTACAATAAACAACTTTCAAAAAATGCCCAAAATATAAGGAATCCAGACTCTTTGTTTGGTATAATTAAAGTGACAA
>JAAYNM010000071.1 GCA_012520815.1 Clostridiales bacterium
CTGTTTTATATAAAAAGAGGACTCTGATAAATTGCGCAAACCATCAGAGTCCAAGACAATATGCACTTAAAAAAAGTACCTAGGATGAGTATATCACTTTTTTTATTAGTGTAAATAAGAATTTATTAAAGAAAAGGAGATTAAAAATAATGGAAATGGTTTTAAACAATGGATTTTGTGAGTTCTCACAAGCTGAACTTGAAAGTATAAGTGCAGGAGGATGGATTGCAGGTATTGGTGCAACAGCACTTGGAGTTCTTGGAGTTGTAGCTGGTCCTCCTTCTTGGATTACAGGAGCAGTAGCTGTTGGAGCATATTATGTATGCACTGGATCAGTAGCAGTAGCGGGATTTGTTAGTATTTTTGAATAGGAGATAAATTGTATGGTAGAATTAAATAATGTAGAATTATTAGAAATTGAGGGAGGAAAGTGGAGTACTTTTTTTACAGGTTTAGCATGCGTCGCAGGTGGAATTGCATGTATGGCTTCATCAGCAGTTACCGTTCCTATGGCCGTAGGTGGTTATGCATTATATAATATAGGTGGACTAGTTATGATTGGAAGCATGGTAGATTGATTATGAAAAAGGTGATTTTTGGATTATGTATTGTATGCCTTGTTATTGACTTAATATTGAGTTTTATAGGTAGGCAATATATGGATGTTGTCAAGGATATAGCTATGATTTTGTTGGCAATAATGATGTCTACACATTTTTTTCAAAAAAAAGAAACTGGGGATTAATTCCCCAGTTTCTAGATTATGGGTAGTGCCCCTATTGAAATTGTGAAGCGTTCGAAATATTAACCACCCGCTATGTGGGAGTGCGGTGTTTGTTATACAAAAAATCGCCTTTTCGTTATAATAAGCTTCTTCAAGCTGATTTATGACGAAAGGAAAGGTGATTTTAGTGGCCAATAAGGCAAACTGTTTAGCACACACTAAATGGATGTGTAAATACCACATAGTGTTAATTTCTAAGTACAGGAAAAAATTATCTATAATCAATACAAAGAAAGTATTAGAGATATATTGAAACAACTTTGTGACCACAAAGGAGTAAAGATTATAGAAGTGCATATTGTGCCAGACTATGTGCATATGTTGGTAAGCATTTCAACCAAATTGAGTGTATCAAAAAGTATATTTAGGAGTAAAAAAGTCACGATATTGCAATGGATAAGTTAAGCTTCAAAGAGTACAAACGCCCTTAAAAGGACTATGCCGAGTCAAGAGCGTTAAGGCTTGAACAAAGTGAAAGATAGTGTCTTTAGGAGCTGACCGGTAACAGCCACTTATGGGGCGAGCAAACCACTCGTTTGACGAGTGGTCGTGATTGGATTAGTGAAATGATAAATAAAAAGAATATTAATTTAGTATCAAGTGTTTTTATAAATTGTATACAGATATTTGTTTTGTATAGCTTGAAACAAAATTGGTCATTACAATTGTTATTGATTTTGATATGCATATGCCTCATCAAAAAAAAGTCTAATAATATGATTGAATATATTTCTGGTTTTATTTTATTAGCTTCTCTATTTTCGTTTATAGATGTTTTGGGTTTGATGAGCGATTTATTAGGTGTAGTTTGTATTGGAATACTAGTGATTTATTTATTGTGTATAAAGAGATATAATTGAAGATATTATAATACAACAATTTTATTGTTGTATTAATTGATAAAAAATTTGTTTTATAACGAAAAGGCTGTAGAAAAATGAGATATTATTGTATAAAACAACATGATATTACGGACTGTGGGGCAGCCTGTTTAGCGACCATCTGTAAACAGAATGGTTATAAGATAGGTATTACCAAAATCCGTGAAGTTGCAGGAACAGATAAACAGGGAACAAATGCATATGGTGTAATTAAAGCTGCAGAGCAGCTAGGATTCAATGCAAAGGGAGTAAAAGGAAATAAAGAAGCGTTCTTTTCTGAGTTTCCATTGCCTTGTATTGCCCATGTAATTGTGGATGGAAATTTATTACACTATGTAGTTATACATAAAATTACAAAAAAGCAGGTGCTTATAGCTGATCCGGGTGTGGGAATTGTTAAATTGACACCGGAAGAATTTTTTGGGGAAGTCCACGAGGAAGGGAAGCCACCAAAGTATCAATGGAGTGGTGTTTTGATTTTATTAGTAAAAAATGAAACATTTAAGAAGGGCGATGAAACAAAAGGATTGTTTAGTCGCTTTTTTCATTTACTATTACCACAGAAAAAATCGCTTTTGCATATTTTTGTGGCATCCTTGGTATACACTATTCTTGGCATTGTAGGAGCATTTTATTTTAAGGAAATGCTTGATAGTGTTTTACCAGATGGACTTAGAAAAACCTTAATGACTCTTTCGATAGGAGTTATTTTATTAAATGTATTCAAGGTTATTCTGAATGCATTTCGGTCTCATTTATTATTGTATTTGAGCCAAAAGCTGGATATTGCCTTGCTTCTTGGATACTACCGTCATGTTATAGAATTACCAATGAATTTCTTTGGAACAAGAAAGGTTGGAGAAATTATCTCAAGATTTCAGGATGCAGGAAAGGTGAGGGATGCAATATCCGGAGCAACGCTAACCATTATGATTGATTCATTTATGGCTTTAGCAGGAGCTATTATTTTGTATATGCAGAATGCAAAGCTGTTTGGAATTACTGTAATAATAGTTGTGATGTATGGAATTATTGTTGTATGCTTCCATAAGTGGTATGAAAAATTAAATCGAAAGCAAATGGAAGATAATGCCCAGCTTACATCTTACATGGTGGAATCCCTAAATGGTATCCAAACAGTAAAGGCATATAATGCAGAGAGAAAAGCTAACAGAGAAACAGAGATTAAATTTGTACGTCTTCTTCGCAGTGTTTTCGATTTGACATGGGTTAGTAATCTACAGACCTCTTTAAAGAATTTTGTGGAGCTGGTAGGTGGAGTCGCGATTCTTTGGGTAGGAGGCGTCAGTGTTATCAACGGAGAAATGACCATCGGTGCACTGATTACTTTTAACTCTCTGCTTGCGTATTTCCTTGATCCTGTAAAAAATTTGATTAATTTGCAACCTCAGATGCAGACAGCTGTGGTTGCGGCAGAACGATTAGGAGAAATACTGGATTTAGAGGCAGAAAAAACAGAGACAGAATATCGTAAGCTTTCCTCTACAAGCCTTGCAGGCGATATTGAGATTAAGAACTTGGATTTCAGATACGGAACCAGAAAACTTGTCCTTGAAGATATTAATCTAAAAATAGAAAGAGGACAAAAAATAGCCTTTGTAGGAGAAAGTGGTTCCGGTAAGACGACTCTTTCCAAGCTGTTACTCCATCTTTATGCACCGGAAACCGGCGATATTTTAATTAATGGAAACAATATCGAAGATATCAAGTTAGAAACCTTAAGAGAACGAATTGCATATATTCCTCAGGAAACCTTTTTGTTTAGTGGCTCTATTTTTGAGAACCTGACTCTGGGACTGGATGATGCAACCATGGATGATATTATAGAAGCCTCAAAGATGGCACAGGCACATGAGTTTATCAATGAACTTCCTCTTCGTTACGAAACAAGGCTGGAAGAAAACGGAACAAACCTTTCTGGAGGTCAAAGGCAGAGACTTGCCATTGCAAGAGCAATGCTAAAGAAACCGGATATTTTGATACTGGATGAGGCAACCAGTAATCTGGATGCCATTACGGAGCGTGCACTTGACAGAACCATTCATGAGTTTGCCAAGAATATGACCACCATATTTATTGCACACCGCTTAAGTACCATAAAGAATTGCGACAGGATTTATGTGATGGACAAAGGGAAGATTATAGAGCAAGGAACCCATAGGGAACTGATTGCGCTAGGCGGTAAATATGCATATCTTGTAAAACTACAATCTTTGGAAGAAAATACCGTAATGGAAGGCGGTGATGTCGTATGAAGCCAATCATTGTAGACATGAAGGATATGAGCGATAGCACAGAGGTTTATGAGTCAAAGCCAAACCGATTTCTTGTGTATACCATATACCTAATTTTAATTATTTTAGTGGTAGCAGTTTTGTGGATGGCACTATTCAAAATGGACATTGTAGTGAAAAGTGACGGCATTTTTAGGGGAAGTAATGCTGTCTACGAAATTAGCAGTGGTGTTACTGGAAGTGTAAAGGAAACTTATGTAGAAAATGGTCAGTATGTAAAAGAAGGAGATGTTCTTTATGTTCTTTCCATAGACGAGCTTTCCGACACAATATTACGTTATCAAAATGAATTAGAAGCGGCAAAAGCGCATCTTGAAATTTTATCGGCATATGAAAAAAGTCTAGAGGGTGATAAAACAGAATTAGAAGCATTGCAAAACAATGCATATTATGATGAATTTATCAATAGAAGAGAATTATTATACGCTAATGTAAATTTAAGTGAGAATGATACTGCAGGACAGGTTACATTGTATCAGGGCAATGTAGATTCCATATCCGGAACCATTGCGAAATATAATGAAAAGATTAAGAAACTTAATGCTGCAAAACAATGTGTTATAAATCGTAATAATACTTTTTATGCAAGCGAAGGTATTTTTTACAGCATGGTGAGTAGCTACCTTGCGTCATACAATTACACATACTTGCAATATGATAATCAGATAAATGAGTACCAAAGGCAGATTGATGAGTATGAAGAGCAGATAAAAAAAGCAGAAACTGAAGCTTCAAAAGAATATGAACCTGCAACCGGAGATGAAACAGTAAGCAGTAATGATATACCAAATGAAAATGAGGTGAATACCACGCAGTCTGCGGGGGTTACTGTTGATGTGAATGCATTGAAAAAACAAAGAGATGATTTGATTACTGCCCGTGACTCGGTAACAAAAGAAAAAACACAGGCGTTAATGAATCTGGAATTACAACAGCTTACAACCATTGAACAACAGATTTCAGGATACAATGATACAATTCTATCATTGGAAACAAATCTGACATCAGCGAAATTGCAGTTAGATGCAGTAAATGGTGTAGATAATGAAGCAAAGGAAACGGTTGCCATTCTTACAGAAAAAGGAAACATAGCTGCAGAAATTTTAACCTATGAAGATAAGGTGAAGGAATGTGAAACCTATTTAAAGAGCTATGATATTCAGAATGATAAATGTATTGTAAAGGCAAATGTGTCCGGATATTTTTATATTTCACTGAAATTGAAAACAGGAAGCTTTGTGCAGGAGGGAACTGCTATTGGAACTATCTATCCGGAAGCAGAATCAAAATATTATGCAGAAATTTATGTAGAAAATACAGATATTGCCAAAATAAAAGAAGGACAGGAAGTAAAGTTCGAAATTGCTGCCTATCCATCCAGTGAATACGGGTATTTTGAAGGAACTGTAGAAAATATAGCGAAGGACATTTCTGTTGACCAAAGTACAGGAAATGCTTACTATCTGGTGAAAGTAAAGTGCGAGAATATGTCTTTAAAAGGAAAAGATGGTGAAGAAGCAACTCTTATGAATGGAATGGCTTGTCAGGCCAAAATAGTTATAGATGAGAAAAATGTATTGACTTATCTACTAGAAAAAATTGATTTGATGGATTAGATGAAAAATTTAAAAACACCTCAGAATGGGTATTGAGTGTAGAAATCTCAAAGCTTATTTTGAGGTGTTTTTGCGTTCTTTGTATTCCATAAATGCCCGTTCTGTTAAGTTCTTATTTTATTCCTTAGACAGGCATAGTCATGAATGCCGTTATTAATTGAGATGGGATTTTCTGCTTTGGCAATCGCAGAGCGTGTGGGACATGAAAGTATTGATATCACATACCGCTATGCACACTTATTCCCAACAAAGCAGACGGAGATGGCTGACAAGTTGGAGATTGAACGAATGGGAAAGGAAGAAGAAAACAATGGACAAGAACTTAGACAATAAAGGACGTTGGAGAAACAGAACCGTAGCCTTTCGGGTATCAGAGGAAGAAGCAAAGCTCTTAGATGATTGTGTCAGCTTATCGGGGCTTACCAAGCAGGATTATATCATCCGCAGACTGCTTCACAGAGAAGTGGTGGTGCAGGGCAATCCGAGGGTTTATAAGGCACTTAGAAATCAGATGGCTGGTATTTATGCAGAACTACAGAGAATTGGACAGGAAAGCGAAATGAGCGATGAGTTTCAATATACTCTCCAGCTTGTAGCGGAAACACTGAACGGACTAAAGGAGGAAAGCGAATGGGAGTAACTAAAAAAGCGACTGCTCCAGAACCATCTATTGGCGTAGATGTGGAACAGCCACTTATCAAAAAAGACAATCAAATTATAACAAATTTCACTACACAAAACAATCTGCAAGCCACAAAAAGCCCAGATAATTCTGGGCAGAGTGGTCTGGAAACTATCTCAATGGAGGAACTGTATGATGCAGTTTATCCACCCAAGATACCGATTGTAGATGGATTGATATATAACGGAACGTATCTCTTTGTAGGAGCACCCAAAGTAGGCAAATCGTTCTTCATGGCACAGTTAGGCTATCACGTCAGCAAAGGGCTTCCATTGTGGAATTTCCCAGTGCAGAAAGGCACAGTTTTGTATCTGGCGTTGGAAGATGATTATGCAAGGCTTCAAAAGCGTTTATCAAGAATGTTCGGCATGGACAGCACAGATAATTTCTACTTTGCTACCAAGTCCAAGAGCTTAAATGAGGGATTGGAAGAAGAACTGAACCAGTTCGTCAGAGAGCATAAAGACGCAAGGCTTATCATCATAGACACCTTGCAAAAGGTCAGAGAAATTGGTGGAGATAAGTTCAGCTATGCCAACGATTATGACATTGTAACCAAGCTGAAAAAGTTCAGTGACGAGCATGGTATCTGTCTGCTGGTAGTGCATCACACAAGGAAGATGTGCAAATGATACTATAAGGATGTAGGAATTATGGCAAATAAAAATGTCATAAAACCTACATCCTTATTTGATTATTCTAAACATATTGTTACACTTTTCTTGGAGGTGTAACACATGAATAACAATC
>JAAYNM010000072.1 GCA_012520815.1 Clostridiales bacterium
GTTATCTTTGTTTTTATTTTTTTTTTATATATTGACTTGCGTTTTTATATATCGCTTTAACGCATAACTTTTGCATATAACTTTTTATATAGCTTTTAATGCTTTACATTTTTTGCAGTTCTATAGATTCTATAGTAAGCTACCACTTTGCATAGACGTCATTCCTTCCATAACAAATGGTATAATTAGTTTTATTAATATAACTGCGCATAGTGGAATGAAAGATAACATCTTAGCAATAGTTGTTTTATTCGATATAATATGTTCATTTTCCTGCTTATGCCTATCAAGAAAATACTGTCTATCCTTCTCCATATCTTCAAAAGCAACATAAATGTAAGTATCGTCACATGCAATAAATCCATCCATTAATCTTTCAAAAGGAGGAAAGTCGGCCTCTTCCTTTGCTTCGCGAAAACTTCTCACTCCTTTATATGTATATCTATCACTTATCTTAGCAAGTATATTTTTAAACACTATTGCAAACCTTTCCATTTCAGAAATAATCTGTTCTATACTAATCCTATCCAAATGCATCATCATCAGGACAATATTTTGGAATCTAACAATCTCTTCTTCTCTATCCATAAGTATTATCTGACTTCTAAATTTCAGTGATATAACTCCATAATAGTATCCCAATATCACTGCCAATATAGGAACTGCCATGTATAGAAATATAGATTGTTTGAAATCATCTGATAATCCAAAGCCAATAGTTAGAATAGTTGAAATAATAAAGTACGATATAGCCGTAATAAATCTCTTCACTGTGAATTCTTTAATATTATATCCATAGGCTGATTCCTTAAGTAATCTATCAATCTTAATTGCTCTCTTTAGATTGCTATTGATAAGTTTGACTATTATATTTTCTATTCGGGGTCTAGTAGTTATATTTTTTATCATTTCTGAAACCCCCTGTATCTTACTTCCGGCCTTTAATATGCATACTATCTTATAAATAGCTATAGACATAAGGCATAACAAAATAGTAGATACAGCACCAAAGCTGCCATTATAAACGTTTTCAAGTTCTGGGATGTTATAAACCGCCCATCTCTCAATCGGCTTAATAGCAAACATTGGAATAATACAAATGCCTTTTAGCCCCATAAAGTTAGACTGTATCTTACTTCTCTTTAGGAGTTCAACATTAACTTCTTCTTTAAGATACCCTAGATTTTTAAGAAATACGGAGCCATCTTCTCTCTTTTTATCTCCATATAGCAAAACCGTTTCGCACAAAGAATAGAATGTCATGAAAAAATGATTGGGAGATATTTCTATGTAATCTTGCTTCTCTGCAAAATATGACTCTAGCAAACATTCATATATCTTTTGACCATGAACAGACATTTCATGTTCTGCATCGCCTATAGATTCCTGTAATGCTTCCTCTAACATACCGTTAAACTGAAATCTAAATTTAACATCCTCCACAAACTTTAATAGCTGCTTTAATACCTTTGTATCTAACTGTTCGAAACCTGAATCTATCTTTTCATCCATTATGATAAAAATAATAATTCCCGTTAAGACTGAATAGTATAATGATACCTCTGCAAAAAAACATAAACCTAATATTACTAAAATCGCGGAAATGTATGTTTTAATCAGATACATATTGGTTTTACATATAATAGAATTCCTATTAGCAGGATACAAAATAGATAGTCTTCCTTCAATTTTTTGAACAATATGTTTTAGACCCGGCATTTTAATACTAAGTTTGTAAACAATATTTTTCATAGAAGACCTCCTTTTGCGCTTCGGTAAAGAATCTAGACATTTCATTTGCAGAGTGTACTGAAAAATTTCCTACGATATGATATGAGCCCTGCTCAAATCTAGCTATATCATTTAAGACATACCCATGAACCTTATCCGGTATAATCTCTGTGATTCTTTCTATATATCTATGTCCGTGAATATCTTTTTCCATATGAATATCAAAATTAATAGACTCAGCAACCTGTTCCAGAGCAACTACCTCGCTATTAAATACATTACAGGATAAAAGACTGTTCCTCATGTACTTCATTAAATTGTCAGTAGTCTTTGCATGATGTGTAAAAAGAGTAAATAAAGAACCCGTTTGGGACATTTGAACCATCCACGCCGCCACAGGAGATGTCGCCACTTCACCCAAAATATTAACGACACCATCTGTCTTTTTCTGGATATCAAGACCCTCTTGTCCCGATACATAATCAGTTTCCTTAAATGAAAGAATATTCCTCTCTGGATATACTTGTCGAAGATTCAATTCAAATGACAACTCCTGAATACGCAAATTAAATGTGGGATTAATAAAAGCTATTATGCTCATTAGGAGTGTAGTTTTTCCACTTCCTTGAGAACCAGTAATACCACATACCCTGCATCCTTGTATCAGCCATCTTAAAATGTCTACTATCCTGTCATGTCCACTATCCGTTAAAAGTTCTTGAATATTTTTCTTTTCGATAGTATCAAATTTCCTAACAAAGAATGCGAAACTTTCTGAGAATGGTGGCCTAACCACAACAACACGGGAATGATCTTTCATTTCATTTACTATATATCCTTTTGCCTTAGATAACTGACCTGGATTTCCAAATCTGTATATATTCATACATATTCGTTCTAGTTCCCTTTCGCTTTTGAAATCTAAAAAGTCTAAATGGATGGTATTTCCTTTATAGAAAACCCATATACTATTATAGGCTCCATCACCACCTGATACACCTCCAGATATTCCCTCTATCTTCATATCTCTAATATCATCAATTACACCTAGACCCTTATATAGGGAATACACCCTCTGGGTTATAATATTCATCTTATCCTTAGGAGATAATCTAATAAAAAGATTCTGATATACCTCGTCCACATCCCAAGATGTTACTTTGTTAACTCTGCTATCATCTTTAATTTTGTCCATAATATTGCACTCTTCCATAAAATGTTCAAATGCCATATTCTTATACTCCTTTATAAAGCAATATAAGATAATCTCAAATTTATCCAGACTCGTGAGCTTAAATATATTATCAAATGGTATTAGTTCAAATATACTTTCCTGTGATAGGGTATTACTATTTTCTAGGATATCTCTTATAATATCCTTTACAAAAGATTTGGCATTAACATCTCCTATTCCACAATTTTTCAAGGCAATTCTTAGTTCACTCTTCTTTTCTCTTAAAATCTTTAATTCGCTTTCTTTCATACTTATTTCACGAATATTTGTCCTTAAAATGTTGTTAATCTCTTCACTTACATACTCTACCAGCAAGGAAAAATCCAATTCATTATTTTTATTCATCTTCGCTAAATCCCGCCTTTGCCAATATCATATTTGTGGATTTATATAGACTATTTATAAAATCGAAATTCGCATCATTCCTTTTTGAACATATTGCCTTAGATATAAACGGTACCACCTTACCCTCACAAATAGCATCGTGAAAGTGTATATTGTAGGGAATTACTCCAATTTCATCATTAGATATATGGAACTTTTTTCTAATAGCAGCTATATCCTCATTGGATTCATCATCGTACTTGCCAACAAGAAAAACCGCTTTCTTTAAAATTTTTTCATCCGTAATTACTTCTTCAATACCATTCATACCTTGGCAGATATTTATTACAGCAACATCACTTTCCTCCAATGTTTTACGTGAAAGTCTTTTCTTTCCATTCATATTATCAATAAAATTTATATCTCCGATTTTCTCAAGGGATTTTGGCAAAGATTTGGACAGATAGTTAGTTGCTTCCTCATCTAACCCGTTACGTACTTTTCTAGATGAGGGAACATAGTAGATACTTGTATTTCTGATATTCTTAACATTACTATATATAGATTGTTCATCTATTCTATTGAGTTTTAGCTTGTTTAACAGAGCATCTATTCCATAAGTAGTGTAGTAATTATTTTCATCACGAATAATGTTATCATTCTTCCTACCTTCAAAAATTTCTTCGATAGGTTTGCTAAAGTAGTCATACTGCAAAAATACAGTCTTTAGTGAGTACACAACTGAAGCCATCGTACCCACCGCCAGCATATTCCCACTAGTAGCACTCTTTCCAGAAACACTACTCCAAAATGCAATATTCATATTATCCTCCATAAAGGATGAAAAATCTGCAATGATATCTAACCCGAATTAGGTTTTATGAAAAATTGGATATCTCCAACTAAGAAATTAGATAGCAATATTATAATATTTTTATCAGTATTTGTAAATAGCATAATTCTTTTATATTCTCTTTTTTATTTTTGTCTTATATTGATTTTTATGTAAAACTATATTAAGATATGTGAAGAAATTACATACGGAGGTGCTTATGAGACATTTAATTAGTCCTATGGATTTTTCTGTTGAAGAGCTTGATGAATTACTTAATTTAGCTACGGATATAGAGAATAATCCAAACAAATACAAAGATGCTTGTAAAGGCAAAAAAATTGCTACATTATTTTACGAACCCAGTACACGAACGAGACTGAGTTTTGAAGCCGCTATGATTAATCTTGGTGGTAACGTATTGGGTTTTTCCTCATCAGCTTCTTCTTCAGTAGCAAAGGGCGAAAGTGTTTCTGACACTATTAAAATGATTTCTTGCTACGCTGATATTTGTGCTATGCGACATCCAAAAGAGGGTGCTCCACTTGTTGCATCTACAAAATCATCTATCCCCGTAATTAATGCTGGTGACGGTGGTCATCAACATCCAACTCAAACTCTAACTGACCTTATGACCATCAAATCTTTAAAAGGTCGTCTTGATAATCTTACCATTGGTCTTTGTGGAGATCTAAAGTTTGGTAGAACTGTTCATTCCCTTATAAATGCCCTAGTCAGATATACAAATATAAAATTCGTACTTATCTCTCCGTCTGAACTTAGAATACCAAGTTACATTCGTGAAGAAGTTCTAGAAGGTAATAATGTTCCATATAAAGAGGTCACACATATGGAAGATGCTCTACCTGACTTAGATATCCTTTATATGACCAGAGTTCAAAAAGAACGTTTCTTTAATGAAGCTGAATATATAAGATTAAAGGATTCTTATATTTTAGATAACGAAAAGATGACTCTTGCAAGCAAGGATATGCTTGTACTCCATCCATTACCAAGAGTTAATGAAATCTCCGTAGAAGTCGATGAAGATCCTCGTGCTGTTTATTTTAAACAAGTTCAATATGGCGTTTATGTACGAATGGCACTTATACTCACACTATTAGATATTCACATCAATTAAGGAGGCGCTATGTTAAACGTAGGAAGTTTAAAAGAAGGCTTTGTACTTGACCATATTCAAGCCGGTAAAAGTATGGATATATATAATTACCTTGGACTGGACAAACTTGATTGCCAAGTAGCTATTATTAAAAATGCAAAAAGTAATAAAATGGGACGCAAAGACATCATTAAGATAGAATGTTCCCTAGATGTAATTAATCTTGATATTTTAGGTTACATAGACCATAACATAACTGTTAATATTATCCATGACCGTAGTATTGTTGAAAAGAAACAACTTATGCTCCCGAAGACAATAAAAAATGTCTTAAAGTGTAAAAACCCACGCTGCATTACTTCCATTGAACAAGAACTTGATCAAATATTTATCTTAACTGATAAAACCAAGGAAATCTATAGATGCAGATATTGCGAAGAAAAGTATTCTAATCTATAGTGATATAACACATTTGTAACTGCTGTTTATATTGATAATATACAACAAAAAAAGAGATGAAAAATTCATCTCTTTTTTTTAATGAGTCTGACTATAAGCCGGGTTATGTTTTTGATGATCATCTATCTAGATCTGGTGTCGCCACCAGATTCAAGCGACCTACCCGAAGACTGACGGGCCATCATATGTCTTCTATTCGGTCTTGCTTCGAATGGGGTTTACATGGCCCTGCCTGTTACCAAGCAGGCGGTAGTCTCTTACACTGCCTTTCCACCCTTACCACTTGCGTGGCGGTATATCTCTGTTGCACTATCCTTAGAGTCGCCTCCACCAGACGTTATCTGGCATCCTGCCCTATGAAGCCCGGACTTTCCTCACCTGCAGCCTTTCGTTTCTGCAGCCGCGATCATCTGTCAAACTCATTTAGAAAAAGGCTTCAATTCACAATATAACATTGCATATTTATTTTGTCAATAATACTTAAAGCTGTACGCTATCATAATTCAGAGAATAACTTTTCAAAATTATACTTTAAAGCATCCTCCTCCGACAAATTCCCTAACTAAAGAATTTGATGGAATCTTTTCACTAGATACTCCAAGGAAGTATCCCAAAAATTTGATAAGTCTATTTGCCTCATCATAATGTGGCGAACTTTTTGGTATTTGGAAAAGTAATGGTTCTGCATATTGCTTGATAACACTTAACTCATATATAAGTGCTGAATTAAACATTACATCTGCCTCCTCCTGAAATGGGAAGATATAATTTTCTTCTCCTTTTCTAACAGAGGCCCATCTTGCAATAGTGTCCTCAGCTGAAGTTCCGCGAGTCCTTGCATCTCGAACAATTCTTCTAAGTAATCTTCCATCTGTAGTTGGAATCCTATTATGTTCGTCAATATTGAGCTGTGTCAATGCACTAATATATATTTTGAATTTACTGTCCTTATCTAGAGCATAAGACAATTTGTCATTCAGGCAATGAATACCCTCAATAACCAATATATCATCTTTTCCAAGTTTTAATTTTTTGCCTTTATATTCTCTTTTCCCAGTTATAAAATTATATGTAGGCATCTCTACCGTTTCACCCTTTCCAAGGGCAAGCATATCCTTATTGAATAATTCTACATCAAGAGCTTCTAATATTTCATAGTTATAGTCACCATTTTCATCTCTAGGTGTATTTTCTCTATTTACAAAATAATCATCTACCGCTATTGGGTGAGGTTTTAAACCTAAAGCCCTAAGTTGTATAGATAATCTATGAGAAAATGTTGTTTTTCCTGAGGATGTAGGACCAGCAATCATTACATATTTAATATCTTTTCTGCCTGCGATTTCATTGGCTATTTCACCTATCTTCTTCTCTTGGAGGGCCTCTTGAACTAAAATCATATCTTCAATATTTCCATCTGAAACATGCTCATTTAATGCACCTACAGTATCAATTTCTAGCATCTCACTCCATGTAGATGATTCTTTTAAAACTCTAAAAACCTTATCTTGAGGTTCAAAAGGTGGTACTACCTCTGGTGCCTCCTTTACTGGAAGTTGTAATACAAACCCTTCATCATATGGATATAATTTAAAATGTTTTACATATCCAGTAGATGGAACCATATATCCATAAAAATAATCTTCGAATCCATTAAGAGAATATATATTTACACTTGAACTACGTCTATACCTAAATAATTTCACCTTGTCATTCATTCCGTGTTTTTTAAATCTTTCAATAGCTTCCGGTGTATCTACAGATGTTTTATTTATAGGATAATTATGTTCAGCCATTGATTCCATATTCTTTTGAACTTTTTGTAAAAGTTCCTCGCTTATCCTAATATCTCCACTTACTTTGCAGTAATATCCCTTGCTTAAAGAGTACATTACACTTATTTTTTCTATGCTTTGCTTTCCACAAATATCATAAAAAGATTTGAGCATCATAAGAGTAGCTGTTCTCCTATATGCGTTAATTCCGCATGTTGTGCTAGTTGTGATAAACTCCACCTTACAACTATTTGATACCTTTTTACTAAGTTCAGATAATTTTCCATCAATCCATGCTAGAACAATATCATTTTCATATTGATTCTTAAAATCTTCTGCTATTGTAACAAGGGTCGTCCCTACAGGATACTCGACCGCCTTATCACCTACAGTTACTGTAACTACTTCATTAAAATTATCACTCATTCTTTATCCAAGCAAAAATGCTTGCTCCTTTCATAGTTTAAAAAAATCTAGATAGTATCTCTTTTATTTCACATATCTCTTTATCTATTTCACTTTTTCTTTCAAAGGCAACTTCACTTTTTTTCTCTGAAAGATTAAAGGATATATTATCTAATTTATCGATTTGGTTCAGCAAATATTCCTTCAAAATTTCATTCTTGGATTGTAATAAATGTCTCCCATAAGAAAGTTCTATTTTGCTATATTCATCACCCGCGTCGGCAGTACGAACCACCTTCATTACTACATAATATTTGCCTGCATCCTTAATCATCTCTTCTCTGACAATAAGAAAACCGCTATGTATTAGATACTCCCTCACGCTATACCACTCAGAGTGAGGTGACAAAATCACTTCATCAACTGAATCTAATACATCCTTGCCGGCCTCTAAAATATTGATAATAAGTTCGCCACCCATACCTGCAATTAAGACAGTATCAGCCTCATTCATCGCCAACTTCTCAAGTCCATTTGACAATCTCAGTTCAATTTTATCTTCAAGATGTTCCTCTAAAATATGAGCTTTTGCCCTCTTTAAAGGTCCCGCGTTTATATCCATAGCAATAGCTGACGGAATAATTCCATTTTTTATTAAATAAATAGGTATATATCCATGGTCACATCCCACGTCACATAGTACATTATTCTTTGAAACAAAATCTGCAACTACACTCAATCTATCTGAAAGTTTCATAAATTTCCATCCTCTACGTCAAATATCCTTTAGGCAATGATTCAAAAATGCATACATTTATAAACAAGAAATGATTATTATTCATCTAAGTAGTCTGCTAGTTTTTTACTCCTACTTGGATGACGTAGCTTTCTTAATGCTTTTGCCTCAATCTGACGAATTCTTTCTCTTGTAACATTGAAATCTCTTCCCACTTCTTCTAAAGTGTGTCTTCTTCCATCTAAGAGTCCAAATCTTAACATTACGACTTGTTTTTCCCTGATGGTTAGTGTATCTAAAACTTCTTCTATATGCTCTTGCAATAATATTCTGGTAGCCGCCTCCTCTGGAGTTTCCATAGATCGGTCTTCCATAAAATCCTCTAAATGACTATCCTCTTCTTCTCCTACCGGTGATTCTAATGATACTGGTTCTTGCGAAAAACTCATAATCTCACGAACCTTATCCACAGAAATTCCCATACATTCTGCTATTTCCTCATCTATAGGTTCTCTACCTAGTTCCTGAACCAACATTCTATTAGCTCTTGATAGTCTATTTATTGTTTCCACCATATGTACAGGGATTCTTATAGTTCTAGCCTGGTCTGCTATTGCTCTCGTTATAGCTTGTCTAATCCACCATGTAGCATAAGTGCTGAACTTAAACTGCATTTTATAATCAAACTTATCTACTGCCTTGAGCAATCCCAGGTTTCCCTCTTGAATTAAATCCAGTAATTGCATTCCACGATTTAAATATTTCTTGGCAATACTCACAACCAGTCTAAGATTTGCCTCTGTAAGCTTATGTTTGGCATCTAAGTCTCCCTGTTCGATGCGTTTGGCCAATTCCACTTCTTCTTCACTGGTCAATAAGTTTACTTTCCCAATCTCTGTCAAATACATACGAACAGGATCTTCTATTCCAATACCATCTGGTGCTGATAAATCAATTTTTTCTATTGATTCATTTTCCAAGTCCTGAACTATTTCCTCTAAAACATCTTCACTAGGCTCACTCAATGATTCCTCTACATTTAATACTTCTATATTTTCTTCTTGGGCTGTCTCAAAAATTGAATCATAATGATCGGGAGTCAACACAATATCTGGAAAAAAGCTTGATATCTGGTTATACTCAAGTATATTCTTCTGCTCCCTTCCATATATAATCATTGTCTTAAGTCCACTATCGAACTTGCTTCCCATTTCTTTCATTTCTGCCTCCTATTATTATCCTACTTTGACAGAATAACGCGTATCTTGCTTATTTCATTCTGTTCCTTAATAATATCCTGTAACAGCGAAATATCGTTAACATTCCTGCTTCTATAGTCAATACTGTTCTTTTTAACAGTAATTAGGGTATCATTTAAAGTTTTTTCCCTCTCGGCTAGACTCAGTTCTTCACGAACTGGTGTGTTAAACAAACTAGCCACCTCACTTTGTTCATCACCATCTTCAAAATAATTGATTATTTTTGCGGGATTTAGCGTACCTTCACGCAATTGTTCAAACAGCATCGTCGCTACTGTAGAATATAATGGCAAGACAAAGTCTTTCTCAGATATTATATTTTTAACTTTATCATAAACCTCAGGTTCTTCAATTAACCACGTAAGCATCGTTTTAAGCGCCGCCCTTACACCATCATCCTTTGGTTTTTTTATCTCTTCCTTTGGTTTAACTCCAACCCACACATCCTCATCACCCACAGTAAGTGACATCGTACTTACAGTCCTAATAAGACTATCCTTTGGTATTAAATATTCCTCGCATACTGCATCAATATAAACATTTCTCTCCAATTCATCTCTAAATTCCAAAAGTTTTTTTGCGATGTTGGAATAGAATCTAGATTTAACCTCTGGATCTGATAAATCCATCTCTTCCTTCATTTTATCTATTTCAAACAAAAAACTGTTTCTAGCATTTTCAATTCGTTTCTCGTACTCATCGGCACCTAGAGCCTTAATAAATGCATCTGGATCCTTATAAGGATTCATATTTACAATCTTCGTAGATAAACCAACTGACTTTGAAATAGGTATCGCACGAAGTGCTGCCTTAATTCCCGCACCGTCAGAATCGTAGGTAAGATATACATCATCCGTATATCTTTTTATTAACGTTGCCTGCTTTTGAGTATACGCAGTTCCCAGCGAAGCTATAGCATTGGTAAATCCTGCCTGATGCAGTGAAATAACATCCATATATCCCTCACATATAAGGAGGTGACTTTTTCTAGATCTTCTTGCAATGTTTAAACCATATAGGTTTCTACTTTTATCAAAAAGCATTGTTTCTGGAGAGTTGAGGTATTTAGGTTGTCCATCCCCCATAACTCTTCCACCAAAACCAATCACTCTGTTGTTTACATCCATAATTGGAAACATTACTCTATCGGCAAACTTGTCATAAACTCCTCTTTCTGAGAAATTAAAGAGTCCCGACTCTTTCAAGGTATCATCATCATATCCTTTTTTCTTAAGATATAAATATAGATCGTCCTTATAGTTTGTAGCATAACCCAGTCCAAATTTTGTAATAGTTTCATCGGTAAGTTGTCTACTTTTTAGGTATTCATATGCTTTAGTTCCTTTTTCACTTTTTAACATATGATAATAATATGTAGCCGTTTCTTTATTTATTTCTAGTATTCTTGATTTCAAATCTGCACGTTTTTTTTCTTCTGGAGAATAGTCTGTCTCCGCAAGATGTACCCCTGCCCTACTTGCTAATTCCTTAACAGCCTCAGTAAAGGAGTAATTTTCATATTTCATTACAAATGTATAGACATTTCCCCCCTGTCCACATCCAAAGCAATAATACATTTGCTTATTTGGGGTCACGGAAAAAGAAGGCGACTTTTCATTATGAAATGGACATAATCCGAAATAATTACTGCCTTTTTTTTGTAGTTTCACATAAGACGAAACCACATCCACTATATCATTTTTCATTCTGACTTCTTCAATTAATTCATCTGAATAATACATCTTTTACCACTCTGCTTATTTTTGCTTTATTTCTTCCAAAATTTAGGTACAAATTCCTCTTCAAACTTATTTACAGAATATTGATCAGACATTCCTGAAATATAATCGCATACCACTCTATCATTTTCCTGATTCAAGTTGTAAATAAAATGTTGAAATTCATCTGGAAGATTATCAATATTTTCACGATAATAATTGTATAACTCCATTAACATTCTCTGTGCTTTCGACTCCTGACTTTTTGCCACAGGATTCTTATAAACACTTTCAAACATATATTCTCTAAGACCGGACATAGCTCCTTCAAAGTCTGGCGACATAATAATATCGGGCTTATCTGTGCTATTTTCCACTATATCACGAATTAGTGAATTAAGTCTTGCCTTTGTAGATGTACCAAGTATTTTTGTATATTCTCCTGGCAATTCCGCTTCCTTTAGTATTCCTGCTCGTATTGCATCATCAATATCATGATTTATATATGCAATCTTGTCTGACAACCTAACTACCTTACCTTCAAGGGTAGAAGGTTTACCATCAGTTCTATGATTTAAAATACCATCTCTAACCTCTTTTGTTAGGTTAAGTCCGTTTCCGTCATTTTCCAATAATTCTACTATCCTAACACTTTGAACATAATGAGCGAATCCAAGTTTGCACACCTCGTTTAATGCTCTTTCACCCGCATGACCAAATGGAGTGTGTCCCAAGTCGTGACCTAATGCAATGGCTTCAGTTAAATCTTCATTTAAGCCCAGCGACCTAGAAATAGTTCTTGCTATTTGCGAAACTTCTAAAGTATGAGTTAGACGTGTCCTATAATGGTCTCCTTCTGGTGCAAGAAAAACCTGTGTCTTATGTTTTAAACGTCTAAAAGCTTTAGAATGAAGAATTCTATCTCTGTCACGTTGATAAACAGTCCTCATATCACACTGTTCTTCAAACCTATCCCTACCCTTGCTCTCCACACTGTGAGCAGCATAAGGACTAAGTAAATATTCTTCATTTTTTTCAAGTATTTCGCGAATATTCATATTACACTGCCTCCAATGCTATCTCCATCATTTTAGTAAATGAGTTTTGTCGCTCAAGGGCAGTTGTCACTTCATTTGATACAAATGAATCTGAAATGGTTAGTAGGCATGCTGCATTCTTACCCAATATCCTTGCATTATTAAACAATGCAAAACTTTCCATTTCAACGCATAAGCACATCTTATCATCACGCAAACTGTGAAAATATGAACTTTGACCTTCTCTATAAAACACATCTGAGGAGTGAATTCGACCCTCATGCATTGGATAGCCAAGTTGCTTTGCTGCATTTCTTAATTTATCATTAAGAGTTGCACTTGGCAAAATCACATCATTATCATAACCACACTGTGTCTTTGCAAATGACGATTCTGAAAATGCCTCTGTAGCCAAAACTACATCATAAACATTCAAATCTTTCGTATAGGAACCTGCGCTTCCAACACGAATAATATTATCAACATCATATTCCTTATATAATTCATATGAATATATGCCAATTGAAGGCATACCCATACCAGAACTCATAACAGACACTTCTTTTCCTTTATAAGTCCCTGTATATCCAAGATTATTTCTAACATCATTAAATAATTTCACGTCACTTAAATATGTCTGCGCTATAGTCTTTGCCCGTAATGGATCTCCTGGCATCAATACCGTCTTTGCTATCTCGCCAATATTTGCTTTATTATGTGGTGTAGCCATAAAAATTCCTCTCTTTCACAACTAATCAAACCGAAAAACACTTCCGACATTATACCATAATTTGTGTTATACTGCAAACTGACTATTGTAAAGTTTTGAATAAAATCCTCCCTCTTCCAAAAGTTTTTCATGATTGCCTTGTTCTATAATATTTCCATCCTTCATTACTAAAATAATATCCGCCTCTCTAATGGTAGATAATCTATGAGCAACAATAAAGCTTGTTCTTCCCTCCATAAGTACATTAAACGCTTCTTGAATCTTTATCTCAGTTCTAGTATCTATAGATGAGGTCGCCTCATCTAAAATTAGTATTGGTGGCTTACATAACATTACTCTAGCAATGCAAAGAAGTTGCTTTTGCCCCTGTGAAAGGCTACCACCATCCTCACTTATTACTGTGTCATATCCATTTTCTAATCTTCGTATAAAGCTATGAGCATGACTAGCTTTAGCGGCAGCAATTACCTCCTCTCTTGTGGCATCTGGTTTACCCATTGTGAGATTTTCTAAAATAGTTCCTGATTTCAACCAAGTCTCTTGCAGAACCATTCCATAAGAATCTCGTAGGCTCTTTTTCGTTATATCTTTAATGCAGTGACCATCTACGCATATTCTTCCAGAATTAACATCATAAAATCTCATTAACAAATTAATCACTGTTGTTTTTCCACATCCAGTAGGCCCAACGATTGCAATTTTTTGCCCTGGTTTTACAGCTAAATTAAAATTTTCTATTAGTTTTCTATCTGGAACATATGAAAATGATACATTTTCTAAGGTGACTCTGCCTTCAACATCCTTTAGTTCAATAGCATCTACTAAATCTTCTACTTCTGCTGGTTCCTCGATTAATTCAAATATTCTTGCCGCACATGCTATAGCATTTTGAAGTTCGGTAATTACACCCGATATTTCGTTGAATGGCTTAGTATACTGATTGGCATAACTTAAAAAACTAGATAATTGACCAACTGTAATATTTCCACTTATAGCAAATATTGCGCCAACCACTCCAACTAGGGCATATACAAATCCATTAACAAATCTTGTAGCAGGGTTTGTGGTTGCAGAATAAAATATAGCTTTCGTAGAACATTTTTTTAGTTCATCATTCACCTTGTCAAACTGCTCTTGTACAGCTTTTTCTCTTGAATAAGCCCTTACAACCTTTTGATTTCCAATCATTTCATCAATAATGGATGTTTGCTCTCCACGAACTTCTGACTGCTTTTTGAACATAAGGTATGTCTTTTTTGCAATAACATTTGCCACAATAAGTGACATAGGTGTTACACAAACAACAAGTACTGTGATTCTAACATTGATAGATAACATAAAAATAAGAGTTCCCAATATAGTCACAACTCCTGTAAATGCTTGGGTAAATCCCATTAATAATCCATCTGCAAATTGATCTACATCTGCTATTACACGACTTACAATATCACCATACTGATGACTATCTATAAAACTAAGAGGTAATCTTTCTATTTTTTCAAATGCCTCGTTTCTTATATCTCTAACCACATTGTAAGTAATTTTATTATTTACAATATTCATCCACCATTGAATTACTGATGTAATTAAAACAACAATAACAATTTGAATTATGGTTTTTTTAATATCTATAAAATCCACATGACCCGCTGAAATAATGAAATCAATTCCCTTACCCACAAGAATAGGTATATACAAAGTAAGCGCAACACTTACCGCTGCTAAAATTAATGAAAGTATTACAAGGTCTATATATTTATCTATATATTTTAAAACTTTACCTATTGTTTTTCTTTGCATACCTATGCCTCCTTAATCTTAAACTGTGAATTATAGATTTCTTTATATACTCCGCATGATTTAAGGAGCTCTTCATGGGTTCCCATACCATTTATTTCACCATCATCTAAAACAATGATTTTATCTGCATGCATAATAGACGCCGCCCTTTGGGATACAATAAATGTTGTTGGATTATAATCCATTTCCTTTATTGATTTTCTAAGTGCCGCATCTGTAGCAAAATCCAATGCTGATGTACTGTCATCTAAAATAAGTATCTCTGGTCTTCTAATGATTGCTCTAGCAATCGTTAGTCTTTGTTTCTGACCACCTGACAAATTCTTTCCACCTTGGTCAATTATATGTTCTAATTTACCATCTTTATTTTCCACAATTTCTTCTGCCTGAGAAATTCTGAGTGCCTCCGCAATTTCCTCCTTGGTAGCACCATCATTTCCCCAAAGCAAGTTACTTCTTATAGTTCCTCTAAAAAGAACGGCTTTCTGTAGAACTATACCTATTTTTTTTCGCAAATCATCCTTCTTATAATTTTTAACATCAATTCCAGATACATATACTTTTCCTGAACTTGCATCATAAAATCTTGGAATCATATTCACAAGTGAGGATTTTCCCGAACCTGTTCCACCAATAATACCAACTGTTTCACCTTTTTTTACATTAAATGTTATATGACTAAGAGCCTCTTCACTATCACCATATTTTAGACTAACATCTTCAAAACAAACGGCAAAGTCTTTCTTTTTATCGTCTACATCCTTTATAGTTTCAGTCACTTCTTTGAGACTGCTTTCCAATTCAAAAATGCTTTCAACTCTATTACCACAGGCAATAGCTTTTGTCACTGTAACTATAAGATTTGCAAGTTTAATTAATTCAACCAGAATCTGTGACATATAGTTTACCAATGCTACTACTGCCCCCTGGGTAATAATACCTCCATCCACTCTAATTGCCCCAGTCCACAGTAATGCTACAGTTCCAATATTTACTATTACATATGTTATAGGATTCATCAGTCCAGATATTTTACCAGTTTTCTTTTGAATAGCAGTTAATATATCATTACGTTCCCTGTATTCCGCAATTTCATTATCCTCTTTGCCAAACGCCCTAATAACACGAACGCCTGTGAGATTTTCCCTTGTTTTTAATAAAAGTCCATCTAATTTGTTCTGCACTCTCCTATACATTGGTATAGTAATACACATTATTAGGAATACAACAATAGATAAGAGCGGAATAATAACCACAAAAACAAAAGCTGATTTTACATCAACTGTAAATGCCATAACCATTGCCCCAACTACTATAAATGGAGATCTCAAAAATAATCTTAAAACCATATTTACTCCATTTTGTAGAATATTCATATCGGAAGTCATCCTAGTAATTAACGTAGATGTTCCAATTTTGTCCAATTCCAAAAATGATAAGCTCTGAATATGTTTAAACAATGCTGACTTTAACTCTGTTGCAAAACCAACTGCAGCCTTCGCTGCATAATACTGGGCAACCAGAGAACACACTAGTCCAACAATTCCAAGTCCTATCAGCACCGCACCCATTTTTATAATATGAGGGCTATTTTCGCCACCAATCCCTTTATCTATAATAGAGGCCATTACTAATGGTACTAACAATTCAAAAGTCGCTTCTAAAAGCTTAAATAATGGTGAAAGTATGGATTCTAATTTATAATTTTTCAAATATACAAGTAGCTTGCTCATATTCTTTCTCCTTTTATTTTGACATATATGAATGTCTTTTTTATATAGAATTATTTTCTCTTTTGTAGAATTTCTAGCCTTATCTATATTGAGTTTTTCATATATTTCTTCGACTCTTATATCTCGATGATTATATATTTTGGCGTCTCTTATATTTCGTATACTGCGACACTCTTCGCGGCCACAGTATCATTATCACCGTTTTGAGATATAATTATATTCTTTTTATCTACATAGCTAATATCAATATCTACTGTATTTGGATTATAAACAACTAAAAGTTCATTATTTACGGTAAATGAAACAACATTTTCGTAATCTGATAAACGTTCAAGGAATTTAACTCTAGTTTTTCCATCTACATTACTTAAATATTTATATTTTTTACGCATTTTTATTAATTTCTTATAGTATTCGACAACATCTCTATTGTCATACGCTCGCTGCCAATCTAATCTATTTATTGAAATCGGTGATTTGTAGCTATCTCCTATTCCCTGCTTTGTTCTTAGGAATTCCTCACCAGCTTGAAAAAATGCCATACCATTAGCCGTAAATACTATACCTGCGGCCATCATACTCATCTTTGCTAACATTTCATTCCTTGTAAAAGCGTCATCGTCATCCTCACATACATAATCTGTGGACATAATAAGCTTATCATAAAGAGTAAAATTATCGTGAGCCGACACGTAAGCCACTCTACCTGGTAAGGTCAAAGCCTCTTTTAAGTCTTCTACAAATTCTATACTTTCTTCGTCTGGTGCATTTATATATCCAGGTTCCTCTGCAATAAAAACACTACCCTTTATTGCATCACGAATATTATCACTGAATATATCGATTCCCTCTTCAAAATATTCAAAATTTGCAGTTGTTGAGTGGATATATCCATCTTGTATTGCGTTGTCTCCTGCAATCCAAGGTTCTCCATAAACTAATATTTTCTCGCCATTTGGGAGTTCATTAAGGGCATTTCTGATTGCAGCCATAGTCTGCGTATCATGAAGTCCCATAAGGTCAAATCTAAATCCATCTAAATGATATTCCTTCGCCCAATATAATACAGAATCCACCATAAACTTTCTATACATTTCATGCTCACTACAAGTCTCGTTTCCACAAGCTGAACCATTAGAAAATGTTCCATCATCATTCATTCTATAATAATAGTATGGAACCGTCTTTTGAAATGCATTTTCTGTATTATATGTATGATTGTAAACCACATCCATAACTACACCTATTCCTGCCTCATGGAGTGCCTTTACCATTTCCTTGTATTCCCTAATTCTAACGTTACCATCAAAAGCATTTGTAGAGTATGAACCTTCTGGAACATTGTAGTTCATTGGATCATATCCCCAGTTAAAATCGTCACTTTCCACAGACTCATCAATAGAACCAAAATCGAACGAAGGAAGTAAATGAACATAAGTCACTCCTAAGTTCTTCAAGTAATTTATACAAGTAGGAAATCCTGTGGTTTCATCACCATTTAACCACGTATTTTTTTCAGTAAATGCTAAATATTTTCCTCTATTTTTTTCACTTATCCCAGATTTTGGGTCGTGTGAAAAATCTTTTATGTGAAGCTCGTAGATAACAGCATCCCTTTTATCAATGTCTGGTTTACTATCTTCATTCCAACCTTCAGGATTTGTGCTAACTAGATCAACAACCATTGAACGTTGACCATTTACACCGCAAGCCTTAGCATATACATCGCAAGTCTCATTCGTCACTCCATCTACAGTTATAGAGTATGTGTAATATGTGTTTTTAATATCACCAAGTTGTGATGCATCAAAAACATAAACACCTCCCTCTTCTAGCTGTAATGGGTACGTACCAAGTTTACTTGCTCCCTCGGCATCACTTCCCTTTGAATATAGGTTTACCTCAACACTTGTTGCTGTTGGCGCCCATACCTTAAACACAGTGCCCGCTGGACTATAATTTGCTCCGAGGTCATTTCCTTCGTATATATATTTATCAACAAAATCCTTTGATTTATAATATTTTTTTAATTCTGCTACTGTCATAAATCCTCCAATTTTCACTTCGTATAGATTATTCTACTTGACCTTGCTTCATTCGATTTGGCTTCTTTAACTCTATTTGCTTCAATCTTATTTCATATTGCGTGCTGCTACATATTTTCTAGGAGTTCGTATACTCGTAAGATTTCCCCTACACTCCATGCCTGTGCAAAGCATCCTTTCGACTCGTCTGGATATAAACCATCATATATCTCAGCAATATGCCCGATACAACCTTCTCTAAGTCCGGCCTCTAAAGAATGTAATTGATTTTTAACGATAGCCTTTGCCTCCACTTTATCCTTAGCCCATTTTAAATATGCAAGGTAATATCCTCCAAGAGGGAATCCCCAAGTTGTACCTTGATGATATGCCATATCTCTATCAAAATGTTTTCCACCATAGTTAGGTTTGAACTCTTCATCCTTATATGACAAACTTCTAAGTCCGAGTGGTGTGTAAAGTTCCTCAAACACCTTAGAGATAACTGCTTCGGCCTGATTGCTATCTAGCATTGAAAATGGCATTGATGCTGCCCAAATCTGATTACATCTAATCTGTGTATCTCCTTTTGTTCCTGACGCAAGGTCATTTAAGCAATTTTGTTCTTCATTCCAAAACTTCTTAATAAAGTTTTCCTTAACTTTTTTTGATAATTCCTCTAAACTATCTCTTCTATCTTCATTACGTAAAATATCTGCAAATTCTGCTGTTATTTTAAGGGCGTTATACCAATATGCATTTATTTCTACAGGTTTTCCATGTCTTGGAGTTGGTAAAATATCTCCAAATCTAACATCCATCCATGTAACCTGCTCTAAACCGCCTCCGGCCATAATTAGTCCATCATCATCCATTTTAATATGGAAATCTGTTCCTGCCATGTACCAATCCACTATCTCTTCAATAACAGGAAATGCTTCTCCAACGAAATCGGTATCATTAGAAGCTAAAAAGTATGAGTATACTGCATTTACAAATAGCAATGATGCATCAACGGTGTTATACATTGGATTATCCTCTCCCTCTGGGAAAAGATTTGGCATTATACCATTTCTACAATATTTCATAAAAGTTCTCAAAATACTTTTTGCATCATCAAACTGTCTAGTGCTTATAGAACATCCAAACAACGCAATCATTGTATCCCTGCCCCAGTCTTCAAAGAATGGGAATCCAGCAAGAATTGATTTTCCTTTTGTAGATTCTCTATAAGTAACATAGTCATTTGCTGCCATAACTAATGTATTAGCATACTCGTCTTTTAGGCCTGCCGCTTTTTTCAGTTCCTCTTTTCTATACACTTCTTTTTCTATCATCTTATCTACATGTAGATAAGGTTCTTCTACATATCCAAGCTCTATTGAATTTGTACTATATATTATCTCAAAATTTCCAGCCTCATTAAAAATGATGTCGTGGTTCATAGCCACAATACCTACTGGGAATCTATCATCCTTTCCATCCTGATAAAAAAGTAAGTCCCTATAATACTTTGTATCGTATTCTTCCACCTCACCATTAGTTGCAAAGAAAGCCTTGATTCCATTACTTGAAATTAAATATGCTCCGTTGCATTCGTCAAGCGAGAATTTCTGAGAATCACTCATAACCCCACCCTTATTTATAAACTGTAACCAAGGTGTAACTTTAAGTTCAACTTTCTTTTTTGTATGGTTTATAATCTTATATTTTATAGCTACTGTATTTTCTTCATGTACCATAACTATAGTCTTAATAACCTCTACCCCATTTACAACATAAGAGTATGTTGGTAGATACTCAAATGCAAAAGAGTTCAAATACTTTAGTCCTGTTCCATTGTTACATCCAGCCACATGTCTTTGTGCATTTAAAGAGAATGCCTCACCATCAATAAACAGAGTTTCCTCAGTATTTTCAATAATTTGATATCTTTTATTTGGTGCTGTAAGTGCTGCCATAAAAAGTGTATGGTCACATCTAGCATTAGTTCCTGCAATTGTTAAAGAAGAAAAACCTCCCAAACCATTAGTAAGTAAATAGCAATTTTCCTCTGCTCTTTCTATATTTTTTAAATCGTTTCTACCGTATAAAAACTTCATATTAGTTCCCTTTCAAAGTGTAATTTTGTTAGTAAATGACAAACATATATCACCCGTTATTTTATATCTAATTTGCACATTAGGCAACAATAAAAATCCTATAAACATATAAAATCCTCACCTTTTTTTATCAGGCAAGGATTTTATGTATTAATATACTTTTAATTCTTTAAATTAACTACAATATTATTCTAATGTCACTTTGGTATCACACTGATAGACCTTGATATTATTTCAAAAATGCAATTCCATATGCAGGTATTGTAATAGAATCTCCATTGAGTTTAACTTCATTGTCAGTGTTAGTTACAAGATATTCTATTAATTTTTCATATGCATAAGTGTCTTTAGACAGTGTAATTGTCTTTTCTTCTTCTCCAAAATTACAAAGAATATACATAGTTTCTCCATTATATTCTTTTGATATTGCACATATTTCCTTATCTCCAGCATCTATAGATGTTGTAGATCCTTTTGCTATTTCCTCATAAGTTCTTCTAATGTGTAACATCTTACGATAGTACCAATAAATAGAATCAATATCTTTTTCTTGAGTATCTAAGGCACCAAACTGATTTACAATATCAGAATCCATAGCTGTTGGTCCAACTGTGATTCCGTATCCACTCTTGTATGAAGTCCAAGCCATAGGTGCACGCTTATTCTCATCTTTCCCAGATCCTGTCATTCCAAGTTCTTCACCATAGTATACAAATGAACATCCACTCATTATCTGGTTAATAGCACCTGCTAATTTAATTCTGTTTTCATCGTAATTACAGAATCCTGCTATTCTTCCTGTATCATGGTTACTAAGGAATGGTGAATTAACCATATTAGGATTACTCTCAAAATATCCTTTTTCAGTCTTTTCGAGTTTCTCAGATAATGCTAAACCATTTCGTGTATTTATGTTTGTTATTATATATCCAGAATTATTACCATATCCATAGTCGAAAAAGCTTTCAAATCCACTATTATAATAGCTTTTAATTGAACTATATGGTTCCCACACTTCACCAACTACAAATGCATCTTCTTTAACACTTCTAATATAAGTCTCAAACCAATCAAGTACTTCAAGGTTCTTTGTTTTATGTCCTGAGAAATATTCCTTTACAGCATCAAGTCTAAAACCGTCCGTTCCAAGATTAATCCAGAAATCCACAACATCTTCTATTTCTGCCCTAACAAGTGGGTTATCTAAATTTAAATCTGGCATACCACTCCAAAACATTCCTTCATAGCTATATTCCGAACCACTTATCTTAGAATAAGTGCTCTTTCCTTTTACATCCTCAGTTTTTGCAAAATTATAATAATTTGCATAAGGACACTCTTCGAAATCTGGTTCTTCCCCAGCTCCAAGTGATTTGTAATAATTGCATGCTGTTGTGAACCACTCATGAGATGAAGATGTATGGTTAAATACTAAATCAATAATAACATTAATATTTCTGCTATGACATGCATCAATCAAATCCGTATAATCTTCTAGTGTACCATATTTACTATCAATATCATAATAATCATCCACATCATATTTATGATATGTACCTGATGGCATTATAGGCATAAGCCAAATACCATTAAAACCCATTTCTTCAATATAATCCAGTTTAGAAATAAGTCCCTGTATATCACCTATTCCGTCACCATCACTATCAGCAAATGAATAAACAAATACTTCATAATAATTTCTGTAATGATCCTCTTTTGCCACTTCATACTCTACAGCATCCCATGAATCTACACCATAATATTCCTGGGGTGTTAAATCGGCCTTATTGATAGTTGTAGAAGGCTCCTCTGCCTCTTTACCACAACCATATAATACTGAAATTGCCATAACTGACGATAATGTTAATGCAAACATCTTTTTTAGTAGGTTTTTTCTCATATTGGTCTCCTTTTAAATTCATTTTTAAAACTGTTATCTTAATATAAGGAATAATTTTCCTATTATATTAAAAAGGGAATGTAGTTGCCTACATTCCCTTAAATAACAATGTTTAGCCTTTTACAGCACCAGACATACCATCTCGATAGAACTTTTGCATTAGTAAGAAAATAATTGCAATTGGAATAGATACAAGTACGGCACCTGCACAGAAACTGTTAAACCACTGTACTACGTATTCCTTATCAAGCATATTATATAAACCGATAGATACTGTATAGTAATCGCTCTTTGTTGTAGTTAGAACCCTAGCAAAAATGAAATCCACCCATGGTGCCATAAACGAAGTTAATATTGTATGAACAATAATTGGTTTACTAAGTGGCATAATAATCTTTGAAAATACTTGGAACTTTGTAGCACCATCAATACATGCTGCTTCATCAAGAGTTTTTGGTATAGTATCAAAGAAGCCTTTTGCAATATAGAAGCCCATACCTGAACCTCCTGAGTAAACCATGATTAAAGCCACTCTAAGCTGAGCTCCATCTGTCAATCCCATTGCCTTTAAGATATAGTATACTGCAACCATAGACATAAATCCTGGGAATAATCCGAGAATCATAGATATATTCATCAATGGCTTTCTAACCTTAAATCTAAGTCTAGACATAGAGTAGGCAACTGATAATACAAAAAATGTTGATATCACACATACGATTAAAGCAATTATTAACGTATTCATAAACATCTTAGGGAAATTCAATACCGTTGTCTCATTAAACAACTTTGTATAGTTATCAATTGTAAATGACTTTGGAATAATTCTACTTATACCTGGTCCTTTTTCTCCTCTAAAGCTGGTAATAACAACCCAAAGAACAGGAGAAACCCAAATAAATGCTAATATCGTAAGGAATAAATGTACAAATATATTGCTTATAATTCTTTTGATTTTTGCAGATGTATATTCTACACTGCCAGAACTTTTTCTCTTCATTTTATTGGAATCCCTCCTCATCTTTATATGATCCTGAGCTTCTATATGCTACCAGGGAAACAATGGAAAGAACTACAAAGGTCATAATACCAATAACAGCACCTATATTGAACTTCTGATTATCTATTGTTAACTTGTATAACCAAGTAACAAGCAAGTCAGTTTTACCTGCTGATGCACCAACAGGAGTTGGAGCGCCTGCAGTCAATAGGTATATAATATTGAAGTTATTTACGTTACCAGTGAATGTCTGAATAAGGTAAGGTGTGGTTACAAATAACATATATGGAAGTGTAATCTTAAAGAACTGTGTGATTGCATTTGCTCCATCCACCTTAGCTGCTTCATATAAATCTGCTGGAATATTTTGTAAAATACCCGTAACCTGAAGCATCGTATAAGGTACACCTACCCATAGGTTAACCACAATAACTGTAACTCTTGCCCATGTGACATCTGTAAAGAAAGGTAATGCTTTGTCAATCATACCATTATTCAAGAGAATCGTATTAACTGGTCCTGATGTACCCAATAATGTTCTCATAATAAGCAATGATACGAACTGTGGAATAGCAATTGAAAGTACAAAACAAAATCTCCACATTGCTTTAAAATGCGTACCTTTTCTATTTATAATAATAGCAAGTATCATACCACCAATATAATTTGTAAATGTGGCAAACACTGCCCAGATTAATGTCCATCCCAATACTGACCAGAACTCATTACCGATTGAACCACTAAGGCTAAGTACATCCTTAAATGTGTCAATTCCTACCCAGTCAAATAAAATTAAATGCTCTCCGACTTTACTATAATTTGTAAATGCCATACTTATCATATATATAAGTGGCATAATAGTAAAAACCAGAACTCCTGTAACAGGCATAGCTAAAAGTAATTTATGTAGACTTCCATCAAATAAATCTTTTACATCTTCAAAAAACGTATTGTTATGTTTTCCTTTTTTAGCGTATACTTGTGCTTTATAAGCACTCTTAATTGTCTCACGCCAAAATGCAATAAAGAGCAAACTGATTACTATCGTAACAACTCCATATAAGAGAATCAAATACGACTTATC
The DNA here is from genome assembly GCA_012520815.1 of Clostridiales bacterium. Classification (GTDB taxonomy): domain Bacteria; phylum Bacillota; class Clostridia; order Lachnospirales; family Lachnospiraceae; genus SVEL01. The sequence continues at coordinate 25,004 of JAAYNM010000072.1, forward strand.
ACCAGCAATGTACTCGTAAAATCCCTTTGGGTTCCAAACTTCAATCTGTTCCACTTCACCTAGTGATGGAAGCATAGATAGATTATATATGCCGTTTGTAACCATAAAATAAATATATGCAACTTCCACTGCTAGGAAGAGCAATCCTTTAATAATTTGTTTTCTGGCAATATTGCCCGCACCAAAAATGATCACAGATATCCAGGTTAATGGTCCACCATTCTTCAACGCCTTACCAACATTAAACTCCTTACTGAATTCTGATGGGGCCTTCAGCGCTTTTTTCTTTTTTTTCACAATACTACCTCCATAGAATATTTCTCCATGGCACCGCAAAGGATAACCATGGAGATTATTACTAAATAAAATTAATATTATAAATCAATAATTAATTGATAATTCACTAATTAAAAATTAGTCTAAATTATCGTTCATTTGAGTATTGAATTCGTCAACTTTTTCCTGTGCATTATCTGCTGTAACAGCACCTGATGTAATTGCTTTAGCAAAGTCCGCAGCTGGTGTCCAGTAGTTGTCACTTGTTAAGTAAGCTGGCTGGATAATAGAGCAGTTGTTGAATGTTTCATTCTGAGCGATAAATAAAGGATCATTTGAAACTTCTGGATCTTCAAGTAAAGCAGTGTTACAAGGAACAACTCCTCTTAACTCATAATGAGACTTCTGTGCTTCTTCAGAAGCAAGGTACTTAGCAAGAGCAACTGAAACTTCCATGTTCTTTGTGTTAGGGTTAACAGCGATAGCTTTTGAACTAGCGAAAGCCTGTAACTGTCCACTGCCTGATTCAACATCGATTGAAGGAATAGCTGCAATTGCAAAGTTATCACCAAGGAACTTTTTTGCATTATCTAAATCCCAAGAACCAGAGAATGCTGCGTTAACTTCTCCATCCTGTAACTTACCAATAGCCTCAGCTGCATTTCCTGTATGTGTGAAGTTAGGGTTAGCTACTAAATCGATCATGTACTTAGTTGCTACTGCACCATTTTCTCCACCAAGATTGATAGCCGGAGCATCATCTGGACCAAATGTACAACCTGAAGCAAGGAAGAATGACTGAACATACCAAGCATCTTCAATAGGGAATGCTACTTTACCCTTTGTTAACATTGTATCAAGAGACTTAACATCTTCTTCTGAGAATACAGATTTGTCATAGTACATAACCCAAAGGTTTGTTGTGAAAGGAATACCGTAGATAGCACCATCATATGTTACAGAGTCAACAAGTGCCTGATCATTTGTATCCTGGATATATGTAGCAACATCCCCACCTAACTTAGCAATACCCTGAGCATTTACTAAAGTCTTTAACTGATCACTAGCGAACATATAAACGTCTGCTGCTGCTGAAGGATCCTGAGAAACAGTCTGACCAGCATCGCCTTCTGAACATGTTTCATATTCAAATGTAAGTGTCCACTTTGGATGATCTGTGTTGAATTGTTCACACATCGTCTGTAACCATTCACCCTGGTCTGGAGCCTGATCTTCTGATGGAGACCAAACTTTGATAGTTGCTGTAATTTCTTCATCTTCAACCGCTGGTTCGTTTCCTGATGGAGCCTTTGTTGTAGTGTCTTTTTCGTCATCTCCACATCCGAAAAGAGCTGTTGCACATAATGCTGTTGTCATTAAAAGTGCAGTTAATTTTCTTGATTTCATAATTTTATTTCCTCCTATTTTCAATCGCATTTCATGCTGATTGTTCGTTACTATCTTATTATATGTTTTAGATCTCAAAAAGTATATATCATAAATATTAGAAACGTGTTGTTTTTTTTAAACAGATATAACATTTATACAAAAAAACGAACATTTTAATGTTCGTTTTTTATAAAATATGTCAATTAATACTAAAAACTCTACTATTCTTCAATCGCCACTATGCTATTTTCTCCAACATTTCTATACTTTTGAGGACTTACCCCATAATACTCCCTAAAGCTTTGACAGAAATACGATACATTAGGATAACCAACTTCATTGCTTATGTTTACAATCTTTTTGTGGGAATTCTCAAGCATCTCCTTAGCCTTTTCCATACGATATGCCTTAATAAATTTGCTAAGATTTTGCCCCGTTTCTTTCTTGAACACACAACTCAAATAGCTAGGAGCCATATATACCATACCCGCCAACTGCTCCACACCAATCTCTTCACCATAATGGTTATATATATATTGCTTTACACACTCGACTTCTCTGTGAACTGACTGAGGATTTATCTTAAAAGTTTCTTCCAGACGACTAATGTTTTTCTCCATTATCTCTCGTACAGCACTTAAGTCCTGGGAACGATATAATGTATCAATTTCATCATTAAGTTCCAATTCGCCTACACTAGGTAATGCTTCATAAAACTCCTTAAGTATATTCGAAAAAACAAACTTAATATAAATCTGTGATAAATTAGTCTTACTCCCATACCTTTCCCAAAGCAACTGGAAGTTTTTCTTCAAGTCATCCACATCTTTTAGTTTTATATCTTGACGGATACGTTTTACAATCGTATCATCATCTGCCTGCACAAATACTGGTGATTCTTCTTTTGCTTGTTTAGCAAACACTTTTGTCTTGCTCTCATAGAATTTTCCTTCCATAAGTTCTTCTACTTCTTCCATCGCATCAGACAGGGTTACTCCATCACCCACTTGTGATGACACAGCTACACAACATTTGCTAGCATGCTTTGTCTCAATCTTTCTTTGAATCTTTGTTGCTAACTTAAGCCATCCCTCTTCATCCATGCTATTTTCCATAGTTCTATCAAAGAGAATAACTGATTGGTTTGCATTCAAATTCAAATAATGAGCAATAATCTTTTCATCATTAAACAAAGCATTAATCTTCTCTACAAAATCTTCCTGGGATTTATCAAAGAATTCGTTTTCAAACTCTAGCAAGAGAATTCTTCCATATACATCGAAATCTGACTCGCTAAATTGACTTCCGTTCTCTATATGTATATCCCCAAATTTCTTGCCATACAACATGCTCAAAAGAACATATTCATATACAAATTCTGTCTTTATTTCTTTTTGTTCACTTATATACTTAGCTTCCTCACACTGTTCTAAAGCCGCACTAACGGCTTCTATAAGTTCTTTTTTATCTACCGGTTTATGTAGGTAATCTGTTGCGCCAGCCTTAATAGCCCTCTTTACATCATTAAATTCATTGCTAGTACTCAATACTATAAATCTAATATTTTCATTTATAGATTTAAGCTCATTTACTAATGAAAATCCATCTATTCCTTCCACCTTAATCTCTGTAATAAGTATATCTACACAGCCATTGGCGGCAAATTCAATAGCCGCATCATATGATGCGACACTTTGTAGAGCTATATCAAAGCCCATATTTTTTATTATATTCACTGATAAATCTCTACTATCTTTATCAGGATCTACTAATAGAATTCTATACATGCATACCACCATTATGTCACTTTTTTATGATTTGTATAAATTATAAGTTATTTATGTTGATTTTTCAAGATAAACTCGTCTCTTCTAAAAAAATTAACATTTTGTTCATAAAATAAGCCCTGCTATTTCTAGCAGAGCTTATAATTTCTTTATTGGTTTGTTTACATAAGCTAGTTAAGTTTCCAAATATCCTTGTTGTATTCAGCAATTGTTCTGTCTGATGAGAAGAATCCTGCATTTGCAATGTTCATAAGAGCTTTTCTTGACCAAGCCTTTTTATCATTGTAATCATTAAGAGCAACTTCCTTTGTCTTAATGTAATCCTTAATATCAAGTAATGTCATGAACCAATCTTTAACAATAAGTTCTTTATGAAGTCTTGTAAGCATTTCCTCATCGCCAATCTTTAACATCTCTGGACAAACGATAAAGTCAACTAATTCTTTAATCTGTGCATCTTTTGTGTAGTAATCGTTTGAAACATAATCTGCTTTTTCATAATGTGCTATTACTTCATCTGAGCTTTCACCAAATGTATAGATGTTTTCTTCGCCAACTAATTCTGCGATTTCAACATTCGCACCATCCATAGTACCAAGTGTTACAGCACCATTTAACATAAACTTCATGTTACCTGTACCAGATGCTTCTTTAGAAGCAAGTGAAATCTGTTCTGAAATATCACAAGCTGGGATTAACTTAGCAGCCTTAGATACACAGTAGTTTTCAATCATAACAACCTTAAGGTATGGGCTTACTTCTGGATCATTATTAATAAGGTTTTGTAAACATATAATCAAATGGATGATATCCTTAGCAATAATGTAAGCTGGAGCAGCCTTTGCACCAAAGATTACTGTGATTGGTGTAGCTGGCTTATTGCCCTTCTTGATTTCAAGATACTTATTGATAACATATAAAGCATTCATCTGTTGTCTCTTGTACTCGTGAAGTCTCTTTACCTGAATATCAAATATTGAGTTTTCGTCAATATCAATACCCTGTGTAGCTTTAAGGTAGTCTTTAAATACAACCTTGTTTTCTTTCTTAATGTCATATAATTTATTAAGAACTGTTTCGTCATCAGCAAACTGCTCTAACTTCTTAAGTTCCATTGCATCTTTCTTAAATTCTGGTCCAATAAGGCTTTCGATATATTGAGCAAGACCTTCATTACAGTGTAATAGCCATCTTCTAAATGTAATGCCGTTTGTCTTATTATTGAATTTTTCTGGATAAATCTTATAGAAATTGTTAAGTTCTGAATCCTTTAAGATTTCTGTATGGAGATAAGCAACACCATTTACACTATGTCCGTAATGGATGTCCATATGTGCCATATGAACTCTATTCGTTTCGTCAATGATGTATACTGACTTATCATCAAATTTAGCTCTAATCTTTTCATCAAGAACCTTGATAATTGGAACTAACTGTGGAACTACTTTCTCTAAGAAGCTCATTGGCCATTTCTCAAGTGCTTCAGAAAGAATTGTATGATTTGTGTATGCACATGTCTTTGATACGATTTCAATAGCTTCGTCAGTATCAATGCCTTCAGCTGTTAATAATCTGATTAATTCAGGAATAATCATTGATGGATGTGTATCGTTGATTTGGATTGCAGCATATTCATATAAGTCATGGAGGTTAGAACCTTTAGCCTTACATTCATCAAGGATAAGTCTAGCACCATTTGAAACCATAAAATACTGCTGATAAATTCTAAGTAATAAACCAGCTTCATCACTATCATCTGGATATAAGAATAATGTTAAATTCTTCTCAATGTTTTCTTTATCAAAGTTGATTGAATCACCCTTAACAATTGATTCATCTACTGATTCGATGTCAAATAAGTGAAGCTTGTTTGTTCTATTTTCATAACCAGTAACATCAATATCATAAAGTCTAGACTTTACAACACAATCGCCGAATTCAACGTCATATGTTACATCTGTCTTTGTAAGCCAGCTTTCCTCTTCAATCCAAGGATTTGGTGTTTCTTTCTGCTTACCATCAGCTAATACCTGTTTAAATAAACCTAAATGATAGTTAAGACCAATACCATCGCCATTTAAACCAAGGCTTGCCATTGAATCAATAAAACAAGCTGCAAGTCTACCAAGACCACCATTACCAAGTGATGGTTCTGGCTCGATTTCTTCTATATCATAGATACTTTTTCCGTTTTCTTCTAATTCTTTCTTAATATCACCAAAGATACCAAGATTAATTAAGTTGTTTGATAAAAGCTTTCCAATAAGGAACTCAGCCGAAATGTAATATACTTTCTTCTTCCCTTCGTTGCTAACCTTACCTTCTGCCATTCCCTTTGTCATCTCAAGAAGAGCCACATAGATTTCTTCATTTGAACAATCACCAATAGCTTTTCCGTACTTCTTGTTGCAAAATTCCTGTAACATAGTTACCTCCTCATAAAATGGTTTTATAATATAGCTACGTTTTTTTCCTTAAAACACTAGCATTATAATATCATCCAAACAGCTATTCTTGTATGATATTATTATTTTCTAATACAATTCTATCAAATACGACACATAATAGCCTCATATGGTCTAAGTTTAAGATTTCTAAGGTCGATTTTTTCATTATCGTAATTAGAAATCAATACTTCTTTTGTATCCATATTGATATTAATATCCTTCGTGCAATTATGGAAATTACATACAACTAATATTTTCATGTCTTCAAATGTACGTGTATACGCAAATACATCTTCATCATCCTTCATCATAGACTGGTAATTGCCCTTCTGAATGCAGACATCATTCTTTCTAATTCTAATCAAATTCCTATAAAAATGCAATACCGAATTTGTTTCTTCTATGTCTTTTTTTACATTTATTGACGAAAAATTCGTATTTACATCAATCCATGGTGTTCCCGTGGTAAAGCCTGCATTATTTGAGTTATCCCACTGCATTGGAGTTCTAGCATTATCTCTTCCCTTTGCATAAATCGATTCCATAATCTTTTCATGGCTGATTCCTTGATTAATCTTTTCATTATACATATTAATAATTTCAATATCTTTGTACTTATCTATAGTATCAAAGGCAACATTGGTCATACCAATTTCTTCACCCTGGAAAATAAAAGGAGTACCTTTCATACCGTGTAATAGCAAAGCTAACATCTTAGCACTTTCTACTCTATATTCCTTATCATTTCCGAATCTAGATACTATTCTTGGTAAATCGTGATTATCCCAGAATAATGCATTCCAGCCTTTATCATATCGAATCTGCCATTTTTCAAACACATCCTTTAACGCCTGTAATTTCAACGGGGCTAATTCCCATTTACCTTTTCCTGGTACTTCATCTAATGAGCTATGTTCAAACTGGAATACCATCGAAAGTTCTTTATTTTCAGGATTAGTATATTTAGATGCAATATCTATATCAGCGGACCAGCACTCTCCAATGGTGACTATTTCCTCACCTTTACCTGTAGAGTTAAATCCATCTTCATACAATTCTTTAATATAATCGTGTAGTTTTGGCCCATTAGCTCCAATCATTTCATCTGGAACCTTACCTAACATCTCTATAACATCAAGTCTAAATCCATAGACTCCTCTATCTAACCAAAATTTAACAACATCTGCCATACCCTTACGAACATTCTCATTTTCCCAATTTAAATCTGGCTGTCTCTTACTATAGAAATGCAAGAAGTATTGTCCAGTTTCCTCATCAAATTCCCAAGCTGAGCCACTAAATACTGACCCCAATTCATTTGGTTCATGTCCATCCACTGGATCTCTCCATATATAATAATCTCTATAGGGATTATCCTTTGACTTACGGGATTCAACAAACCATTGATGTTCATCTGATGTATGATTAAATACCATATCCATAATAATATGAATACCCTTTTCTTCTGCTTTAACTATAAGTTCATCCATGTCCTCCATAGTTCCGAACTCATCCATTATATTCGTATAGTCTGAAATGTCGTAACCATTGTCATCATTAGGTGATTTATATACTGGTGAGAGCCATATGGCATCAACGCCAAGCCAACTAAGATAGTCTAATTTTTCAATAACGCCTCTTAAATCTCCAATCCCATCACCATTACTATCCATAAAACTTCTTGGATAAATTTGATAAATTACTGCTTTTTTCCACCAAGGTTCTTGTGCCATATATGCCTCCTGATTTTCAAAAATAATAATTATAAACGATTATATCAAAAAAATGATTAATCCATAACAATTGCCTTGCAATTATACCATATTGTATAATATAATACTATCAATTTCTTTTAGATGTTTGATGTCATTTTTATGACACAGAAAGGGTTTAGGGTAAATAAAAAGTAATGAATATCTTAGAATATGAAAATTACGAAGAGAAAAAAACTCATGGTGAATCGCAATTCCCATATGTTACATATGTATGTTCTATTCCCATTGATTTTACATGTGTTCCAAATCATTGGCATAATGAATTTGAGATAATTTATGTAAAAAAAGGCAAGGGACTTATTTCTATAGATCTTGAATACTATGAGGTGAATTCTGGAGATATCGTTCTAATTCTCCCTGGACAACTTCATTCAATAGAGCAGGAAGGCATCAATGTTATGGAATATGAAAACATGATATTTTCAATGGATTTGCTAGTAGCAAAACATGATGACATTTGCAATAATAATTATTTTACGCCAATGAATAAGCGTTTAATCCAATTACCTAGTATTTTAAATCGTGACACCTGTGATTATTATGATCGTTTAGCCCACTGTTTAAATGATATAGACGAGATATGCAAAACCTTTCCAAAGGCTTATGAGCTTGCAATCAAGGGTTGCCTATTTAGCTTCTTTTCTGCTATTTTTAATAACATCCCAAAGATTACTATTCCAGTGAAGAAAAGAAAATCTTTAGACAAGATCAAACTTATTATTAAATATGTAGAAAACAATTATGCAAATGCTATATCCATTGAAGAGATGTCTGAATTATGCGGATTTTCACAATCCCATTTTATGAAGTTTTTCAAATCAAATATGGATGTATCCTTCATCGAGTACTTAAACAATTATAGAATTACAATGGCTTCTAGACTACTCATTTCTTCAACTTCTTCTATTTTAGCCATTTCCCTTGAGTCTGGTTTTGACAACTTAAGTTATTTCAATCGACTCTTTAAAAAAAGATATAATATGACTCCTAGTGAATTCAGAAAGATGTATCAAGATTAAATGTTAGATTAGAAATCAAAAAGGAACTGTTACACACATATACTAATTGTGTAGCAGTTCCTTTTTTATATAACGTTAAATGTTCTCAACACAAATATCCAAAACGTAACTGTTACCGCTGACATTAATGTAGTCAACACGATAATACTAGAAGAGAGTGTTCCTTCGTGGTTCATGTTCCTGCTCATTATGTAAGAAGATGCTGTAGTTGGTGCACCATACATAATAAGCAGTGCTATAATTTCTTCTGAATTAAATCCCATAAAAACAGCTATTGGCAGGAATATCATAGGTTGAATTATAAGTTTGATAGTTGATACAACTATGGTAGGTTTTAGCATTTTTAAGGCTTTAGCCCCTTCAAAAGCCGCTCCAATAGTAACTAATGCTAGCGGAGTTGTAATCTTTGCTAACATATTCACTGTCTTATCCACAACAATAGGAAAACCAATATTAAAATATGATAAAAGCACTCCCAACAAAATGCTTATAATCATTGGGTTCTTACATACTTTAATAAGTGCTTTTTTTAATGTTTCACCAAATGGCTTGCTTCCATCATTTTCTGGGGCTTCCAGTGTTAGAATTATGGCAGCAAAAGCATTGTACAGTGGAACTGAACCTACTATCATAAGGGGACCCATTCCTGAGTCCCCCTTAATATTTTGAATAAGTGCAATTCCTAGTACTGCAGCACTTCCTCTATAAGAGCCCTGAACGAACTCTCCTATAATTGTCTTATCCTTTATCACTATCTTTGCAATAGTCCAGATAACAATAATACATATAATAGTAGTTGCAAAACAGTACAGCAAATATTTACCTTGAAAATTATTTCTTATATCACAGCTCATTAAATCTGTAACTAAAAGACATGGCAATGTCACATTAAAGTTAAACTTATTGGCTGAATTTATAAATCCTTCCCCCAACATACCTGTTCTTTTAAATACATATCCTACCACAATAACCAAAAATATTGGTAACGTAGCATTGAGACTGAATAAGAAATTATCCATCTTACTTTCCTTCTTCTGTAACTTCTATTTTACGAATCTGCTTTGTTCTAATCTCTTTACAAATATCAGATACAAATTCATTTAAGTCCTTCATTCCTTCATCACCTAAGAATCTACTTCTTACTGATACCTTGCCTTCTTCCTCTTCCTTTTGTCCAACAACAACCATATATGGAACTCTGTTAAGTCTGGAATCTCTAATCTTAAATCCAATTTTTTCTGAACGATTATCCACTGAACTTCTAATTCCATTATCTCTTAGTTCCTGATTAACTTTTTGGGCATATTCAGCATATTTTTCTGAAATAGGTAAAACTCTAACCTGCTCTGGACATAGCCATGTTGGAAATAATCCTGAATACTTTTCAATTAACCATGCAAGTGTTCTTTCGTAACATCCTATAGATGTTCTATGAATAATATAAGGACGAACCTTATCTCCATTTTGATCCACATAATACATATCAAACTGTTCAGCAAGAAGTGCATCCCATTGAATTGTAATCATTGTATCTTCCTTGCCGTATACATTCTTAGCATTTATATCTACTTTAGGACCATAGAAAGCTGCCTCACCTATTTCCTCTGTAAAATCAACACCTAATTCCTGCAATATTCCACGGATATGACCTTCTGTTTCTTCCCACACTTCTGGCTCGCCAATATATTTCTCGCGGTTATTCGGATCACACTTTGATAAATGATATGTTACATCTTCTTCAACACCAAGTGTCTCAAGACAATATTTAGCAAGTGCAATACATCCTTTGAACTCCTCAACCATTTGATCTGGTCTAACAACTAAATGTCCTTCAGAAATTGTAAATTGACGAACTCTTGTAAGCCCATGCATTTCACCTGAATCTTCATTTCTAAATAATGTAGATGTTTCTCCATATCTTATTGGAAGATCTCTATAGCTCTTTTGACTTGATTTGTATACATAATACTGGAATGGACATGTCATTGGACGGAGTGCAAAAACTTCTTTATCAGCTTCCTCATCCCCAAGAACAAACATTCCATCTTTATAATGATCCCAATGTCCAGAAATTTTATATAAATCAGACTTAGCCATAAGAGGTGTCTTTGTTCTCACATAACCGCGCTTCTCTTCTTCATCTTCAATCCATCTTTGCATTGTACGGATTATAATTTCGCCCTTTGGCATTATAAGGGGGAGTCCCTGTCCTATAACATCTACTGTAGTGAACAATTCCATTTCACGACCAAGTTTGTTATGATCACGTTTTTTAACATCTTCTAAATATGCTAAGTATTCCTTAAGTTCTTCTTTTTTTGTATAGGCTGTTCCGTATATTCTTGAAAGCATCTTATTGTCCGAATTACCTTTCCAATACGCCCCTGAAGATGAAATAAGTTTAAATGCCTTTATTGCACCAGTTTTCATAAGATGAGGACCTGCACAAAGGTCTGTAAATTCTCCCTGTGAATAGAAGGAAATTTCTGCATCCTCTGGTAAATCGCGAATAAGTTCAGCCTTGTATGGCTCATTCTTTTCTTCCATAAATTTAATAGCTTCTTGTCTTGGTAATGTATATCTTTCAATGGCAGCATTTTCTTTGATGATTTTTTTCATTTCTGCTTCAATTTTATCAAGATCTTCCCTTGAAAATGGAGTATGTTCAAAATCATAATAAAATCCTGTATCTATTGATGGTCCAATAGCAAGCTTAGCATCTGGAAATACTCTTTTAACCGCCTCTGCCAATACATGGGACGCAGTATGTCTGTAAGCTGCCTTTCCTGCCTCATCATTAAAAGTCAAAATGCTTAGTTGGCAATCTGTTTCAACCAAAGTTCTTAGATCTACCACCTTGCCATCTAATTCTCCTGCGCATGCTGCACGTGCAAGTCCTTCGCTAATATCTACTGCTATTTCATAAATTGACATCGCCTGTTCATATTCTTTTACTGATCCATCTTTTAATGTTATTTTCATAGTTAATCCTTTCTTTTCCTTATTTTTTTGTTATACTTATGAGTCTAGGTAATATTTTCCTAGTACATAAAAAAGCCCCACATATACATAAGTATATGCGGGGCGATAATATACCGCGGTTCCACCCGTATGAATAGCTGATGCTAAACACTCATTGGACGATAACGGCGTCACCGGACTGGATTGGAGTCACTCAGAGGTAGTCTTCAGTAATATACGGGATAAAATGCTCTCAGCAAATGCATTCCTCTCTGAATCCTTTAATACTACTTACTCGTCTCATCATCGTTTTATCTTTTTTATAAAGTGGATTATACCATTTTAAAAATCTTTGTCAAGGGTTGCTATTTTTACAGCATTCAATACATTTCTTGGCTATTTTCATTAATCTTTAAAATATTAGTTTATTTTTATAATTTTTATAGATTAGTTCTTTATTTTTGAGCAAAATAGTATTACAATATATATAAGAATAATTACAACATAGATTCACTATGAGAAAGAGGTTCATATGGCTAAAAAATTCTTTAAATTTGTTACTTTTGCAGCTCTAGCAACTGCTGCATGTGCTGGTGCTGTTGCACTCTATAACATGTATAAGTCTGGCAGTGATGATTTTGATGATTTCGACGATTTTGATGATGAAGATTTCGACGATGATTTCACAGACGATACAGAAGACAGAGGCTATACAGCAATTCCTTTAGAAACCGAAGTTGTTGATTCTGTATTATCAGAAGAATCTGACGACACATCCAGCAATGCAAAGAACAAATCATCTAAGAAAAGTACCAAAGAAGAAGCAAAAGTAACATCTGAGAACTCCGCTGAGTAATTTGATTTTCTTTTGTCAGATTAATATTTATTATGTACGTATCAAAAAGGTCATATAGATTAGTGTTTATCTAATCAATATGACCTTTTATTTTTTATTGGTTCTTTCTAATCTATTTACTTTATTGTTCCTCTTCTAGTACTAAACCATTTAGTTTTATTAATGCCCTAGGAACTGAATCTTTCGCATTCTTCCATGGTTCATCCTTATATTTATAATCAAATTTGTTGATAAACCATGCTAAATCCTCATTGATACGTTGCATATTATCATTATAAAGTTTTGAAAGCACCTCTAGGAATTCTTCCTGTGTTTTTCCACTAAGTTCCTTCCCTGCCTTTTCAACAAGTAAACCAAAATGCTCCATACAAAAACCCTGTGAATTCAAGAATTTCTCTTTGAAACTTTCATCGCTTTTCCACAGGTAAAACACTGTAGCAATATATCTATTAAATACATCCTCTATCCTATTGCAAATAAAACAAGAACTATTTAATTTCTGAATGTAATTTAACATTTCTGAATTATCGGCCTTTTTAAACATTCCACCCGCTTTAAGTGAAGCCGACATTTTTGATATATCTTTGTTTATTTTATCTGTATGAGTTTTTAGTATCAATGCCATACCCAAACGATTATTCATCTTCAAAAGTTTTTCACTATGAATCTTACAAAAGCCAGTAGCGTCCGTCATTGCCCGTATATCATCTTCCATATAACTAGGACCCATAGTAAATTCTAGAGCGCTTTTTTCCAACGTATGGTAGATTTCGCATATAGGGCACTCACATTTTTTTTCAAATACCTCATTAACCGGTATAGTATATAATTTTTCAGCCATACTTACCCTCTCTTAAATTTTATTCTGCATTAGTTTTCTAAGTTCTCTAGCCTTATCCTTCAATTTAGGGGATGCCGCCTTTGAAACAACAAGATCAGATAAAAGTTTTAAAGATCTAGCATAGTCCTCACATTCGTATCCCAACGCTGAAACCAAGTAAATGTATGTCCATTCATCCATTCCACAAATCGGGAATATCTCCTTGCTCATAGCAACACTAAACCCTTCATAGGCCTTACTTATATATTGCTTTTCTTCTGCCTTAAGAGTTTGAATGACCTCGCTTCTATTCTCAGTATCAGCTGGTATGTTTTCGGCCTTTCCTCTTTTCAGCCAAGCAAGTTTTAAACAAGTATATGCCTTTTCACTCGCTTTACCTTTTTTTACAAATGCATTGGCAAGAGCCAATTCATGCCTCATCACGGCTTCATCATACGAATAGCTATCGCACTTATCATCCACACCCTTAAAAAATGGAGTAATATTGGTGCGTATAAGTTTTATTTGTGGTGCGGAAATATGGGTGAAAAATCTACTAAGGGACGCATATCCACAATGATTACACACAATTGCATCATACTTTATCGGATCAACATCTTCATATCTTGGACGCAAATCAATATCTGCTCCAATCATTCTTGCCTTTCTAGCTCTAATGGACTTAACTTTAAAATCATAGTCACAAACTGGACATTTATAAGTTTTATCGAACACTGCATCTGCTTCTGATGCTTTCTTACTTTCTGTAGTTGTCTTTTGTAATAGATTATTTGCCTTTGGGGAATCTTCTTCATATAAATTCATATCCGAAAGCATACCTAAGCCTATTTTTTCAAGACTGGAGAACATATTATTCTCTGCCATCTTATCACCTCATTTATTGCTATTTTTCGATTTTGAAAGAACTCTTTAATGAAACAATCCTGTTAAAAACTAGGTGTTTCGGGGTAGAATCTTTGCAATCTACACAGAAATATCCCTGACGTACAAACTGAAAGCTATCAAAAGCCTTTGCATCTGCAACTGTAGGCTCTATATAACATTTATTTAGAATTTGTAATGAGTTTGGATTGAGATTGAGTGAACCATCTTCATTAAGTTTTCCTTTTTCTTCATCCACAATATTTTCATACAATCTAACTTCAGCTTCTACTGCTGTTTTAGCACAAACCCAATGAATAGTTCCCTTAACTTTTCTTCCTGTAAATCCACTACCGCTCTTTGTCTCTGGGTCATATGTGCAATGAACTTCAATTATCTTTCCATCTGCATCCTTAACAAAACTCTCACATTTCACAAAATACGCGTTCATAAGACGCACTTCATTTCCTGGAAAAAGTCTAAAATACTTCTTAGGAGGTTCTTCCATAAAGTCATCTCTTTCAATATATAACTCTTTTCCAAATGGTATTTTACGTGAGCCAAGTTCTGGATTTTCCTGGTTATTATTCGCATCCATATATTCGATAGTATCCTCTGGATAATTATCTATTATTAACTTAATCGGATCTAATACTGCCATAATTCTTGACTTCTTAAGTTTTAAATCTTCTCTAATACAATACTCAAGCATAGCATAATCCACAGAGCTATTGGCCTTAGAAACACCACATAATTCAACAAAGTTTCTAATAGATTCTGGAGTAAATCCTCGTCTACGCAATGCACTAATTGAAACTAATCTTGGATCATCCCAACCATCAACAATGCCATCTTCAACCAACTTTTTAATATATCTCTTTCCTGTAATAACATTAGTAAGATATAATTTTGCAAATTCAATCTGTCTTGGCGGCATCTCATATTCTAACTCTCTTACAACCCAGTCATAAAGTGGTCTATGATCCTCGAATTCTAATGTACATATAGAATGTGTAACCTCTTCTATTGCATCTTCAATAGGATGGGCAAAATCATACATAGGATAAATGCACCACTTATCTCCTGTATTGTGATGAGTCATATGTGCAACTCTATAAATAATCGGATCTCTCATGTTCATATTTGGAGATGCCATATTAATCTTAGCTCGAAGAACTCTTTCTCCATCTTCACACTTACCTGCACGCATATCCTCAAAAAGAATCAGGTTTTCTTCAACTGTTCTCTCTCTATAAGGACTATCTTTACCCGGCTCGCTTAGTGTTCCTCTATACGCTCTGATTTCCTCAGGGTTTAAATCACACACATATGCTTTGCCCTTTTTTATAAGTTTTACCGCTGCTTCATACATCTGATCAAAATAATTCGATGCAAAAAACAATCTATCTTCCCAATTGGCTCCTAACCATAAAACATCCTCTTTTATCGATTCAACAAATTCTGTCTTTTCTTTAGTAGGATTTGTATCGTCGAATCTCATATTGAATTTCCCGTTATACTTTTTAGCAAGTCCATAATTTAAAAGAATGGATTTAGCATGTCCTATATGAAGATATCCATTAGGTTCTGGTGGAAAACGTGTTGTGATATGATCATAAACGCCTTCTTCAATATCCTTTTCAATAGCCATTTCTATAAAATTTTTTGATACCACTTCTTTTTCTTCCATAGTGGTGTGCCTCCTTGTATCCATCAAAAGTCTAGTATTACAATATATTACAACATATTCATCAGTATTGCAAATACTTGTTAAGTAAGTTTTCCCTTTAAATACACATATTGCGCAAGTTTTACCTAAATCCTTGAGTTTCCGCAGTTTTATCCACAACTGCGGATTTTATCAGTTTTACAATAAACAACTTTCAAAAAATGCCCAAAATATAAGGAATCCAGACTCTTTGTTTGGTATAATTAAAGTGACAA